>JBBQHJ010000254.1:0-7166 GCA_038323865.1 Gemmatimonadales bacterium
CGAGGGTACCGGCGTACTGCCAGATGGACTCACCGGCCTGCACCTGCTTGAAGCGTCCGAGTGCTCCGACGCGCAGAGCCATGGCTGCGGCTGGCGAGCCCACGGCACTCGGATCGACGAGACCCGGATTCTGTGGAGCAAGCAGCTCGGTCTTGAGGCGATCACAGCCGGCGATGGCGGTGATGGCGACTGCGACCATCACCAAGCGAGTCCACCGCACGCCTGTGCGTTCCGTAGTCGTGATCATCGGGATAGGCACGGTTAGTAGTGGAGGTTGAGACGCAGCGTGAGGTAGGACGGGGTCGGGCTGGTGTTGAAGTCCTGCTGGAGCTCGCTCGTTGTGCTCGTTCCGTAGTTCTGCTCCGGATCGACACCCGTGAAATTCGTCCACGTATGGATGTTGCGAACGCCGATCATGAAGGTGGAGCCCTTTCCAGCGTGGGCACGGGCCGCAACGTTCTCGGGAATCGTGTACACCGCGGAGAGCTCGCGGAACTTCCAGAAGTCGAAGGGCACGACGTAGCCGGCACGTGTGGTGTACGTAGTGCCGTTCACCGAGGTGCCGTACTTGAGTGCAACGGCGCGCGCCTGCAATTCGAGCGGCGACTTGGGGTCCTGTGTCTCACGGCACGCCTGCGGCGTGGAGGAGCACTGGAAGTAGTTGCCCTCGAGGAGTTTTCCGCCGCCCTTGTGATCGAACAGCATGTTGATACGGATGCGCTTCTGGAACAGATCAAAGCCGCTCGCAAGGGAAATCAGATCCTTGGCGAAGGGAATGCCCTGGAATGAAAGCGACGTATCCACCGCGACTTCAGACCGCTGAATGACGCCGTCGCCGTTGGCGTCGGCATACGAGAAGTTGCGGTACCAGAGCCCGTATAGCGGATAGTCCTTCCGCTGCTGGAGATTGGTCCCTGCACCGATCACGCGCTGCTTACCGGTTGCCGGATCGATACCCAGGTCGAGCCATTTATTGTCGTTGCGCGATGCACTGAACGTCACGTCCCACGATAACCGACGCGTGTCGAGCACGGAGGCATTGATCTGCAGCTCGTGCCCCTTGTTCTGCGTGGAACCGATGTTCTGACGCAGCGAGGTCACTGGTGCGCCGACCGAAGACGGAATCGGGACGGCAATGAGCGCATCCGTCGTCTTCTTGTCGTAATGCGTGTAGTCGATATGGATGCGACGGTCGAACATGTCGGCCTCGAAGCCCATCTCGAGTTCGGACGAGCGCTCGGGCTTGAGTGACGCATTCCCGGGGTTGCTCGCCGTGAGGCCGGCGAGATCCGTACCCGTTGTTGCATCCTTGTTATCCAGATTGGCGACGGTCGTGGAGAACTGCTGGAACGCGTCCGTTGGGAGCGGCTGCACGCCGTTGGCGCCGTACGAGGTCCGCAGACGCAGGTTGCTCAGCCACTCGCGCTTGGGGAAGAACGTTTCGTCCGAAATGATCCAGGAGGCCTGGAGCTTCGGATAGATGATGTTCTGGAAGTTCGTACCAAAGGCGCTGTTCTGGTCTTCGCGCGCCGCGACCGTGAGGAAGAGCCGATCACGCAGGGCGAACTGCTCCTGTGCGTAGTAACCGAGCGTCTTGACGGCGGTGGGGTACGTGGCGCTGTACTGCACGAACGTGGATGTCGCCTGGAGGGTGGACCCACCGACCGGCAGTCCGCGACCCTGCGAGAACGTCCCATCACGCTCTTCATTCGTGTAGTCAGCGCCAACCGTGGTGCGCAGGTTCAGCCAGGGCTTTGCCTGCCATGCGCCGGTGCTACCGAACTTCGCCGAGAAGTTGCGGCGATTGTCCTGCTGGATGTACACATTGCCAACGCGCGACGTGGCGCCCGAATTCGGGCACTCGTTGATGCGGCAGACGTGCGACACGTTCTGGTCGACGAGATCCACACCGACGGTGCCGTCATTAGTCATCCACGAGAGCGGCCGCCAGTTGCCCTGGAGGCTGCCGGTAAAACGCTGCACGTCCACCGGGTAGATGAACTGCATTACGCTGCCGGGCGCAAACGAGTTGGCATCATTGAGCGGAAAACCGGTGGGGTCGACGGAGGGTTTGTCGAGTCCACATCCCGTATTCTCAGTGCCCTTTGGGCACCCCTTGTAACCGAAGCCGGACTGCCCGAGGTACAGCAGGGCGATGATCGCGGAGTTATCAGGCTCGATGATGTTGCTTGTCTTGCCGAAACCGGCGTTCGCCGTGAGGTCGAACTTCGGGTTGACCGCGGCCGAGATGTTCGTGCGGAAGTTGAGCTTCTGCTGCTGGCGCGGGTGGAACATGGAGTTGGTGACGACCGTGCCCAGACTCTGGTAGTAGTTGATGTCGCGCTGCGCCATCTGGATGGGCCCGAACTCATTGTCCACGTCGCCGCTGGCGAAGTAGCGCACCCCTTCGGTTCCGCCACTCACGTTCAGGCCGAACAGGCTTCCGCGGCCGAGGTGAATGAAGGTGGCATCGGGATCACTCAGATAGTCGTACGTCGTGAGCGAATCCGAAACGCAGGTTGCGCCCTGTGCTGCGGAGAACTTGGGCGTCTGCATCACGGCCAGCTGGCACCGCGTAAGACCGCCCAGCACGCCGGCCGACGAGATTTTCTTTCCGAAGTTCGCGTACTGTTCCTGGTAGTGATTGCGATCAGAAATCGTGCGCGACTCCCCTGTCCAGTTCCACCGTGCCTGGCCAGGCCGGCCGTGCTTGGTGGTAACCACGATGACGCCATTCGCGGCGTTCGTTCCATACAGCGTGGCCGCCGAGGGACCCTTCACGATCTCGATATCCTCGATCTCTTCCGGGCTCAAATTATTGAGCAAGCTCAATGGGGTGGAGCCGGCAGAGTTTGCGGCGCCGACCGGGTTGGTCGCGCTCGTGCTGGTCGCGTAGCGCACTCCGTCGATGTACCAGATCGGCGTATTCGCCAGCGAGATGGAGGAGATGCCGCGAATACGAATATTCGGTGCACCGCCAACGACGGGGCTTGGAAGCAGGATCACGCCCGGCGTCTTGGCGACCAGCAGGTCGGCGACGTTGGTGATCGAGGTTTCCTCGACGCGCTGGTTGACGTCGCCGAGCGTGGCGACGGCATTGCCGAGCTCCGACTTGCGCTGCTGCCCAGTGGCGGTGGTGACGATTTCCGTCAGCTGAATCAGCGTTGTGGCGA
The DNA here is from genome assembly GCA_038323865.1 of Gemmatimonadales bacterium. Lineage (GTDB taxonomy): Bacteria > Gemmatimonadota > Gemmatimonadetes > Gemmatimonadales > Gemmatimonadaceae > AG11. Next base: position 3,174 of record JBBQHJ010000254.1, read on the forward strand.
GTGAAAGATTGAGGTCAGTGACCTGGCCTCCCACGACCGTCACGGTCTTCTTCAGTGAACGGTAGCCCACTCGCAGTGCCTGCACCTCGACGGTGCCCGTGCGCACGTTGCGCAGCGTATAGCGGCCATCTTCGCCAGTCGTCGCCTCCGCCGTTGTGCCAAGTGCGAGCACTCTGGCATTCGGAAGCGGGAGACCCGCCTCCGTGGTTACGCGTCCGGAAATTGTCCCCTGCGCGCTGAGAGCGGCCACGATTGGCGAAAGGCCGAGATACAGGAACGCTGTGGTAAGTAATAGTCTCCAGCGAACTGTCTTCATCTTCACAGAATCCTCGGTGGGAGAGAACGACGAAAGGCGTGGGGGCATGGCGCGGACGACGCGTAGGGGATGGCGGAGAGAGACCCGCCGCGCATTGCTTAGTTCCGAAGACCAGACGCTACGATTTCGCGTCACCATCGTCAAGGAACTTTGACAACTAATTGCGAGCGGCTGCGCGACGTCGCAACGTTGCGCACGATGACTCGCTCCACGTCTATTGCCGCGCTCCTTGTCCTGGTGGCGACCGTCGTCGCGTACGCTCCCGCCTTGCAGGCGCCTTACGAATTCGACGACGTCGCGAGCATACCGGCGAATGCAAGCATTCGCACGCTACATCTGCCATCAGCGCTGTCTCCGCCAGAGAACACAAGCGTGTCGGGCCGTCCGCTCGTAAACTATACGTTTGCCATCGACAACGGCATCAATCGCATGCTCTCGGTCGATGAGCGGCCAGACCCCGATGGCGCGAACAAGACGGTGGTGCATCACGTGGGAAACGTGCTGCTCCATCTCCTCTGTGGCGCGCTGATATTCCTGCTCGTGCAGTCGGCGATCGGCGCGAACATGGCGCTCGCCGTCACGGCACTTTGGATATTGCATCCCATCCAGAGCGAAGCGGTCAACTACCTCGTGCAGCGCACCGAATTACTGGTGTCGCTGTGCTACCTGTTGGTACTGTATGCCGCCGCGCGCGCCTGGGACGCCGACGCGTCGTCATCACGTTGGCGATGGAGTCTGCTCTCCCTCATTGCCTTCATCGCCGGATTGGCATCGAAAGAAGTCATCCTGACCGCACCTGTTGCGGTGCTGTTGTTCGACATCCTCGTTCGGAACACGAGTGTGCGAGCGGCGTGGGTTCGCTCCGACCGAAGAGCGCTCTACCTCGCCCTCGGCATTCTCTCCCTCGTGCGCGCGGCCATGCTCGCCGGTGGCGCGCGATCTGGAACCGTCGGCTTTGGACTCGGCGTGCCGTGGTACTCGTATCTCTACAGTCAAGGTTGGGCGATCACCCATTATCTACGACTGGTACTGTTGCCCGCCGGCTTTACGCTTGACTATGGATACCGACCCATTCACGACTGGCGCGGTGTGGTCGGTGGTCTCGGTGTGCTGTGCCTTATGGGTGCCACCGCGTTCGCACTGAAGCGGCGGCCGCAACTCGCATTTCTCGGATGTGCGTTCTTTCTGCTACTCGCGCCGTCGTCGAGTGTCGTGCCCATCACAACGGAGATTGCCGCCGAACGACGCATGTACCTGGCGTTGCTGCCCGTGCTCGTTCTCGTGGTACTCGCGGCGCGCAGCGCACTTCGCAATTGGCCGCACAAACGTCAGGTGGCCGCAGTCGTGCTGGTTGCCGCCCTGTTCGCGGTGCTGACTGGAGCACGCAGTCGCCTCTACCATGATCCCGAAGCGCTGTGGCGCGACGCAGTAGCCCATGCACCCGACAACGCGCGCGCGCACGACAATCTCGCGGCGACCATGTTCTATCACGATCCGCCGCGTCTGGCGGAGGCCAAGTCGCTCTACGAGCGCGCGATCGTGCTCGACTCCTCCTATGTCCACGCGTACACGGGCTTGGCGTCGGTTGCCGTGAACGAAGGGCGTCTCACTGACGCCGAGGGCATCTTGCGCCGCGCACTCACGATTAATCCCGGCTACTCCGACGCCGTAGCGCATCTTGGGCAGCTGTACCTCCGCATGAAGCAGCCAGTTCGCGCCGTGCCGTATCTCTCGCAATTCGCGGCCGCGTATCCAAGCGACAACGCCTACCTCGAACTCGGCCGCGCGCAATTGCGAATCGGACAGCTCGACTCGGCACGCATCTCCTTGATGGCGGCACTCGCGCGCAACCCGAACCGCACCGATGCGATGCACTACCTCGGCGGACTCCTCGCGGAGCGCGGTGATGGTGCACTGGCAAGCTCACTGCTGGAACGCGTGATTTCTTCCGGTCACGGCACGCCAATCGACGTGGGACTGTTGGCGCTGTCGTACGCCGAGTCGGGCCGAGCAGCGGATGCGGTTGAAGCGGCGCAGGCTGCGGCGGAACAGGCCAACGGCAATCCAGCGGTGTTCATTCTAGCGGCGCGAGCGCTCCTCGTGGCCGGGCGTACGAGCGAGAGCAAGAACTACCTCAATAAGGCCCTTCGAATCGACCCGGCCAACCCGGAAGCTCGGCTCTGGCTGGACAGGGCAAAATGAGCGAGGCAATTTCTGTCACCCTGCAACGCGTAACGGTGAGTGGAATGCGGTTTCTTGTGTTGATGATTGCGGTGACGACCACCGTGCAGGCGCAGGCCGCACCGCGTCTATCGCGCGATGACATCAATGGACTCGCGCGGCTCCAGGTGGTGATCAACGCCGTGCATGATTCCGCGAACGTGCAGCTGGCCATTCCGCGAAACACGACGCCGTCCGCCCAGGCAACACTTCGTGCGAAGCTCGACGGCGACATCACAGGCGTCATCGAGCGCGCCGGCCTCACGGAAGCCGAGTTTCGGCGACGCGCATTTCTGGTGAGCACGGATGGGCCGTCGAGAAAGATCTTCGATAGTGTGGTTGTTGCCGTCACGGGCTCGGCGCTTCCCGGCACGTACGTGCCGCCCACGCGACCACAGGTGACGGTCCCCGCTGGCGCCGTGGGCGTGCATCTCGGCCACGTGCTCAACGGCTTTGCTGATACGCCGGCCGGCGCGGGCCTGCTGTCTGTAGCCAACGATGAAGCACGCATTGCTGCAACGCATGCCGTGTTGGCCGGACGTCAGCCGGACAATCTCGATTACATGAAGGTGCACGCAGGCCACGTGATCAATGCCATCGATCCAACCATCGTGGCGCTCGGCCCTGGCCTCAAATACGGCCTGAAGAAAGCTGCTAGCGGAGTTGCGACGCATATCGAGCTCGCCGCCGCTGCAGACAATGCCTCTGCCAAGGTGAAGATGCACGCACCACACGTTGTGGCCGCCGCGCGCAATACCGTCACGCGCGCAAATGAACTCCTTGCCCTCGCGCAGCAGGTGCAGAGCGCGACGTCAGCGGCCGATGCAGCTGCTCTCGTTCGTCAAATGGCACCGCTGGCCGAGCAACTGATGCTCGGCCGCGACGTGAATGCCGATGGGAAGGTGGGACTCGAAGCGGGTGAAGGAGGCCTTCAGCAGGCCGACGAACACATCAAGTTGATGCTCGCTCCCGATCAGCAGCCGACGCAGCGGTGACTGTTCTTCGAGCCGAGCCTTTCGAGTAGCGCAACGGTTTCAGGGAACGGCCGCAAACGCTGCACGGGACCGTTCGCCATGTCGGCCACGGTACGGAAGTTCGTCGATACGGCACGAACATCTCCGCCCTTCGACACGAGATAGTTGATCATCTCGTTGTCGCCTCTCGCAGCGGCGTGATGCAATGGCGTGTAGCCGTTGTTGTCGCGCTGATTGACGTCGACGTGCAATTCTTCGACGAGGTACTTCATGGTCGGCATCCATCCGTCGGGCGCATGACGATGCGAGTTGCCGGCAAAGCCATTGCCGTAGCCCACACCGGCCGCGCAATGCACGGCGTAGACGCCTGTGCCAGGCTTCACTGCTTTTCCAGCTGAGTCGATCGAAGCATCGGCGGCGACCGGAGGCGGGCCGCCGCGCCCACCACCTGCTCCGCCCGCGCCGCCTGACGCAGCAACTCCT
>JBBQHJ010000255.1:0-7120 GCA_038323865.1 Gemmatimonadales bacterium
CTCGACCTTGGTTTCCACGACGGACTTGTCCACTAGCGCCGGCCAGTAGGCGACGATCTCTTCCACTTTCGGTCGTCCGCCGGCGAAGCCGGTGACACTCGGTGGGCCGTTCAATACCAACGGGGCGAGTTCTCGAGTGAAGCGCTCGACATCCTTCCTGTTTTCAGAACGGACACCGATGCGCAACTGCACTTCTGGCACGTCTGTCACGTGCCCCGCGAGCGGACCATGCGTTGCGCTGACGCCGACGAACTCCGTCAGCAGCGAATCGAACTTGAGGCCCATGTTGTCGAGCCGCTCGCGAAGCACGCGATCGGCAAGCTGTGCCTTTTCGAGCGCGTCCGGCCACGAATACACGAGAGTGCCAACCGCCTTGAATCCGGCGCGGTACGCGATTGACACTTTGAGCTTGTCGGTTGCCGGGCGACCCTTGATGCCAAACACGCGCACGCGATCCTTGCCTGCATCTTCCAGATGGATCGTGGTGAAGTCCGCGATGCCGTCGGGCGTGATGTACGTGTTGGGATCGCCCATCTCATAGACGCACTGCTCCGTAACCGACGGGACGTTGATGCGGCCGCCCGTGTTCGGATGCTTCGTGATGGTGAACGTTCCATCGGCGCGCGCTTCGACGATTGGGTAGCCGACGTTGGCGAGGTCGGGGATGTTCTTCCAATCGTAGAGACAGTTACCGCCCGAGCACTGCGCGCCGCATTCAATGATGTGGCCCGCAATGATACCTGCCGCGAGCAAATCCCAACTCTCGGCGCCCCATCCGAATTCATGCCGGAGCGGTGCCATGGTGAGCGCCGTGTCCGTCGAGCGACCCGTGACGACGACATTGGCACCACGTGCGAGCGCTTCGACAATCGGTGTGGAACCGATGTAGGCATTCGCCGAGAGCACACGGTCGCTCACGGTGCTCAGCGCCTCACCGGTTTCCATGTGTGTGAGTGCGTGTCCCGACGACAGGAGTTCATCGAGGCGCGGGAGCAGATCGTCGCCGGTGACGACGCCGATCTTCAACTTGCCGGCAGCGCCGCGTGACTTTGCGGTTGCGAGCACGGCTTCGGCGCATGCAACGGGATTCACACCACCGGCATTCGCGATCACCTTCACGCCGCGATCGGTCACTGCGGGCAGTACGCTCTCCATGGCGCCGATGAAATCGCGCGCGTAGCCCATCTGCGGGTCACGTTCCTTCTGCTTCTGCAGAATGGACATCGTGACTTCGGCGAGATAGTCGAGCATGAGGTAGTCGACGTGCCCACCTTCAACCTGCCGGCGTGGTGCGTCGAGCCAATCGCCCCAGAAGCCCTGCCCTGATGCGACGCGAACGATTTTCTCTGTCATGCCATTGGCGGAAGTACGAAAGGACCCAGATGCGGTCCCGGATTGGAAAGCGATGCGCGCAGCGCAAGCGCCAGCACGTCACGAGTGTCTTCAGGGTAGATCACGGCGTCGACGAAGCCGCGCGCAGCTGCATAGCGCGCGTCGAGCTGATGCTCATAGTCTTCGCGCATTTCGTTGACTGCTTTTTGCGTGTCTGGATCGAGCGGCTTTTTCGTCTTGGCGGCTTCAGTCAGCGCCGGGCCATGCACGGCCTGCACTGCCGCTTCGCCTTCCATCACCGCCATACGACCGGTTGGCCAGGAAAAGATGAAGTCGGGATCGAAACCTTGGCCGGCCATCGCGTAGTAGCCCGCGCCCGATGCGTGATTCACCGTCAGCACGATCTTGGGAACGCGCGCCGTTGCCATTGCTTCAACGAATCGCGCACCGGAGCGAATCACCCCTTCGTGTTCCGACTCAGGACCAACCATGAAGCCAGAGACATCCTGGATGAAGAGCAGCGGAATTCCCTGCCGGTCACAGCGCTCGATGAAGAACGCCACCTTCTCCGCGCTCTCGGCGTAGACAATTCCGCCAAAGCGCGGCTTCTCACCGACGCGGCCTTTGATAAGCCCCCGTTGATTCGCAATGATGCCGACGGGAATGCCTTCGATGCGCGCGTCGCCACAGATCATTTCCTTTGCGAGCTCGCCCTGGAACTCGTCGAGCTTGCCGTCGTCGACAAGAACGCGAAGGATCTCGTGCATGTCATATGACATGCGGTGATCCTGTGGCAGCAGATCGTACAACTTCTCGGCGCTGGCAGCGCCTTCGCTGTCCGTTGTCCGCGGACCGCTGTCCGCCGGTAACTGCGCGACCAGATCTCGAAGCTTCGCGAGACATGCGTCATCGTCATCGACTGCGTAGTGCGCGACACCGCTGATCTGCGTGTGCGTTGCTGCGCCGCCGAGTGTCTCGCCGTCGATCGTCTGGCCCGTTGCGCCCTTCACGAGGTTCGGACCACCGAGGCCCATGAACGACGTGCCCTTCACCATCACGATGAGATCGGACAGCGCCGGCAAATACGCACCACCGGCAATGCACGGACCCATCACGGCAGCCAGCTGCGGAATGCGCAGATAGCGCCGCATGATGGAGTTGTAATAGAAGAGACGACTCGCGCCGTACTGCCCGGGGAACACGCCGCCCTGATAGGGCAGGTTCACGCCCGCCGAGTCGACGAGATAGATGATCGGAATTCGGCAGCGCATCGCGATCTCCTGCGCGCGCAGCATTTTCTTGATCGTCTCGGGCCACCACGAGCCGGCTTTGACCGTTGCATCGTTGGCGACGATGACCACGGGACGTCCACGAACCACGCCGACTCCCGTGACAACACCGGCACCGGGCGCCTGACCATCGTACTCGTCATGTGCGACCAGCAGGCCGATCTCGATGAAACGAGTACGTGCGTCGCAGAGCTTCGCGACGCGCTCACGGGCAGTCAGTTTTCCTTGCTTGTGCTGACGGGCAATCTTGTCTGGCCCACCACCTTCACGGAGCCGAGCCTCGAGAGCGCGGAGCTCGGTGCTCAGTTCGCGGAGTCGGGACGTCACGACGCCGCTCAGGCTTCCTGCCGGGACCGATCGGCGAACCAGCTCTGGATGTATTCGACGAGTGCAGACGTCGGCGTTCCAGGTCCGAACAGCTTTCCGGTGCCCATGGCATGGAGTGCGTCCATGTCTTCTTTCGGAATGATGCCGCCGCCGGTGAGCAGCACATCATCGCGGCCCTGTTCGCGAAGCAGCTCGAGCACGCGCGGGAAGAGTGTCATATGGGCGCCGCTCAGAATCGAGAGACCCACCACATCCACGTCTTCCTGTACAGCCGCGGTGGCGATCATCTCGGGCGTTTGATGCAGCCCCGTGTAGATGACTTCCATTCCGGCGTCACGGAGCGCGGCCGCGACAACCTTGGCCCCGCGATCGTGGCCGTCGAGGCCGGGTTTTGCAACGAGAACGCGAATTGGACGCATAGGGGACAAAGCTAGCGAGCGCGTTTGCGACGCGGCAACTCGCGCTTGCGAGCCACGAGTAACATTTCGCTCGACTTTCGTGTGAGTGGGCGGTCGCGGAAGCCGTCGTAGGCCTCTTCGACGACGAGCCCCGCATCGAGACAGAGCTCGGCGAGGCGCGTCGCCGTATAGAGGCGAATGCGGTGCTGCCGGCTCCCTTCGCCCGAGGGGCCCTTCCACATGGTATCGATGGTGATGACGCCGGAGAGCGGGTCGAATGTTCGTTCGTGCCCGATCATGGTGCCGTCGTTCGACGTCCACCAATCGCGCGAGAGGAACTTTGCCATCACGCCATCGCGGCTGCCGCCATGCCATACGAGGGCCCCGCCCGGCTTGAGCACGCGTGCGAACTCCGCGACGACCCGTGCGTCCTCGCCCGGATCCGTGAAGAAACCAAAGCTCGTGAAAAGGTTGACCACGGCGTCAAAGCGGGCGGTCCAACGCGCCGGCAGCTTCCGCATGTCGCCCTCGAGGTATTTCAGCGACGGTCCGGTACCGCGCTCACGAGCTTTCGCGATCAGATGCGCTGAGTAATCGAGTCCATCGACGTTGAAGCCGGCCTCGGCGAGCGGATGGGCGTGGCGGCCCTGCCCGCACGGTACGTCAAGGATTCGCGCGCCGGCTGGCAATGCCAGGATATCCATGAGTCGCGCGACCTCGTGACGGTCGCGCGCTTCGGTGAAGATGGGCTGATACTCGAGGAGATAGTTGGCGTCGAAATATTCCGTCCACCACTCACTCGTTTTTTTCGCGCTCAGAAAAAGACCGGCTCTCTGTAGGCGCCGAACACATCCTCAAGGGCGCGACGGATCTCGAACAGCGTGGAGTATCCGCGTGCGCACTCGAGAATGAACGGAAAGACATTCTCCTTGCCGCGTGCGGCCTGGCGAAGCCGCTCGAGATTCTGCTCGCACTTCACATTGTCACGCTCGGCGCGAACCTTCGCGAGCCGTTGCTCCTGATCGCGGGCGACTTCTTCGCCAATGCGCAGAGTGGGAATTTCGAGCGCGTCCTCTTCCGACTCGAATTCGTTGACGCCGACAATGACGCGGCGACGCTGCTCGATCTCCCACTGCTGGCGCGTCGCGGATTCGTGAATCTTGCGCTGGAACCAGCCCTGCTCGAGCCCCTGCACCACGCCGCCAACTTCTTCGATCTGCTGGAAGAGCGCCTCAGCTTCCGCTTCCATCTGATCAGTGAGCGCCTCGACATAGTGCGAGCCGCCGAGTGGATCCATTACGTTCGGCACGCCCGTTTCGTACGCGAGCACCTGCTGCGTGCGGAGCGCCACCTGCACGGCTGCTTCCGTGGGGAGCGCGAGCGTCTCGTCCATGGAGTTGGTGTGCAACGATTGCGTGCCGCCGAGCACCGCTGCGAGCGCCTGATAGGCGACGCGCACGATGTTGTTCATCGGCTGCTGCGCCGTGAGCGTCACGCCGGCAGTCTGCGAATGGAAGCGCATGAGAAGAGAACGGGCGCTCTTCGCACCGAACCGCTCCTTCATGTGACGTGCCCAGATGCGACGTGCCGCGCGCAGTTTCGCGATTTCCTCGAAGAAATCGTTGTGGATATCCCAGAAGAATGAGAGCCGCGGCGCAAAGTCGTCGACGTCGAGCCCGCGAGCGATACCGTGCTCCACGTAGCTGAACCCATCGGCCAGCGTGAAAGCGAGCTCCTGCGCGGCGGTCGAACCGGCTTCGCGAATGTGGTAGCCCGAGATCGAAACGGTGTTCCACTGCGGTGCGTGCGTTGCGCCCCACTCGAAGCAATCGACAATCAGGCGCAGCGCGGGCTCGATTGGAAAGCACCACGCGTGCTGCGCCATGTACTCCTTCAGGATGTCATTCTGAATGGTGCCGCGCAGCTTTTCACTCGACACGCCCTGCTTCTCCGCAGCAGCGATGTAGAACGCCCACAGAATGATCGCGGGCCCATTGATGGTCATGGACGTGGAGACTTCGTCGAGGGGAATGCCATCGAACAGCACTTCCATGTCGGCGAGACTCGAGATGGCAACACCGGTCTTGCCGACTTCGCCTTCAGAGCGGGGATGATCGGAGTCATATCCCATCAGCGTTGGGAAATCGAACGCCGTGGAGAGTCCGGTCTGACCGTGAGCGAGCAGGAACTTGAAGCGCGCATTGGTATCGCTCGCGCTGCCGAAGCCTGCGAACTGCCGCATCGTCCACAGCTTGCCGCGATAGCCCGTGGGGTGAATGCCTCGCGTGTAGGGATACGCGCCGGGAAGCTCGTCATGCTTTACATCATTCGCGGCGACGTCGAGCGCGGTGTACACCGCCTCGACTTCCTTTTCGGAATTGTTGAAGCCGATGTTGCGCTTGGCTCCCTTCTCGTACGCCGTGCGCCACGCGGCCACTTCCGCGCGCAGTCGCTCGAGCTCGGCCTCTTGTTCGCCAACCGTCTCGGTCAGGTCTCGAATCGTCGTCATGTGGACGTCCGCGTCAGAAGGTCTCCACTGCGCTTCAACAGCGCATCGGCCACGGCAAACGGAGTGCTCGTGCCCGCCTCGAGCTCGGGAAGACGCGACTCCAACCAGATGCGCGTGTCTTCGTCACTCCAGAGGCGTCGCCGCGCCTTGTCTTCCACCACTTCAACTACTCGTTCGCGTAGCCGGGCCCGCCGGCGATCGCGAAGTGAACCACTGTCTTCAAGATAGCGGAAATGCCGCTCCAGCGCGTCGGCGAGCTCGGTGATGCCCTCATCCTTGGCCGCCACCGTTCGCAGGACCGGAGGCGTCCATCGGGTCGCCTGGTCGGCTGCGGCGGCCTCGCGCGCCTGCCGCGCAACGTTGCGCGTAAGGTCCACGCCATGGTGCGCCGGAATGTCACGCAGCGCATTGCCACCGCGAATTCCCAGCATCACCTCGATCTCATTGCGCAAACGATCTGCACCAGGCCGATCGGCCTTGTTCACTGCAAAGATGTCGGCGATCTCCATGAGGCCAGCCTTGAGCGTCTGGATGGAATCGCCGGACTCGGGAACGAGCACAACGACGCTCGTATCAGCCGTGCGCGCGATATCGAGCTCGCTCTGTCCAACGCCAACCGTCTCGATAATGACGCGATCGAACCCGAATGCATCCAGGACGTCGCCGACTTCGCGCGTTGCCGCTGAAAGTCCGCCGAGTGAGCCGCGTGTGGCGAGTGATCGGATGTACACGCCGGGGTCGAGCGCGATGTCTTCCATGCGAATCCGATCACCGAGCAGCGCGCCACCCGTGAACGGCGACGTTGGATCCACGGCGACAATGCCGACCGTCAAACCCTGCGCGCGAAAATGCCGTGCGAGACACGAGGTAATCGTGCTCTTCCCAGCACCCGGCGGACCTGTCAAGCCAATGCGACGCGCACGACCGAGTCGCGGATGGAAGCTGGCGAGGAGTTGATCGAAGCCCGCGCGATGGTTCTCGACAATACTGATGACGCGTGCAAGTGCTGCCTTGCGGCCATCGACAAAATCGGTGAGCAGCTTCTCGTGCATGCGAATTGTCAGAGTACGCCTGGTGGGAGTGCCGGTTCGTCGTGCTCATCGCGAATGTCACCCACGAGTTCCTCGAGCAAATCCTCGAGTGTCACGAGGCCAACCGTGTGACGCGATGCATCCTGAACGATGGCAAGGTGTTTTCGCTCGCGCAGCATGCGGAAGAGCAGCTCACTGCATGGCGTCGCCGAGAGCGCTGTCGCAACCGCGCGG
>JBBQHJ010000256.1:0-7066 GCA_038323865.1 Gemmatimonadales bacterium
CGCAGTCGAACATTGCGATGCTGCCGCTGGCGCGAGCGTGGTTGCGCGCGGACAATCGGTGAACCATCGCATCCGGTCGGTGAACGGCAGTGGTGGCGAGTGGCACCGAAACGCCAGACTCCCTACAGTTCATGCAGGCCTTCGCAATCATGGAGATGACCGCAGTGACTGTCGCACCAGACGCAGCGCCATTGGAGCGACGGGTTGCCACGCTGATTGCGGATGACGAGCCGCTTGCGCGGAGCCGGCTCAGGCAGTTGCTGGAGGAAGTCCCGTGGATCTCGCTCGTTGCCGAGGCATCCGACGGCAGCGAAGCCGCGCGGGCGATTGACGCGCTCAAGCCCGAGCTGGTCTTTCTCGACGTCGTCATGCCTGGCTTGACCGGGCTCGAGGTGCTCGGCGCAATCACACATCAGCCGACGGTGGTATTCACGACGGCGTACGACCGCTTTGCGGTGGCCGCGTTCGAGGCCCAGGCGCTCGACTACCTGCTCAAGCCGTTCGGACGACGTCGGCTTTCGGGCGCGCTCGATCGCATTCGCGCATCGTTCGGCGAGCCATGCGAAACGAGCAGCGTCGATCGCGCGCGCGCAGCACTCACGACGTCAACGCCGCTCGAATGGCTCTTTGTAAGAGAGCGAGTACGCATTACACCGGTGAATGTCTCTGACGTGTTCCGCTTTGAAGGCAGCGACGACTACGTCACCATCCATACGGCGGAGCGACGCCTGCTCGCCAATCTCCGCATGACAGACCTTGAGCGAATGCTGCCGAGCGGTTTTGTGCGCATTCATCGCTCGCACATCGTGAATCTCGCGAAGGTCGAGAGCTTTGTCGCGGAACCGCGTGCTCGCTATGCGGTGGTGCTTCGCGATGGCACGAGGCTGTCCGCCAGTCGCGAATACGCGCGATTGCTTCGCGAGCGAGCGATCTGACCGTGCAACGGCCGTCCTTCCGGCTCGGCTGGGAATTGTGGACCGTGGCCGCCATTCTTACGCTGTACGTTGGCACTAACGTCGCCATCGTAGCGGGGCGACCGCACATGCAGCGCACGGCTCGCGCGTCGGCTACCGCATTGCTCGCGCAGGATCGCTCCGCGCTCGACAAGGATCTCCTGCAATGGCGCAAGAGCATGCTGGAGAACGGTCGCTGGTTTGCAAATCTCGTGGGCGTGGTACTCGAGTCTCACGCCGACACGCCCGGCGGGGTATCGCAGGCCGACATCGACCGCCTGCGCACGCTGACGGCGACGCAGGTACCGACGGCGCGCATCTGGGTATTCGATGCGCGAGGCGCGTATCTCGGCGGTACCACGGCGGCCGAACCGTCGCGACCGCTCGTGGAGCTGGCTCGCCGCAGCCTCGCTCGCGACACCACCATCATGGCAGCAACGGAGCTGGCCGGCCGCGATCTCCGCCTTGGCGTTGCGAGCCCGGTGCGATCGGGGGCTGGTCATGGCTTCGTGGCGGTGCTCGATGTATCCGCGTCGGACCAGCTGCGCCGGCAGCTCCCCACCGTTGCGTGGGAGGGCTATTCCGGCCGCACGGCACTCACCTTTCCGTTCAGCGGCGCGTTTGTCGGCGCCACGTGGTCAGGAAAGCCCGATGATCCGCAAATCGGCTGGCCGCGGTCGGGCTGGTCGCTCGATGATTCGTCGCTCCTTGCGGTGGGCGGACAACTCTCTGATACGACGTTGCGCTTCGAGCTCGCCATTCCGCGCAGCGCCATGACCTCACTCGTGGAAACTCGAGTTGCCCGCCTGCGACTCGGCGCCACCCTTGCGACCCTTGTCCTCTGCCTCGCCGTACTGCTCGTCGCGCGAGCGAATCATGACCGCAAGCTCGGCGAGGCAAAACAGTCGCTCGTGGCGTCGGAGCTGCGCGCGGCGCAGGCCGAAGCAGCGTCGACGCGTGCGCAACTGGCGGCAACACAGGCTCGCATCAATCCGCATTTTCTCTCGAATGCGCTGCACTCCGTGTCGGCACTCGTCGCATCTGATGCCGGCGCCGCGGAAGATGCGCTCGACCAGATCGGTGATCTGTTTCGCTATTCACTCGAGCAGTCCGAGCGCCATGCCGTCCGCCTCGCCGATGAATGGCAGTTCGTCACCGACTATCTGGGCATCGAGCAGATGCGGTTTGGATCACGATTGTCACTCGAGATGCATCTGGATCCCGAACTCGCGGACTCTCTCGTTCCGACGTTCGTGCTTCAGCCGCTCGTCGAGAATGCCATTCGTCACGGCATCGCGCCTCGAACGACGGGCGGAACACTTTGCGTCACTGCGCGCCGCAATGGCGATCGGCTCGAGTTGGTGGTTCAGGATGACGGGCCCGGTACGGATGCGGCGCAAATCGATGCGTCCCCAGGAACTGGGCTCCGCACCCTGCGACAGCGTCTCATCCTTGATGAACTGTCGAGCGGCTCGCTAAGCGTTGTCACCGAGCCCGGTGTTGGGTTTCGGATCGCTGTTTCACTCCCTATCAGACAGAGAGACCTTTCGTGATACGAGCGTTGTTGGCCTCGTGTACCCTTGGCGCGTGTTTGGCCACGTGGTTGTCGCACAATCCGTGGATGTTCCGTTGACGGCGGCCGAATGGTCGGCCACGGATAGCATCCGTTTCGAGAGCTTACCTCGGACGCCCGAGCGTGTACATCAACAAGGGTATCGCGCTCGCCACGCATGGTTCACTCGAGAATGGCACACTTGAATACGACGTCGCGACCATTCCCACGACCAACTTCGCGATCGCAGCTTTCCAAAGCTGGAAAGCTCGCCGCTTCCGAGGTCGCGCCGAGCCAGGCAAATTGACAGTATATGAAAAGCACCACTCGAAAGAGCACGATCGCCGTAAGCGCGGTCATCTCCGCGACGCCAAAGGCGTGTTACGACACCATCGCCGACTATCATGTCGGACATCCACAAATCGTTCCGCCGACGTACTTCGGTGCGATCAAGGTGGAGCGCGGCGGCATCGGGGCGGGCACCCGTATCTCGTGCTCCATCAAGCTGCTCGGCGATTTATTGCGAAGAGCTTGCACGGCTCGCCGCACACGTGGGCGGTGAGGTGCTCGGCGCCCCGAAGATCGCGCTCGATCTTTAGCCCTACTTCTTATTCGCAGCCCCGGCCAGCTCGTCGAACCAGTTGAAGACGACGCGCAACTGCCTGCCCATCGTCGGATCGGCCTTGACCATGATGAAGCTGCCGTCGGGACTCATCGCCCAGTTGCGATCCTGCGAGAAATCGAAGGCCCCGCTGAACAGCATCTGCGTTGCGCTGAGGGCGCCGACTCCCGACTGCGGATGGTGTGCAACCGACATGATGCGTGAGCCTGAGCGATCGACGAGCTCCGCACCGCTGGCCGACTAGATCGGGTCAGCGCCGCCGTGTCACGATAGATAAAAGCCGTGACGGTGTGCATCGTCGAGTGCACCCGAGATGTCGGACGCAATTCGGATCGCGTCGGCGACGGGAAGTTGTCCTTCGCGATCAGCAGGGCAGCGACCCACGGCCACCAGATCAGGCCAAGGGGTCAGATAGCCAGGAGTGGTGCAGGGAGTTGACTGGTGGCGACGGAAACGCTGCTGTCACCGACAGCGTAAAGCTCAGTAAGTAGTTGGGGCATAATAACTTACAATATTCCAGATACTACCGCTCACTTCAAGAAATCGCAGTGAATTTGCGCTGTGAGATGAAGCCCAGAATGGGGCGGGACATCCTTGTCAGAACGGCGAATATTCGGGTGGCGTCACGCCATTGAGCCGCAGATACGGAACCACCTGGCCGAGCGTCCACGGGAAATGGTCGAGCAACTCCATCAGCGCTCGTGCGCGCGTGACCTTATTGCCGAACTGCACGATGTTCTCCTGCATCGCCGCGTCACTCACGCCGCGTAACATCTGTACAGTGTGATCCATCGCGGCGGCTGCGTACGTCTTCAGCGCCGCCTTGTTGTGCAGGTAAACGGCAGAGTCACCGAACGAAGGAATGCCCTTGGTGGACCCGGTTATGGCCAAGTGCGCGATGAACGCATCGCTTCCCGCCGCATGCTCAATCTGCTCGGCATACGTACGCACGCCCTTGGTGGGCCGGAAGCCCAACATTGAATCCGGCGCCGCATCGATATACCGAAGCACAGCGCCCTTGTGATTCTCCACGATGGCGATCAGCGCCTGTTGCGAAACGAAGGGCGTCTGCGCCGCGAGCTGTGGCTCGGCGAACGCAAGCAAGCTCAATGAAACGACGGCGAGGGATAGTGGGCGCATGGTAGGAGCACGGGTGAAAGGCTGGGAACTCCGAGGGAATGCTGACCTCCCGGACTTGAACGCGCAAGCACGATTGCGCCGCGCCATCTCGCGGGTGCCCACGCCGTGCGGCCATACTTTATCTCCAGGCCTGAAATCAACTTCACAGGAAAAGCCGATGCGTACGACTTCGTTGGCCGCGATGACGGTGACTGCGTGTCTTGCGTGTGCACAGCCACAGGGACAGGCGCCCGCTCCCGTTGGAAGCGCGCACTGGGTCGCGACATGGACTGGTAGCCAACAGGATGCGCCGCCGCCGCCAGTGTCGCGCGATTCCGTCGATCGCATTCCAACGCTTGCAGATCGCACCATGCGATTGATCGTACGCACTTCAGTTGGTGGCGACAATGTGCGCATCAGGCTTTCCAACGAATATGGAAAGCGGCCACTCGTCATCGGCAGCGCGCACATTGCCGTGCGCGACTCCGGCGCCGCGATCAATGCGTCGAGCGACCACGCGCTCACGTTTGGAGGACGGCCGACGCTGCGGCTGATGCCCGGTGCGGTTGCGCTGAGCGATCCGCTGGCGATGTCCGTTGCCCCACTGCACGATCTCGCGATCAGCATGTATCTCGCCGACTCGGCGCGCCTGGACACGCGTCACTCACTCGCACTCCAGAGCAATTACGTACGACGCGGCAATGCGACGGGCGAGCGAAGCTTCGTTCCGGATACGATGATCTATATCTGGCCATTCCTCGCCGAAGTGGACGTCACGAACAATGCGGTGCGCGGCGTGATTGCGACGATCGGCAACTCCATCACCGACGGTGCACGAAGTACTCGCGATGCGAACGCACGCTGGCCGAACATATTGGCCGCTCGTATGCAGGGTGCCGATGTTCCGATGATGGCGGTGGTGAACGCCGGCATTTCGGGAGGCCGAGTGCTCACCTATGGAACGGGAGCGAGTGCGCTGGCTCGCTTCGATCGTGACGTGCTGTCGGTGACTGGCGTGACGCACGTGATTCTGCTCGAGGGAATCAACGACATCGGCGCGAGCGTGCGCGATGGCGTCACGGCCGATGACATCGTTTTTGGATACCGGCAAATGATTGCGCGGGCGCATGATCGTGGCATCGCAATCATAGGTGCAACGCTTACCGCTGCCGGGCCGCGGCCGACGTTCACGCCGGCGCTCGAGGAGAAGCGCGCAACGGTGAATGCGTTTATTCGGAGCGGCGCATTCGATGGTGTCATCGACTTCGACGCAGTCACGCGCGATCCCGCGAATCCGACGCAGTTTCTCCCCGCGTTCGACTCCGGCGATCACCTGCACCCGGGCGACGCGGGCTATCTCGCCATGGGCAACGCCATCGATCTCACGCTGTTCAGCAGACGCCGCTAGGGATCTCGGCGCCGTGCCGCGCGCATGTTGTCGACAAGATTGGGATAGGGACGTCCCGCTTTCTCGGCGGCTCGCTTCGCCGCCGCCTTTTGAGCCGGTGTGAGCTTGGTATGCTTGGTTCCCTTGGGTGCCTTCTTCTTCCACGGTGGCGTTGGCGTCTTCCGTGCAACCATGCTAGGTCTCCGATGATGTCGACTGATACAACGCCGATCGTCGACGAACTGTTTCCATCAGCCCTCGCATGATCACCACCCGAATAATTCTTGCCTGGCTGCACCTCATGGCGCTCGCCATCGGACTCGGCGGCGTCTGGGCGCGCGCACGTGCGATGCGTGATTCGCTCCGCCACCCGGAAGACGCACGTGCCATTCGCCGCGCACTCATTGGCGACGCATGGTGGGGAGTTGCCGCCGTGTTCTGGCTGGTGACCGGACTGTGGCGACTACTCGGCAGCATGGAGAAGGACAGGTTGTACTACTTCGTGAACCACGCCTTCCAGCTCAAGATGCTGCTCTTTCTTGCAGTGGCGGCGCTGGAAGTGTGGCCGATGATGACGCTGATGCGCGTGCGCTCGGGCAAGGCGCCACTGAACGCGCGCAACGCCGGACGGATTGAGGTCATCAGCTATCTGCAGTGCGCGCTCATTGTCGCAATCGTGTTTGCGGCAGTGAACATGGCGCGCGGCTTCGGTGTCACCAAAGCCGTCGCGGCAACGCCAACGATTGTAGGGGCGCAGGCTCGTGACGTCGTCGAGCCGGTAGAACCAACTGGTGTGGAGGCGGTGACCGACGATGACGTCGCGCTACTGACGCGTGAAATCGCGATGCCACTCACTGGAATCGATCCGGCAACACTCACCAGCAGCTTCAACGAACTGCGGGGTGGCGGCACACGACCACATGAGGCGTTGGATATCATGTCGCCGCGGGGTACGCCGATCTTGTCGGCCTCAAAGGGACGACTGCTCAAGCAGTTCAACAGCAAGGCCGGTGGGTTGATGGTGTATGCCGCCGACTCGTCCGAACGATTCATTCTGCTCTATGGACATCTCGACCGTTACGAGCGCGGTCTCAAGGATGGCGATGCGCTTTCGAAGGGGCAGGTGATCGGATATGTGGGCTCAACGGGCAACGCATCGGCAACCGCGCCGCATCTGCATTTCGGTATTTCACGGAGTGCAGACGTGAAGCAGTGGTCCAAGGGCAAGCCAATCGATCCACTTCCCGTTTTGAGGGCGGCGCGCGAATAGGCTATGCTCAGGCTGTGAGCGAAAAACTCCTTGAGCAGCTGCAGGCAGCACTCGGCACTGGCTACGCGATTCAGCGTGCGCCCGCGGGCGGTGGCATGTCCCGCATCTTCGTTGCGACGGATACGCAGCTTGAACGCGCCATCGTGGTGAAGGTGCTGCCGCC
>JBBQHJ010000257.1:0-7037 GCA_038323865.1 Gemmatimonadales bacterium
GAAGGGCCGCCCGATTCCCACCGCCGTGGCGCCCAGCGCAATTGCCTTGTAGACATCAGCGCCGGTTCGCACACCACTGTCCATGAGAACCGGCATCGCGCCACCAATTGCCTCGAGTACCGCCGGCAACGCATCGAGTGAACCGATCGCGCCGTCCACTTGCCGGCCACCGTGATTCGAGACGATCACACCATCCACGCCCGCATCCACAGCGCGACGTGCATCGTCGGGATGCTGAATGCCCTTCAACAGAATCTTCAACTTGGTTCGATTCCGCAGATACGCGAGATCGCTCCACGTGAGCGACGGTCGTGCATACGTCGCTGTGAATCGGCGCACCGCCTTGAGACTCGTCCCTGATCGCAAGTTCGCCAACGTGCTCCCCGGTACCGCCTTCGCCTGTGAAAATGCGGTGCGCAAAGCGCCGAGTGTCACGCGTGCTTGCGCGGGTGCGGGTCCGGGCAGCGGGTCGTGCACCTTTCGCATGAACACCGGATCGTTCAAGTACTGTGCGAGTCCCTGCCCGGCGAGAAATGGCAGGCTTCCCAACTCGAGGTCGCGCGTGCGCCAGCCGAGCCACGTGGTATCAACGGTCACAACGATTGCTTCACACCCGCACAATTCGGCGCGACTGACAAAGCTGTCGACGAGCTCGTCGTCCTTGCTCCAATACAGCTGAAACCAGCGCGGCGAGTCGCCCATTGCGGCAGCACACGCCTCCATTGACGCAGACGCCTGATTCGAGAATACCATCAAGACCCCACGCTCCGCTGCCGCGCGCGCAACGGCGACGTCGGCCTCAGGATGCATCAACTCCAGCACGCCAATTGGCGAGAGATAAAACGGCGTATTCCACGTCCGGCCGAAGAGAGTGCGTGTTGTGTCGCGACGCGAGACGTCCCGCAGCACTCGCGGCACGATGCGCCAGCGCTCGAACGCCTCGCGATTCTCGCGCATGGTTGATTCGGAGCCCGCACCACCGGCGATGTATGAAAGCGCGAGTGGACTCAACACGCCGCGCGCTGCGTCCTCGAGACGTGTGCCGTCGATCGGAACGCGCGGACGTATGCCCCGCGCACCATTGAAATAAATCTCCGACTGCCGACGCGGAGTCGTGCTCGGCTCGTTCGACATCACCGTGGTGCGATCACGTGGATTTTCTCGACAGATGCAGCAACGCCTTGGTCCACGCGATGACCTGGCGGCGTTCCGGCTTGTACTTGAACGACGCACCGTATGCTTTGCGCGCCTCACCAAAATTTCCCAGTTGAGATGCCGCAAAACCCCATTCGAACGCGTGCTCACTCAATCGCTCGCGTACGCGGGAACGCGCGGCGGCAGGCAACGCATTGGCGTCGAGACCGTCGAGGTGTTTCTCGAGCACCTCGTACGCGTCGCGATGCCCCTTCGCGCTCGGCGTGGACGAGATGGTGGACGGCTGGCGCAGCCAGTGGCCGAGGACTTCTCGCACGAACACTGCCCTGCCGGCTTCCAGTGCACGCACGACGAAATCGTGGTCCTCGGCCATGAGGCGAGTTTCGTCGAAGCGGAGCTTCCGCTGGTCGATCACATCGCGAGGAACGGCGATGTTCAGCGTGAAGGCACCGAAGAATTCGCCGATGAGCACCGGCAGGAGCTTGGCTGATTCGATGCACACGTCGCCCGAGGGCATCCGGTCGCCGAGCGAGATGTATCGCTCATCCATTTTGAGGTGATGGAGATATCCGCTGTGGATTTCATCCCATTTTTGCATGCCGAACGGCTTGTAGTCACCGAAAATGAGATTCGCGTCGGGGCATGCGTTGAGCCCTCGGCGAATCGCGCTCAGGCGGCCCGCGGCATACATGTCGTCGCCGTCGAGGAAGCTGACGATGCGCCCGCGCACCTTTTCGAGGCCCACATTCCTCGAAATGGAGGGCAGTCGCGTGTTCGGCTTGGAGACGACGTGAATGCGCCGGTCTTCGAGCGCGAGCTGCTGAAGACGGGCGAGCGTGCCGTCCGTGGACCCGTCGTCGACGGCAATGAGTTCCCAATCCTCATCATCCTGGTCGAGTACCGACTTGACAGCGCGGTCCACGAGGGCGCGCTGCTGGTACGAAATCATCACGATGGAATGGAAGGGAAGCGTCATGTCGCGGAATGTACGTGACTACGTCTTGACCAACGCGTGTGCATCGCCGTCTCTTAAGGTTCGCGGCGCGCACGATCAGGCGCCAGAGAACAAAGCGCCATCCCCCATCAATGGCAATCACGCGCGTCACCGTCGCGATCTGTACCTGGAACCGTTGTGCTCTACTCGAGCAGACGCTTGAACAGATGACGCAGTTACAGGCGCCGGCGGGCTTCACCTGGGAGCTGCTGGTCGTCAACAACAACTGCACGGACGACACGGACGGCGTCATCGCACGTTTTGCCGGGCGGTTGCCCGTGCGCCGGCTCGTTGAGCCCGTTCCGGGCCTCTCCAACGCGAGAAATCGCGCGGTGCGCGAGGCACAGGGTGAATACCTCATCTGGACGGACGATGACGTGCTCGTGGAGCCCGACTGGCTGGCCGAATACGTCCGTGGTTTCGAGCGTCACCCGGAGGGCACGGTGTTCGGGGGACCTGTGTCGCCGTGGTTCCCGAACACGCCGCCGAGTTGGCTCACGGAGGCATGGCCCCGGGTGTTCGCCGCTTATGCGTGTATCAACCATGGCGACGACGAGTTTCAGCTCACGCATCGCAAGCTTCCCTTTGGCGCCAGCATGGCGATGCGCATGGATCACCAGAAAATGTTTTCGTACGACCCTGAGCGCGGCGTGAAGCCGGGCAGCCGCATGGGCGGGGAGGAGATCGATGTCGTGCGACGTTCACTCGAGCACGGTGGCGCAGGCTGGTGGCTGCCTAAGGCGCGGGTGCGGCATTACATCCCCGAGGCACGACAGACGCTTTCGTACTTGCGCCGCTACTTCGATGCTGATGGTGAGCATCAGGGTCGTTACGAGCGCGAAAAACTCGTGGATGGGTATCCTACTTTTCGTGGACGTCCGCGCTGGTTATGGCGCATCGCGCTGGAGGCGGAGTTTCGCTATCGTGTGATGCGCTGGTTTCGTTCTCCTCGCGTCTGGATAGGCGATCTGATTACAGCGAGCACGTCCTGGGGGCAGTTGCGCGGGTTTGCAGCCTCCGAGAATGCACTGACGTCGAAGCCAACTGCATGAGCGCCCCCACCATGGATACGCCGGACTCTTCCGCCCGTTACACGCCTGGCCACGGCCACGCCCGGCACGAGCGAACGATTCTGCCTGAGCGGAATCTCGACATGCTGCGTGCCGGTGCCGTGGTGCTGCTGATTCTTCGCCAGTTCCTCATCACCGCAGACAATGCGCGCGAGTTTGCGAATTGGAGCGGTGCGGCGGGCATCGCCGCGTTCATTGTACACACCACCGTGGTGCTGATGGGCTCACTGGAGCGCGACGGCGCTGCCACACGGCCAGGGTGGGTGGGGCGCTTCTATCTCCGCCGTGTGTGGCGCATCTATCCGCTCGCCTGGCTCGTGATCGCGATCGTCGTCATCGCACATGTTCCGTCCACACTGCATGGCACGTGGTCAATTGTCAGCCCGGTGCAGCTCGCGGCGAATCTCCTCCTCGTGCAGGATCTCTCGCTCAAGGAGCCAGTGCTTCCCGCGCTGGGCACGCTGCCCTTTGCGCTCCAGATTTCGTTGCTCGTTCCGCTGTTCTTCGTGTTGGCGCGGCGGCGCTCGTGGACGCCCATGATCGTCTCGTTGGCGATTTGCTGCGCAATATCAGCGCTGTGGACGTATGGCGTTCAACCAATGCATGTCATTGCGGGCATGAAGCGCCTGCCACTGTTTCAGCTCCTTGCCGGCGTGCCAATGGGCGTGATGGCGTATCACTTCCTCTACTCGCGCGAGCGAGTCGCGATTCGTGCGGGACTTGCTCCGACGCTCTCGCTCGTGTTGCTCGCGGCCGCAGGCACTTTTCTGTATTACGACAATGGATGGCTCGCACGCGCGGTGTTCTGCGCGTCGCTGGCGGCGCCCTTCGTGATGTTCGATGATGCGCCCGCTTCCGCGCTGACGACATTCGCCAACGGCGTCGCAAAACTTGCCTATGCGGCGTACGCACTACACCAACTCGCCATTCACTTTGCCTTCGAGATCTTTGCCGATCAGGACGCAACGGTGAAGCTGCTCATCGCAATCGTTAGCCTCGTGATCGCGAGCGTGTTGGCGCACCGCTACATCGAAAAGCCGGGCATTGCGCTCGGGAGAAAGCTACTTGGCCTTCGGCACAGCAGTGCGCGTACGAAGTGACGTAAAGAAGGTGATCACTTCGCGGTGATAGGGCTCGTGCCCGCGCGTGACTAACGTATCGCGCGACACGTTGCGATATCCCTTTCGTCCGGCAATCGACATTGCTTCCGTTCCCTGCCCCGACGCAAAGATCGGATCCCGACCGCCATCGAACAGCTTGACCGGAAGTCGGACACGCGATGGAGAAGTGGAATATGGACTCGCGCCGCCCGCCGTCATGCCGGTGCTCACGCAACGTCCGCGAAAATTTCCACTGCTGATGGCAGCGGCCTGCATCCACTCGGGGTGACGAAACACGAGTGCCCACGCCAGATGGCCACCCGCCGAAAAGCCGGTGATGTACGGCTTTCGCTCGCCGCCGTAGCGATGGTAGACATCTTCAGAAACGGCCTGAATTCCATCGAAGTCGAAATCGCACCGGCCATCACGATTGATGCGATCCCAGATGGAATCGGCGTAGAAGTACTTGTTGGCCCGCCGCGGATCTCCGCCGACGTTGGACGTCACCATCGGAACCACACCGATGAAATCGGCGCCGAGTTCGTCGCGGACTTTGGCGAACGTCGCGGCGGTGGGCTGCCACTGACTGCCTGCGCCGTCGAGAGCGACCAGCACTGGCCAGCGCCTGCCGGCCTTCCAGGCCGGCGGCAGCGAGACGTAGTACTGCATCGGATGCGTCTTGGCTTCGACACGCGCCGTGCTCTGCCCAATCGGGGCAGGCGCGCTGCCACGCTGCGCGGCGAGCGCGTCTGGTGCGAGCCAGAGCGCCGCCGCCACCAACATTTTTCGATTCAACAGCCGGATCTAGAAGATCGTGTAGATGAACGGCGCGAGTGCCGAACCCTGTGCGAACACCAGCAGCAGGCCCACCGAAAGAAGCACGATGAGAATGGGCAGCAGCCAGAACTTCTTGCGTACCCGCATGAAGCCCCAGAGTTCACCCAGCAGTCCGCGTTGTTGAGCCACTGAACCGTTCCTCCCTTAGAATTGACGTTCCATCGACTTCGGATCCGGCGTCACCGGCAAATGTTCCACCCACGCCGTGTTGCCGGTGCGCGCTGGACTCAGCGGATTGCCGCCGAAGGTGCGCCGTAAAATTCCGATCGGCGTCATGACCACGAAGTACACGATGCCCATGAAGATTGGCGTCGTGACCTTCGAGATCGCGTGCGCGAGTCCCATCCAGCCGCGCTGTACCGGGCCCATGAGCGTGGGCACGATCAGCCCGCCCAGGATGAATGCCGCGCCGACCGCGCCGGCGACCATCGCGCGACGCGCATGGCCGCGCCAGTACATCAGCGCCGCAATGACGAGAAACGCGCCGCCAACAGTAAGCCCAAAGCTGCGGCCCTCGGCCGCAGTTAGTCGAGCTGGAATTCTTTCTGCCATTCCGTGTCCTCCTTCCACTCCGTCTGGCCGGCCTTCTCGAGCAAGAAGGGTCCGAGCACCAGGACGTCGATGTGCGTGCGCATGAAGCAGCGATAGGCGTCAGCAGGCGTGCAGACGATCGGCTCGCCGCGAACATTGAATGAAGTATTCACCACGACGGCGCAGCCGGTTCTCGCCTCGAACGCCTTGATGAGGTCGTAGTAATCCGGATTGGTCTCGTGACTTACCGTCTGAATGCGCGCCGAATAATCGATGTGCGTGATTGCCGGAATGTCGGAACGCACAACGTTGAGCTGTTCGATGCCCCACAACTTCTGCGCGCCGTCCGGCATGGGGATCTGTCGCTCCTTTTTCACCGGAGCCACGAGCAACATGTACGGCGACTCGGCATCGATCTCGAAATAGTCCGACGCGCGCTCCTTGAGCACGCTCGGCGCAAAGGGACGAAAGCCCTCGCGGAACTTGATCTTGATGTTCATGTCGGCCTGCATCTTCGGGCTGCGCGCGTCGCCGATGATGCTGCGGCACCCGAGTGAGCGCGGACCGAATTCCATGCGACCGTTGAACCACCCGATGATCTTCTCGTTCGCGATCAGCTCGGACGTCTTCGAGAGCAACGCATCGCGATCGAGACGTTCATACGATGCGCCAACCTTCTTGAGGAAGGTCTCGATTTCATCCGGCGAGAACGACGGGCCGAGGTACGCGCCGTTCATGCTGTCCTTGCCCGGCGTGACCGTGCGTGGTTTGCCGAGATAGCGGTGATGAATCAGTTGCGCGACGCCGAGTGCACCACCGGCATCGCCGGCGGCCGGCTGAATCCAGATTCGCTTGAACGGTCCCTCGCGCAGCAGACGTCCATTGCCAACACAGTTCAGTGCAACGCCACCGGCAAGACAGAGATTTTCCATCCCCGTCTCCTTGTGCACCGACGCCGCCATGCGAAGCATGATGTCTTCGGTGACAACCTGCACGGAGCGCGCGAGATCCATCTCCTTCTGCGTCAGCGTGCTTTCCGGCACGCGCGGCGGTCCACCAAATACTTCGTCGAACGCCGCGTTGGTCATGGTCAGACCACCGAGGTAGTTGAAATACTTCTGGTTCAGCGTGAACGAGCCGTCGTCATTCAGGTTGACGAGATGCTTGTAGATCAGGTCGACATATTTCGGCGTGCCGTAGGGCGCGAGCCCCATGACCTTGTATTCGCCGGAGTTGACCTTGAAGCCGGTGTAGTAGGTGAACGCGGAATAGAGCAGCCCCAGGGAATGGGGGAAGTGCATCTCCCTGTCGATCGTCAAATTTTTTCCGCGGCCGATGGCCGACGAGCCC
>JBBQHJ010000258.1:0-7016 GCA_038323865.1 Gemmatimonadales bacterium
GCCGATCTTGTAGTGGGCACTGTTCTCCACGATGTCCACGAACCGGAAATCCATGGCATTCGTGTCGGGGACGGCATTGATGAAGCGTACACCCGCCGTCGGGATGTCTTCCGGTGGTAGGATCTGGTCTGGCAGGGAGCACGCGCTAAATGCGGCTCCGGCGACAGACAGTAACGCGAGTCTAGACAAAAAACGCATGGGAACTCCGCGAGGGTTGGAGCGCGAGCGCGCTCAGGGGATGCGGATACTTGAGCCAATTGGGGGGGGGGCCACGGGATCTTCCGTGCCTCCACCGCCAAACGTGCGACTTCCAATGAACACGCCCGCTGCCAATGCGCCGGCCGCGAGCAAAAACGTGCGAGTCTTCGAATACTCGCGAGCGTACAGGGTCGAGAAATATTCCGGGCGAATCGCCACGGGCTCACCCTTCCACACCAGCGTGGCGCCACGGAGCGTGTGTACTTCACTCACCGAGACGATCAATGCGTCGCCACTCTGCTGCGAGAGCGTGCCCTGTACCTGCGCCACCTCAGCGCCGATGGCCTGGCCCAGGCCAACCCGCCCAACGTCATTGAGATCGAATGCGAACTCACTCCCGATTGCGAGCGCACTTCGGTCAACGGGATGCAACGAGTAGCATCCCGTGACCGAGGCGCACAGCGCCAGCGACAGACACGCAGTGCGTGACCGCATATGCTGCAACCTTACCAACCGTAGGTGCCCTTGGCAGCCGACGCAGGCAGATTTCCGCCTCCGGTGCTGTAGATCTGCGCACCGAGACGGCCGCGTGCGAGGAGGTCCTGGTACGGCGGTGCCCAGTGCAAAGGCGTACCGGCCGGCAAGTCACCCCAACCACGGCTGTCGAAGAACCACTGCGTATAGCCCGCGTATGCGGTCTCGACGCGCTTCTCCCACTTCAGGGCCTCAAACATGTTGCCGCAGGCAATCGCTGCGTAACTGGGGCCAACAGGCACCTTCGGCACGCAGGCATTTCCGCCTGGGGCCGGTGAAGTAGCGTCGAACGCGGTGAGCGGTGGCAGTCCGCCGTTCGCCGTGCGCGTCTTGTTGATCAACGCGGCAGCGGCCGCGAAATTCCCCTTGCGATACTGGCCCTCGGCCTCCAGCAGGTTCATTTCGGCGAGCGTCATGAACACGAGTTTGCCGTTTCGCGCCGTCCCGTCGCCAGACGTCCGCCAGGACCAGAAGCGCGCGTGGTCGTAATTGGAAAGACCCCACGCCGGGCTGGACTGCGGATCCTGCGCGGTTGGACGATTCACGAAATAGCGCTTGCAGACCTGTGCCGCGCCGTTGCACTGCGACAGCGCAAAGTCCGCCTGCTGCGCGGTGCGCGTCGCACCCTGAGGGAAGCGCAGATCCGGAGTGGCCATGGTGAAGGATCCGTCCGACCCACGGTTGCTGATGGGAGTGGCGATCCACGAAGCGAAGGAGCCAGACGTATCAGCCATTCCGACGATGAATGGCGTCATCTGGTGCCATGTCCCGTACGAATAGAGCTGGTCGATCACGCCGTTGAATGGCCCGCTGGTGGTATTCGTGATGTTGTCGTGATTTGCCGTGATTCCGTTCTGGGCGTCGGCGATCACCGCGGCCCAGTCCACAGCGGCACGCTCTGCCGGCGTGCGAGGAATCGATGCGCGAATGCGCGCACGATAGCTACGGACGAGCTTGACGAATTCAGGCGCCGTGAACGACGTGCTCGACGGAATCCACGTGGACGGCAGCGGGAAGCCACCGGCTCCCGTTGCGGGCGTACTCGCGAAATCGATGGCCTTCTGGAACGCGTCCATCGACGCCGCGCCGACCTCGACGTACGACTTGAGCTCCCCCGGATCCTCGGGGCTCGTCTTCTCGTCGACCGCCGCGGAGGAATCGTACACCATGGCTACATAGCCAAGCGAGATGCCGCGCAGGAACTGTGCGAATGCCTTCGCACGCAGATCCTGCGCAGGTGAGCCAAGCGTGAACGTGGGATCATTGAAGCGAGCAAGCACGCTCGACGAAACCCGGTCCACCTCATTTTCTACCTGATAGATCTTCAGCTGCTCCGGTCCACAGCCATTGCCCACCGAATTGTCGTTGGGTGGCCTGGGGATTGTCACTCGCTGCCCCATGCAATTGTTGGAGAGGCTGGAAAAGTCCTCGAACGACTGCACCATGGCCATCAGTGCCGTGCTCGAGGTGTTGTTGTAGAGCGCCGAGTGCCAACGCTTGTAATACGTGCCGATCAGCGCCTCGAGATCATTCGGTGTGGCGATCACGCGCGCAGTTTCGGGGTTGTTTGGATTGGTAACCGCCAGGTCACAGCCAACCACCCCCACGAGCGCCGCTGCAACGGCGGCGCTCCGGATCCAGATTCGTCTCATGGATTACAGCTCCTAGAAGCGCGTGGACACCGAGAAGGTGAACGTCCGCAGGTTGGGGAAGCCAAAGGCATCAACACCGTTCGTGAGTGACGAGCCGGTACCAAGGGTGCCGCTGCCCACGTTGGAACCGACTTCCGGATCGAGGCCGGAGTAGTTGGTGAACGTCTTCAGGTTGCGGCCGATCACGCCAATGGTCCAGTCGCCGGTGCGGCGCACCGGTCCGATATGGAACGTGGCGCTCGCCTCGCGAATCTTCGCGAAGGAAGCATCCTCCACCACGTAGTTGTTCGGTCCGAGCACATCGTAGAGACCGCCAATGCCCGTGCTCTCGCTCGGGCCGCCACGCCACTCGTATCCGACTGGCTTGGCATCATCGACCGACTTGCCCCGTCCATCAAAGTGCGAGGAGGAGAAGTCCAGCAGGCCCCAACCTTCGCCCTGGTTATAGACGGACTGGCCGAATGTGCCATCGAGCAGGGCGTACAGGCTCAGTCGCTTCCACGTGACGTTGTTGCTGTAGCTCATGCGGAAGTCCGGCAGCGTGTGACCGATGATCTGGTTGATGCCTCCGCCTTCGCCGCTCTCGCCACGCAACGGTCGATCCATGATCGGCATGCCCCAATAGAGCGGAACCTTGTCGCCGTAAGGCGACTGCCCGCCCGGCAACTTGGTCTGCCAGAGGTTCTTCGTGATGCCGTCCTTGTAGCTGTTGCCATCGCCAACCCAGACGACGAAACCTTCATTGTTCCGCTGATACGCCTTGCCATCACCGCACTGACCCTGAAGCGACGGGGCCATCTGCGAGCAATCCGTGTAGAACTTGCGGCCGAAGATTTCCCCGTAGGTGTTCTGCGGAAGGTCCTTGTCACTCCGGCAGATGACCTTGCCATTCTGCAGGCAGCTCGGGTCTGTGTTCGCCGTGATCAGGAAGAAGCTCGAGGTACCCTGACCGGTACCGCCATCGTAGACGAAGTTCTGGGTGAAGAGCTCACTGATGTAGGTGCGCGTGCGATCCCACGTGCCGCGCATGCTCCACGAGAAGTCCTTCTTGTCCACGAGCGGCAGGTTGAGCGCGACTTCCACCGTGTGGTTGTCCAGCGAGCCGGCATTCTGCCACTGCGTCGCGAAACCGAGCGAATTCGGCGTCGCCACCGGAAGGATCTGGTTACGCGTGCGAGAATCCGCCTTGGTGATCTCGACGCCCATCTTGTTCAGCAGTGTGAAGTCCATGCCGAACTCGTCTTCCGTCGTCGTCTCCGGCTTCAGCTTCGAGTTTCCGGCCTGGCCAAGCGAGCAGCCAGTCGCGGAGCACGTGTACGTCTCGTACTGCGCCACGAAGCGCGGCGTATTGCCCGCGGTGCCGTGCGACACACGGAAGCGCGTGTCTGCGAAGTACTTGTTGAGCTTCCAGAACGGCTCTTCCGAGATGCGCCAGACACCCGACACACGACCGAACACCGCGAAGCGATTGCCCTCGCCGAACAGCGAGCTGCCGTCGCGCCGGACTGTCGCGTCGAACACGTACCGATCCTTGTAGTCGAGATTGAGGCTGCCCGACACGCCCGTGTTTTTCACCGTGGACGAGCTGGACGTGGCCGTCTTGTTCGTCAGCGTATTGCTCGTCGTGAACACGTCCTTCACGATGAACTGCTCTCCGAAGCTGTTGTTGCTCAGGGCGATCTCCTGGTCGTACAGCGCACGCACCTGGAACTTCGACGCCAGATCACTGCGCAGTTGGCGCCGGAGCGTGGCCGTCACGCTGGCGTTCTGCTGTACGTCACCCAGGTTGCCGTAACCCTGCTGGCCGAAATTGTCGGCGGTGGACGTGGTGAACGTGCGGTAGCCCTTCACTTCGTAATACGGATTGACGCGCTGACGGTTGTCGTAGCCGGCAACGCCTTCGAGCGTCACCCAATCCTTCGGGTAGTAGCGCGCCGACATGCTCGCCTGGAAGCGCTGCGAATCGTTGTAGTCGGTGTAATTCTCGGTGTTGTACAGGAACGATCCACCACCGTTGCCGGTGGGCGTGCGCAGGCTGGCGCCGCCGCTGCGGACCAGGTATCGGCCCAGCGTATCGCGCGCGAGATAGTCCGTGCCCGCCGATGCACCGCGCAGCAGTGTGCCAAACGACGGGGTCCGGTTGTCGTTATAGCCCTTGTCGTACAACGTCGTGGTGGACACGGTCAGATCCGACCGCGCATCGTAGTCGAGGTTGACGCGCCCGCGCTTCTGGTTGTTCCCGTTAAAGCCGCGCATTGCGCCGGCTTCGTTCTGGTACGAACCGCTTGCGAAGAAGCGCACCGCGCCAAGCTTGCCCGTTGCATCCACCGAGGAGATGGCGGTCGGATTCCGTGTCACCATCTGCGCGAGCAGGTTGTACGACCGCTCCGGCCACACCTGCGCCTGGAACAGGTTTTGGAGGTCGCCGCTTGCCACGCCCGGCGCTGAATACTGACCCGCCAACGGCGTGCGAAGCGTATCCGCCGCGACATTATTGATGCGCAGGATCTCCTTCATCCAATTGAACGTCCTGCTGCACGGAGCAATGTTCGACGATTGCGCCACGCAGAAGCGCTTGCCCGTCTCGTCCAGCTGAACCTGGTGATACAGTGGCTGGCCGTACGACAGGCTGTTCAAGTCGCTGAACCCGTACTCGGTCCGCCCGTTGAACCGGATACCCTCGGCACCACTCCCACCGTGCTTCGTGGTGATCGTGATGACGCCATTCGCCGCCCGTGATCCGTAGAGCGATGCACCCGCTGCGCCCTTGACCACTTCAACGGACTCGATGTCCATGCCACCGATCTCCGCGAGGCTTCCCACGTTGGCGATGACGCCATCGATGACGATGAGCGGACCATTGCTGCGCCCCGTCGCATTGATCGAGGTCGGTCCACGCAGCTGGATTTCCGGCGTGGAACCGGGACGGCCGTTGGGCTGCGCGATGCGCATGCCCGAAACCTTGCCGGCGAGTGCGCGAATGGGATCGAGCGCGGGGACCGGCAGGTCCTCCGCGGTGACGCGACCAATTGCGAACGGCACCTTTGCGCGTGCCGTCCCTTCGACGACACCCGTCACCACGACCTCATCGAGGCGATTGACGTCAGTCTTGAGCGTAAAGTTCTGCGTCTGCGTTCCGCCAGAGATCTGAATGGTCCTGCTTTGCGACTGCTGGCCAATGGCGCGGATACGGAGGTTCACGCGCTGGCCAAGCACTCGTGCGGCCGGGACAGTGATCGTGTACACACCCAGTGAATTGCTTCCTGTGGAAAGGCCAAGGTCGTTGATGTAGACGTTGGCGCCTTCCATCGGCTGGCCGTTTTCCAGCGTCACCTTGCCGGTAATGACGGCGGTGGCTGGATTCTGTGCATTCGCTGCAGGCACTGTGAGCATTATGCCCACGAATGCCAGAGCGACCGCCACGTGGCGGTTCCTGATTTTGAGACGATTCATCTCGCTCCCTCGGAGGACGGATGGGGATTGGAGCACTGCCACTGCGGATACTGCGGGTCGAGCAGACTGCAAATATTTGAGGAGCGGCTACGACCGCTGGATGCTCATCGAGGGAAATGCAACCAAATCACCGTGCCCGGTGTCAAAGCGTATGGGTGGCACGAAGACCCGACGCTTGGGACCTCATGATGCGAGTTGCCGTCACACACGGCGAGCCGGAGGCTGCCCAAAAGCGCGAAAGACAACGTCGTGTCAGCCCGACAACTGTCCCTGGGGGATAGGGGGTCACCGGATGTTTAGCGCGAGCGAGGCATATAATGCAAGCTTCAACCGAATCGCGCTAGTGGCGTTGTGACACAGGCCGATATTAGTGGAGCGTCGGCCCTCTCTTGAAATCCATACATAGGAAGAGTGCCGAGCACTGTGTTGCCGTGCGTTGATCGCCCAAATATGGGGTCAATGCAGTCAACTCGAGGGCAACTGGCCCGAGCGCGAGTGCAACCAGATCAATCGGTACGACCGATGCCGTGCGACATCGGTACAGCGAAGTCGACGCGTGTGCGAATCGGACGCGTACCTGTGCGAATGAGGTACGCAGCCGTGCGCATGAGGTGCGCCGCTGTGCACATGAAGTGCGCCGCTGTGCGAATGACTGCGAGAGCAACGACACTTGCATCGTGACGCAAGGCGCGCAGGGTGTCGGCGCGAGCAACAAGGCCGGCGTGGACGCACTCACATCTTCGCAGCGGACCGCATCACCCGAAATGTGCGACGCGTTGGGTCAAGTGGAAGTGATGTCCCGCGTGCGGCGTAACACATTGATTGATGCACCAGGCAAGTGAGACGTACACGCGGGCGCGCCCCATGGCGGAGGCGCACAGCCGCTTCACCGACGCGCCGAGGAACGTTGTCACACGCGTCAATACGGTTGATCAACGCACCACTACACCTCGCGACTCTACGTGCGAACTCATGGAACTCGCCTGAGGCGCTCTTTCACGTCGAGGAGTACATCGCGCGCCTGCGGATCGAGTGGCCCGAGTGACATGGCGGCCTCCAGTCCCTTGCTGTTTGACTTCCCTTTCGCCACGAACACATCTCGAGTGATGGGTCTGGATGCAGTGCGGAGAACAAACGTGTCTAGGCAGTGTTGTGCGAGAAGGCGCGCGAGGTCGTTCC
>JBBQHJ010000259.1:0-6990 GCA_038323865.1 Gemmatimonadales bacterium
GCATCAGCGACGGGCGCCAATCCGTACGCGCCCTGGCCGTGGATCCACCCGCCTTCCGAGAGGCTCTCGACGATTCGCTTCGTCAATGGCTCGGCTACGCTCCACGCATTGGTATCCTCTCCTAGAAGTGGAGGTAGGAAATGCGCGAGTACCTGGGATCGGAGATCCGCAACATCGCGGTAGTGGGACACGGAGCGAGTGGGAAGACCAGCCTGGTAGATGCACTCGCTTTCGTGTCCGGATCTAGTAAACGTCACGGCAGCGTGAGCGACGGAACGAGCCTGACGGACACAGCACCCGAAGAAATTGAACGCGGCTACTCCATCAACCTCGGTTGCGCCTACGCCGAGTGGCGAGACACCAAGATCAACCTGCTCGACACTCCGGGATTTCTCGACTTTCAGGGCGACGCCATCGCGGGATTAGCCGCGGCGGACGGCGCCCTTTGTGTTGTCGGGGCAACGGCCGGCGTCGAGGTCGGGACAGAGCGCATGTTCCGCGAAGCCGTCTCGCGCGGCGATCCAGTGCTCTTCGTCGTCACTGGGATGGACAAGGAACACGCCAACTTCGACAGCATCTACCAGCAGATCAAATCGAGACTGACCAGCAAGGTCATTCCAATCGAAGTGCCGGTGGGCGAAGGCGCCGACTTTCACGGCATCGTCAATCTCTTCGACAAGAAAGCCCATGTGTACGCGCGCGGCGCGAAGACCGGCGCCTACGAAGAGACGGACGTCCCTGCCGAAGTGAAGGACCAATTCGATCGCTACTACAACGAATTGATCGAAACAGTCGCTGCCACAGACGACAACCTGCTCGAACGCTACCTGAACGGCGAAGAGATCTCACGCGACGAAGCCATCACCGCGATGAAAGACGCCATGAAGCGGATGGAGCTCTTTCCGCTCTTCTGTGTTTCGTCGACGCACAACTACGGCACGCGCGCTGTGCTGAGCCACATCGTCGATCTCATGCCGAGCGCGTTCGAGATGGAGGAAATCCACGCCTTCAAGGGTGCCGAAGGAGATCACACGGTAGAGATCCATGCGAATGACGACGCGCCCTTTGCGTCGATCGTGTTCAAGACGCAAAGCGAACCACATGTCGGCGACGTCAGCATCTTCCGCATCCTCTCGGGCTCCATTCGCTCCGGTGATGACGTCTTCAACGCCACGCGCGACGGCGCCGAGAAGTTGAATCACCTCGCCGTTACGCAGGGGAAGGATCGAGTCGAGGTCCCGCGCCTGCATGCGGGCGACATCGGATGCGTGGCCAAGCTGCGCAATACACACACGAACGATACGCTCTCCACGCGGGCGCATCCCGTGCGGCTGCCACAGATTGTGTTTCCGGATCCGCTGGTGCAGATGGCCATCCATCCGAGCAACCGCGCGGATGAAGAAAAACTTCAGCTGGGACTGCATCGTCTCCACGATGAGGATCCCGCATTCCAGTCAGTCTGGAACGCCGAGACGCATGAAACCCTGGTCAGCGGGCTCGGAGAGCGACATCTGGAGGTGGTGCTCTCGAAGTTGAAGCGGAAGTACGGGGTGGCGGCCGAGTTGGGCCGACCGAAGATCGCATATCGCGAAACGCTGCGTGGGCGCGCCGAGGGGCAGGGCCGTCACAAGAAGCAGTCCGGTGGCAAGGGACAGTTCGGAGATTGCTGGGTGCGTATCGCTCCAACGCCTCGTGGTGATGGATTCAAGTTCGACGACCAGATCGTCGGTGGATCCATTCCAAGCAAGTTCATTCCCGCAGTGGAGAGGGGCATTCAGGAGGCATCAGCGCGCGGCATTCTCGCAGGGTATCCACTGGTGGACTTCAAGGTCGAGCTCTACGACGGTTCGTACCACAGCGTGGACTCGAACGAAATGTCGTTCAAGCTGGCGGGCATTGTCGCATTCAAGACGGTCGCGCCGAGGGCCAAGCCAGTGTTGCTCGAACCGCTCGACGAAGTGGAAATCGTCACGCCCGACGCATCGCTCGGCGACGTGCTCGGCGATCTGTCATCGCGCCGCGGACACATACTCGGCACCGATGTCATCGATGATCTTGGCACCCGCGTGAAGGCGCTCGTTCCGCAGAGCGAGATGCATCTGTATGCGAGCACACTGCAGTCGATGACGCACGGTCGTGCGACGTTCCGGCGCGCGTTCCGCGGCTACGAAGAGATGCCGCACGAGGCAGCGCAGCGCGTAGTGGACGAGGCGGCGAAGACGCACCAGGAGGAAGCGGTGCACTGAACGCGCACTGGCGACCGCTGACCGCAGAGTAGACGCGGTCAGCGGGCTGCGGTGCGCGTTATATTCACCGCGTGTCACAGCAACTCGCCGCGCAAAACAACAATCCGCTGCTCGGCCGATGCGACATCATCGGCCGTGGCAGGATGGGACATGCACTTGCGTCGGCACTGAGAAGCGCTGGATTCAAGGTGAATGGACCGCTCGGTCGGGGCGCTGACGGCGCCGGTGCAGCGCTCGTGGTGCTGTGTGTTCCCGATCGTGAAATCGAATCGGCGAGCAGCCTGGTCGCGCGCGGACAGTTGGTTGGTCATGTAAGCGCCTCTGCTCCGCTCGCGCTGCTCGAGCCACACGAACGATTCGTGATGCATCCGCTCTTGAGCGTTGCCACGCCGGACGCACAGTTCAAGGGCGCCACGTGCGCAATCGACGGCAACTCACCCGTCACTGTTGGTATCGCATTTTCGCTCGCCGAACGCCTCGGCATGCGTCCGCGCTTGATCGACGCGTCGCGTCGCGCGGTGTATCACGCGGCTGCTTCCGCTGCGTCGAACTACATAACGACCACGCTCGGCATGGCGGAGCGGCTGGCGGCCGTGGCGGGTCTCGATCGAGACGCGTTAGTGCCACTGATCCACTCCGCGGTCGAACAGTGGGCCGCAAGCGGGGCGCACGCTGCGCTGACGGGACCGATTGTTCGGGGCGACGAGGTCACCGTGTCGCGCCAGCGCGCTGCCGTCGCTACCAACGCGCCGGAACTTCTGCCGCTGTGGGATGCATTGGTCGCAGGGACGCGTACGCTTGCGGCGCGCCAGACGGAGCCGAGTGCATGATCGTTGTTCGAACGGTGGATGAGTTGCGGGCGCGGGTTCACGATGCGCGCGCGCGTGGGAGCTGCGTGGGCTTTGTGCCGACCATGGGTGCGTTTCACGCCGGCCATGTGTCGCTCATGAAGTTGGCTCGCGAGCATTGCGACCTCGTGGTCGTATCATTGTTCGTGAATCCGGCGCAATTCAATGAGGCGGCCGATCTGGCGCGCTATCCGCGCGACGAGGTTCGAGATGCGACGATGGCCAAGGACGCGGGCGTCGACCTGCTGTTTGCGCCGGCGGAAACGGAGGTCTATCCGGCGGGCTTTTTGACGAGCGTCGAAGTCAGCGGTCTCGTGGATCCTCTCGAGGGTGTGGTGCGGGGAACGTCGCACTTTCACGGCGTGACGACTGTCGTGGCAAAGTTGTTCAACATGGTGCAACCGGACGACGCGTTCTTCGGCCAGAAGGACGCGCAGCAGGCGCTGATCGTGCGGCGCATGACCAAGGATCTCGACATGCCGGTGCGCGTGCACGTGTGTCCGACGATACGCGAACCGGATGGTTTGGCGATGTCGAGTCGCAACGTGTTGCTCGATCTTGAATCGCGCCGTCGCGCGCCGGCGCTGTCACGTGCACTCGAGACCGTACGAGTCGCCGTGGCGCACGGTGAGCGCGATGTGGCATCGGCGCTCAACATGGGCCGTTACATACTCTCTGGTGCGCAGGTCGAGCCAGAATACTTTGCGGCGGTTGATATTCACACGCTGCAACCGGTCGAACGTTTCGATGGAGAGACGCTCGTCGCGATCGCGGCCCGCTTTGGTGCGGTGCGGCTGATCGACAACGTCATCATTCCCGCCGAATCGCCCGCATCATGATCTCAGCTCGCTTGCAACGCCTCGCGGACCTGTATGCGCGGGGTGAGCCAATTGTGATGCTCACTGCCTATGATTTTCCCTCGGCGCGCATCGCCGCCGATGGCGGTGTGGACGTCATTCTCGTTGGTGACTCGGCGGCGATGACCGTGTTGGGCTATTCGTCGACGCGCGAGATCTCGCTCGATGAACTGCTGATGCTGACGAAGGCAGCGCGCCGTGCAGTGTCGGACATTCCGATCATTGGCGACATGCCGTATGGAACGTACGAGGACAGCGATACGCAGGCCGTCGCGACGGCTCGGCGGTTTGCGGATGAAGCGGGCTGTGACGCAGTGAAGCTCGAGGGTGGCGGCGTGATGGTGTCACGCGCCAGGGCAATCATCGACGCAGGCATTCCCGTGTACGGGCATGTGGGTTTGTTGCCGCAGTCGGTGCGAACGCGCGAGGGTTATCGTGCGCGCGGGCGTGAGCCCGATCAGGCGATCGAGATTCTCCGCGATGCGGATGAATTGCAGGCCACAGGAATATCAGCTCTCATTGTCGAGGCAGTGCCAGCGCAGGTGACCGCACTGATTACGAAGCGCGTGAAGGTGCCGGTCATTGGCATCGGCGCCGGAGTGGAGACCGGCGGCCAGGTGCTCGTCTATCACGACCTGCTCGGCTTTACGCAGGGGCGATTGGCCCGATTTGCGAAGCAGTATGCATCGGCGCATCAGGTGTTGACCGATGCCGTGAAAGCGTGGGCTGCAGATGTGCGTGGCCGGCGCTATCCCTCAGCCGAGCACACGTATCCGATTACGCCCGAGGCGCTCGCATTGGTAGTGGAACAGACTAGTGCGCCGTGATTGTTCCGCCTAAATAGGTGTATGGAGGCGTGACTGCCCCGAACGTTCCCGCAGTGCCGCCGAGAATGAAGGCAAAGGTCTGGTTCGGCGCCGGTGTGAAGCCGAACGGCAGGATGTTCAGCGCACCCGCCGCAATAAAGCCACCGATCGTGAACTGCAGGCGGTCGAACGCCGCGATGCTCGCGAGCTTCATGTTCAGCGTGCCGCTCGAGGTCAGGTTGCCGCTCACATTGAGCGTGCCGATGGTCCCGGGAAACAGTGTCAGCGTTCCCTGATTCAAGTACGTTCCCGCAAGCGTGCGCGTTCCGCCGCCGCCCGTATTGATGGTTATCGATCCGCCGACCGCGGTGGTCGTCGTACCGCTCGTAGTGGTGAGGGCGGCGTTGCTATTCCCAACGCTCGTGAGGTCAATGGTGCCGTTGTTCGTGAACCCGGGAACCGCCAGGTTCGCCGCTCCAAAGGAGGAATTTCCCTGAACGTGAATGATTCCGCTGGCGGCGACCGTTAGCCCACTGCTCACCGAATTAGTGAGCTGCGAGATGAATGTTCCTTGCACCGCCAGCGCGGGTTGGAAGCCCAACGCTCCTGTAATCGTCGCCTGAACACCCGCGGGGATTGTCAGCGTGGTGCCGTTTCCGTTGATCGTCGGATTGGTGAGGTTGATGAAGGCGACGGATGGAGTAAACGATGACGACAGCGTGAAGGTGGTGGTGTTTCCAGTGTAAGTGCCGGCACCGGTGAGCGTGCCCGTGCCGGTGATGAACGGTGTTGCACTTGTCTGCGTGAGCGTGCGTCCGAGGCCGACCTTTGCGATACCATTGTTTGTGATGGCGCCAAGGAACATGTCCGCTCCGTTGCTGACGTCGATCAACCCGGAGTTGTTGGTGCTTGCGTTGACCGTTCGAAAACCGCCACCACCAACGAGCGGCAGGATCCTTCCGCTTGCGCCGTTGGTGAGCGATCCGGCTGACACGGTGATCGTCGCCGAGTTGGAGCCGTTGATGCTCGTGAGCTCGATGTCGCCATTGTTCGTAAAGCCATTCGCGAACGTGGCGACGCCGGCGCAGCAGTTTGGGTCACCCTGGATTCGCAGAATGGATCCATTGGAGGTAGTCATGGCGCCGTTGAATGCCACGGCCCCGCGCACCTGAAGCGTTCCGCTCATGCTCACGGGCGAAGCGATGGTGCTTGTCGTGATGGTCATGACTTGACCAACGGGAACGGTGAGCGCGCCGGCTCCGTTCACGAGCGTGCTCGAGATGTTCACTGTCGGCCCAGCGAACGCAAACGCACTGGTGAGGGTCATGGTGCCGGCAATTGAAGCCAGCGTGCCCGCGCCGGTCAGTGAACCACCACCAAATGTGGACGTCACACCGCTGGCGCCGATGGTCAACGTAAGCCCCGACCCAACGTTGATGGTTCCGCTGTTGTTGAGACTCTTCGTCAGGTTCAGGTCGACGCCGTTGCTGATGTCGATGGTTCCCTGATTGTCGAGCGCACCAATCACGGAGCGGGCTCCTCCCGTTGCAATCAGCGGCTGGACAATTCCGGTTGGACCGTTCGTCATGGTGAACGTGTTGCTGATGACCAACTGCGCGGCGTTGATGCCATTGATGCTCGACAGCTCGATCTTGCCGTTGTTCGTGAAGTTCGACGAAATGGTGGCCACACCCGTGCAGCAGTTCGCGTCACCAAGGATGCGGAAGGTGGATCCGTTGACGAGACTGAGAAGCCCCGTAAAGGAAGACGCACCTTGCACGATGGTGAGTCCCTGATTCACCAGTCCAGCCGATACCGTGGTGGTGGTGAGCGACAGCGTGGTGCCGTTCGAGACGGTCAGCGTAGAGGAGCCGTTGATGTTGGCGTTGACTGCGCTGATGTTCGCGATGCTTGGCGCCGCGCTGCTGTTCATGGATAGCGTCGCACTGGAGAACGCAAGCGTTCCATTTCCCGTGATACTTCCTCCGCTCTCGTTGAGTGTCGAGCCGGAGCTCATTGTCAGCGTGCGACCGGCGCTCGCCGTCACGAGGCCGCTCGCGGCGTTCGTCAGCGTTTGCACAACGGTAAGGTCGGCTGTGGCAACGTCGACCGTCCCGAGGTTGACGACCGGCCCGATGAGTACGCGTGAACCACCCGTACCGGCCTGCGTCGTGATGATGCCGCCGGCATTGTTGGTCAACGTTGCGCCGCTCATCTGAACAGTGGCGCCCTG
>JBBQHJ010000260.1:0-6986 GCA_038323865.1 Gemmatimonadales bacterium
TACGACCCGAAGGTCGTTCCGATCTGGGAAGGAATGCGCCGCTACTTCCACGAGGAGGCGGGCGTCGACGTCGAAGTGGTCCTCTTTCAGAGCTACGAGGCGCAGGTTCGAGCGCTTCTGGCGGCGGATGATACGACGCCACGGATCGACATCGCCTGGAACACCAATCTTGCCTTCCTTCAGGCGCGCGAGTGGAGCGGTCAGACGTGTCGCCCGCTTGCCATGCGAGACACGGACCTTGGCTGGAAGTCACTGATCATCGCGCCGGCAGGTGGAGCGGTTGCGTCACTCGGTGATCTGCGTGGCCGGACGCTTGGTCTGGGCAGCAAGGACAGTGGGCACGCCGCGATTCTTCCTGTGCATTTTCTCGCCGCCGAGCAACTTGTTGAAGGCCGCGACTACGAGTCGCTGCGCATCAATACCGATGTTGGAAAGCATGGCGATACGGGCACCAGTGAAGTCGAGGTGCTGAAGGCGGTCCTCGACGGACGTGTTGACGCCGGCGCTGTGGGGAGTCCGTTCTGGTCTGGCATGGTCGAGCAGAAGCTCGTTCCCGCGGGTGCCGTGTCCGTGGTGTGGGAATCGCCCGCGTATTCGCACTGCATGTTCACGGCTCGCGTCGGCTTCGAGGACGATCTCGCGCAGCGATTCACGGACGCGCTGCTTGCCATGCGCTTCGACAATCCCGTTCACCGGCCCATCCTCGAAGCGGAGGGATTGCGCCAGTGGCTCGCGGCCGACGTTTCCGGCTATGACTCACTCGATTCCGCCTGTCGCGCGCAGGGATTCTTCCAGCAGTCGGCGGGCGCGTCGAGTTAGGCGCAGTGAAAGACGGACGCGAGGCGATCACCATGCGCACGTTCGCGGGCGAGATGTGCGCGGACTGCCGCAAACGACTCGGCGAGGGGAAACACGTCACGTGTGACGAGCATGTCCTCGTCGTCGGCGCCAACCGGATGCCAGTAGACGCCGTCGGCGGTGAGCGTGATTTCCGGAACGAGGTCGGCGCGCGACAGTGCGATGCCATTCTGCGCAACGCCTCTAAGGGCGACTCGGCGAATGACACGATCGTCGTCGGAGATCTGCTGTTCGTCGAGAAACTCGCGAAAACGCTCCTCATCCGCGTCGGTCGCCACGGTGCCGGCAAGGCGCACCCGAAATCCGAGTCCGCGGGCGATGTCGATGCCGCGTACCGCGCGCTGCCATGCACCGGCGCCGCGATGGCTATCGTGCAGCGTTGCGTCGGGGCTGTCGAGGCTGATCTGGAGTGCGACGCGGTCACGCGGCAACCGCTCCAATGCCGCACGACGCGGTCCGTCGAACAACATGCCGTTCGTGAGCAGCGTCAGCGGCGCTACTTCGGCCAGCGTATTCACGATGTCGTCGACATCAGGCAGCAGGAATGGCTCGCCACCCGTGGCAAACAACTCACGCACACCGAGGGCGGGCGCCTCGCGCGCGATCTGTCGCGCGCGGACGATGCCGAGTTCGCGCCGCGACGCAGTGGGCGACGATCGCACGCAGCAATAGTCGCACTTGAGGTTGCAGTGAAAGTTCAGGTACACCCAGAGTCGTTCGCCAAGGGGGCGTGCATCATCGTCACCGTGGTCAGCGGTTCCGTGCCGAATCACCCATCGGGTGGAAGCACCGCTGTTGGTGTGGGCAACGATTGCGTTGCCAGTGAGCCGAGACCAGGCATCGAGGTCGGAAGCGATCGACGACGGAACGATGCTCGTGACGGCGATGACTTCACCGGGTACGGTTTGACGCAGCGCCGCCAGCAGGTCGAGCAGAAGGCCCGATGCGAACGTGCGGTGGCCGGCGTCGACCTCGTGGCGGGCGGGAATCGGGGTATCGTTCATCGGATGTCGAATTGAACGCGGCGGCACCGGAGCACAAGGCACAGGATGAAACGCGGATTCTTGCCATCATGGCCAAGGCGCCGCGCCACGGTCATGTGAAGACGCGGCTCGCGTCCGCTGGCGCTCCATCATTCGTGCTCGAACTATACCGGGCGTTCATCCTCGATTCCATCGCGCTCGGCGAGCGGGCTGGGGCGCACGTGGCGATCGTGTGTCCTCCCAATGACGCCGACGAAATCAGCGAGTGGGTTCCGACAGATGTGCGCGTCGAGCGGCAACGCGGCCACGGGCTCGCTGACGCGCTGTCATCGACGTTCGACATTCTCTCCACCCGTTCGCAGCGCGTCGTCGCGTTCAATGGAGACAGCCCGCATCTGCCACCAAGCGTGCTCGAATCGGCGTTTGCTGCGCTTGACGAGCATGATGTTGTGGCTGGTCCGTGCGACGATGGCGGATATTTTCTCGTCGGCATGCGTCGAGCACATGCGGATTTGTTCACGGCGGAGTCGCTCGGCACGGGCACCGCTCTGGAATCACTATTGTCGCAAGCGCGCCACCTCGGCCTGACGTCGTGTCTCACGGCGCCGCACTACGATATCGACGTACCCGCTGACCTCGCGCGACTGGCGGCAGAGTTGACGCTGGCGCCGGAGCGCGCGCCGCGGACCGCGAGGGTATTGCGGGAATGGACGCCGGTGATCGGCTGACTGCCGAACGGTACGCTTGCAGGTCGATGTCCTCAGCTTGCATACTCTTAGCGACCAACCAATGGCGCGCGGACATATGAGATTCGATAAGGTGGTGCGAGGCGGAAATATCGTCACGCCGGGTGGAGCGTTCACCGGCGACATCGGCATCGTTGGCGAAAAGATCGCCGCACTCGGCGCAGGGCTCGACACCGAAGGCGCGCAGGTCATCGACGCCGCGGGGCATCATGTCATCCCCGGCGTGCTCGATGTCCATGTGCATCTCGAGCTGCCGTTCTGCGGAACGGTTTCCGCTGATGACTACCGCAGCGGAACGAGAGCTGGTGCGCGCGGTGGCGTAACGACGGTCATCGACTTCGCGATTCCGTCGGCGAACGGCACGCTCAGCGAGGCGGCCGACACGTGGATGAAGAAAGCCGAGGGCAAATCGCTCATTGATTACACATTTCACATCTGCATCACGCGCTACAACGAACACAAGGATCAGATCGCCGGGATGGTGAAGCGCGGCTTCACCACCTTCAAGGAGTTCATGATCTATGAGTCCGAGGGTTGGCAGTCGGACGATCGCGCGCTCTTCGGAACGCTCGAGAAAATGAAAGAGCACGGCGCAATGTTGCTTGTCCACGCCGAGTCGTCGCGTGTGCTGGATGAATTGATCGCGCGCCATCACACGCCGGAGCTGATGAAGCAGCACGGCGCCGTGCTGCACGCGATCACCCGTCCCAACTTTGTCGAGGCAGAGGCGATTCAGCGGGTCGTACAGTGGAGTGAAGCAACTGGCGGCCAGCTCTACATCGTGCACATGTCGACGAAGGAAGGCACGGAGATCATTCGCGCTGCACAGGGGCGCGGTGTACCGGTCATCGCCGAGACGTGTGTGCAGTATCTCGTGCTGGATGATTCGGTGTTTGCGCGGGAAGACGGACATCTCTTCGCGTGCTGCCCGCAGCTCAAAAAGCCGGCAGACTCCGAGCGCTTATGGAAGGGCCTCAAGAGCGGCGAGGTCTCCGTCATCTCGACTGACACATGCACCTTCACGCGCGAACAGAAGGCCATGTGGGAAGGCGACTGGACGAAGATCCCGATGGGCATGCCGGGCCTCGAGACGCTGATGCCGCTCACCTACACGAAAGGTGTGCTGGAAGGAAAGCTGACCCTCGAAGAGATGTGCGCAAAGCTCTCTACGAACCC
Source organism: Gemmatimonadales bacterium (assembly GCA_038323865.1). GTDB lineage: Bacteria > Gemmatimonadota > Gemmatimonadetes > Gemmatimonadales > Gemmatimonadaceae > AG11. The sequence continues at coordinate 3,764 of JBBQHJ010000260.1, forward strand.
CGCGAAGATCATGGGGCTCGCGCCGCGGAAGGGATCGATCGCGATTGGTGCGGATGCGGATCTCGCGATCATTCATCCGACCAAGGTCATGAAAGTCAAGCCCGATGAGATGGAGACCAATGCCGATTGGTCGCCGTTCGAAGGTTGGGACCTCGCTGGATTCTCGCGCACGACGCTCTCACGCGGCGACGTGATCGTGGACAACTATAAGGTTGTGGGCAAGGAAGGGCGCGGGCAGTGGTTGCCGCGCACCACAGCGGGACTCGCCGGCAAGACCGCATGAGCGCCGCGACCTCCGCTCGCCAGATCGAGCACGCGGATGGTCGCGTCGAACTCGTCGATACATCGCGTGTCGATGCGAGCCCGCTCTCCAATCACGACATCGCGCCCGTACCGCTCGCTCAACGTACGTGGACGACGTACAACTACGCGGCGCTCTGGATCAGCATGGCGCACTGCATTCCCACGTACATGCTCGCGTCGGGGCTGCTGGCCGCAGGGATGAACTGGTCGCAGGCACTGATCACGATCCTCATTGGCAATACGATCGTGCTGATCCCGATTCTGCTGAATTCACATCAGGGCACGAAGTACGGAATTCCCTTCCCTGTGTTTGCGCGTGCAGCATACGGACCGATTGGCTCGAACGTACCTGCGCTCATGCGTGCGATCGTGGCCTGTGGATGGTTCGGAATTCAAGCGTGGATTGGTGGCGAGGCGCTGCACACGTTCTTCTCCGTCGTGATTCCAGGTTGGGACCAGTTGCTCGGCACCGGCTTCGACGGACACTCCACCACGGCATGGCTTTCATTCCTGTTGTTCTGGGGAATGAATATCTGGATCATCTTCAAGGGGATGGACCTGCTCCGTCACGTGGAGAACTGGGCGGCGCCATTCGTACTCGTGATGGCGGCCATTCTCCTCGGCTGGGCAATCAAGGAAGCACACGGACTTGGGCCGCTTCTTCAGGACCGCGGCAAATTCCACACGTTCGGCGAATTCTTTCCAGTGTTCGTACCGTCGCTCACCGCGATGATCGGATTCTGGGCGACGCTCTCGCTCAACATGCCGGACTTCACGCGCTTCGGGCGCAGTCAGCGTGAGCAGGTGATTGGCCAGGTCGTCGCGTTGCCGACGACGATGACGATCTTCGCCGCGATGGGTGTGCTCATCACGAGCGCGACGGTGATCATCTACGGGCAGGCGATCTGGGATCCCGTGAAGCTCGTTGGGAAGTTCAATGCGCCGATTGTCGTCGCCATTTCGATGTTCACGGTCGTGATTGCGACGCTCGCGGTGAACATTGCAGCGAATGTGGTCTCACCGGCGAATGATTTCGCGAATGTATTTCCCAAGCTGATCAACTTCCGCCGCGGCGGCTTGATCACCGGCGTGCTCGGTATCGTGATGATGCCCTGGCGTCTGCTCGCCGATCCGTCAGGCTACATCTTCAACTGGCTGCTCGGCTACTCAGGCGGGCTTGGTTCAATCGCCGGTGTGCTGATTGCCGACTACTGGTTCGTGAAGAAGAAGCATCTCGAGCTCGAGGATCTCTATCTGCCGAATGGGATCTATCGCTACCAGAATGGCTGGAACTTGAATGCCGTGGTCGCGACGATTGCTGGTTGTGCGCTCGCGTGGGGCGGGCTGATTGTTCCGCCGCTCAAGCCGTTGTACAACTACGCGTGGTTCGTGGGCGTGTTGGTGTCGGGCGGTGTGTACTACGCGCTGGAGTCGCGTCGGACGCCGCAGGCTGATGTCATTCGAGGCGGGTAGTCGATTTATCTGAAATCCCTGCACTTGCGCCTGCACTTGTGCCTGCGGCGCTGGACGCAGATGGCGCAGATGGAACGCAGATTTTCACAGATTTCCGAGCACTGGCGCACCGAATTTTGCACGGAAGCATCAAAAGCCTTCGTGAGTTTTTGCAAAGAGCGGAACTGCGTCATTGCAGAGGAGCGATCTGCGTCATCTGCGCCAATCCGTGACCATCTGCGTCCGCGCCGCAGGCGCAAACGTCGTTGTAACTGCGTGAGGTGCAGATTCCTCGACTTCGCTCGGAATGACACCCTCTGAGCTCGGAATGACACCCTCTGAGCTCGGAATGACACGAGACTGGCGAAGGGCTGTCGCGCGAAGCACAATTGCGAGACAACAGGGCCATTACAGCCGGAGACGCGCCAGATGACGATCAAGGTCGGCCTCATTCAGGCCTCCCACGCCTGTGATACAAACGAGAAGATCGAAACCATTCGTGTCGCCAACGTCGAGAAGCACATGAAGCTCATCGATAAGGCGGGCGCGGAGGGCGTGCAGATGTTGTGCATGCAGGAAATCTTTACCGGCCCGTACTTCTGCGCCGAGCAGACGCCGCGGTGGTATGAGGCGACGGAGGGAATTCCCGATGGACCAACCACGCGACTCATGCAGGAAGTCGCGAAGAAATATTCGATGGTCATTGTGGTGCCGCTCTATGAAGTCGAGAGCACGGGTGTCTACTACAACACCGCCGCCGTCATCGATGCCGACGGTACGTACCTCGGCAAATACAGGAAGAATCACATTCCGCAGGTCGCACCGGGGTTCTGGGAGAAGTACTACTTCAAACCCGGCAATCTTGGTTATCCGGTGTTCCAGACGCGCTATGGAAAAGTCGGCGTGTACATCTGTTACGACCGCCATTTCCCTGAAGGGGCGCGCGCACTCGGGCTAAACGGCGCGGAGATCGTTTTCAATCCGTCTGCAACTGTCGCTGGATTGTCCGAGTATTTGTGGAAGCTCGAGCAACCGGCGCATGCGGTGGCGAACGGATATTTCGTCGGCGCGATCAATCGCGTTGGATACGAAGGGCCATGGAACATCGGCGAATTCTACGGACAGAGTTACATCTGCGATCCGCGCGGCAAGATGTTGTCCGAAGCAAAGCGCGATACCGACGAACTCGTGATCGCAGACATCGATCTCGACACGATTCGCGAAGTGCGCAACACGTGGCAGTTCTTCCGTGATCGGCGACCCGAGACCTACGGCGCGTTGGTGCAGCCGTAGTGCGCCAAAGTGCAGATTCCTCGACTTCGCTCGGAATGACACCCTCGCAGATTCCTCGATCCCGCTCGGAATGACCACACAGGGCGACGCCAGTTACTCGCGCAGTCTTGGTCTATTCTCGGCCACCATGCTCGTGGTGGGTGGCATCATCGGCTCCGGAATCTTCATCAATCCG
>JBBQHJ010000261.1:0-6956 GCA_038323865.1 Gemmatimonadales bacterium
GCTCGAAACACAGGACCGGCTCGAGCGCCACTTCCGTGAAATGCAGGACATCGAGTTCACGGTCGAACGCGGAAAGTTGTATTTGCTTCAGACTCGGACCGGCAAGCGCACCGCCGCCGCCGCCGTTCGTATTGCCACCGAAATGGTCGCCGAGGGCATGATCGACGCGAAGCAGGCGGTGCTGCGCGTCCCAGCTGCTCAGCTCGAGCAGCTGCTGCATCCCGTCATCGATCCCAGCGTTCGCGCTACGCCGATTGCCGTTGGTCTACCAGCCAGTCCTGGCGCAGCGAGCGGAATTGCCGTCTTCGATCCTGACACCGCAGAGAAGCGCGCGGCTGATGGAGCAGCGGTCATTCTCGTTCGCGAAGAAACCACCCCCGAAGACTTTCACGGCATCGTTGCGGCCAAGGCGGTGCTCACGGCACGCGGCGGCATGACGAGTCACGCCGCCGTTGTCGCGCGTGGCATGGGCAAGTGCGCGGTGGTCGGCTGTCGCGAAATCCGCGTCGACAACGAGCATCGCAACTTCAAGGTCGGCGACGTCACCGTGAACGAAGGCGATTGGCTCACGCTGGACGGAGCGACGGGCACGGTCTACCTCGGCGATCTTCCGACGACGCCGAGCGAAGTTGTGCAGGTCACGCGCGGAACGCGACATGCCTCTACGGCGCCGGCGTATCAAGCATACCATCGGCTCATGGGTTGGGCTGACGAGGTAAGGACTCTCAGAGTTCGCGCGAACGCCGACACTCCGCACGACGCACGTGTCGCTCGGGCATTTGGCGCCGAGGGCATCGGTCTTTGCCGCACGGAGCACATGTTCTTTGAGGGCGACCGCATCACCGCGATGCGCGAGATGATTGTCGCCCACGATGAAGGCGGGCGTCGCCGCGCGCTTGCCAAGCTCCTTCCAATGCAGCGCACCGACTTTGAGGGAATCTTTGAGGCGATGGCCGGTCTACCGGTGACTATCCGGCTGCTCGATCCTCCGCTCCACGAGTTCCTCCCGCACGGTGGTGAGGAATCGAAGCTCCTCGCGAGAACTCTGGGAGTGAGCCGAGCCGACCTTTCGCACGTGGTCGAAAGCCTGCGCGAGACCAACCCAATGCTTGGGCACCGTGGTTGCCGTTTAGGCATCACGTTCCCGGAGATCACGGAGATGCAAGGGCGCGCCATCTTTGAGGCCGCTTTACGAGCGAAACGAAGGGGAGTCGATGTACGTCCTGAAATCATGATTCCACTGGTCTCCGATTTCCGGGAGTTCGACAACCAGCGTGCCATTCTCCTCGACGCGGCCAAGCAGGTGCTGGGAGCCATGGGCGAAGAGCTCGACTACACCATTGGAACCATGATCGAGCTGCCCCGCGCGGCCCTTACCGCCGACGAAATTGCCAAGACTGCGGAGTTCTTTTCGTTCGGGACCAACGATCTCACGCAGACGACGTTTGGGCTCAGCCGGGACGACGCCGGACGGTTTCTCCCCACGTATGTGGAGCGAGGCATTTTCCCCGATGACCCCTTCCAAGTCCTTGACCAATCTGGGGTTGGGCGTCTTATTAAGCTCGCTGTGTCCGCGGGTCGTAGTGTACGGCCGCAGCTCAAGGTCGGCATTTGTGGCGAACACGGCGGTGAGCCCAAGAGCGTGAAATTCTGTCACGCAATCGGGCTCGATTACGTCTCCTGCTCCCCATATCGAGTGCCGATCGCCCGCCTAGCCGCTGCACATGCCGCTCTTGAATCAGCCGTCGCGTAGCGCTGCTGTGAAGCGTCGTCCGGCGCTGCCGAACCTCCCGCCACTCGAGCTGGCCCGCGATGAGCGCACGCTTCGCATCGCGCTCGTCACGGAGTACTACTACCCGCATCTGGGTGGGGTCTGCGAGCACGTGCACTTCTTCGCCCGTGAGGCCCGTCGGCGCGGTCATCACGTCGACATCATTACCTCCAATATCCCCGGCGCCGAGCCGCAGCCCAATGTGATTCGTGTGGGCCGAAGCCAGCCGGTGTACGCGAACGGTTCGCAGGCCCGCATCACCATCGGCCTCGGCCTTCGGAAGGAAGTTCGGAAGCTCCTGCGCGATGGCAGATACGACGTCGTGCACGTGCACTCGCCGCTGACGCCTGTGTTGCCGCTGCTGGCAATCGAAGAGGCGGATTGCCCCGTCGTTGGCACCTTCCACACCTACTTCGACAAGTCCTTCGGATATCGGTTTTTCAACGGCGCGTTTCAGAAGCGGCTCGATATGCTCAGCGCCGCCATCTGCGTGTCGCACTCCACCACAGTAGCGCTCGAGCGGTATTTCAGCGCACCGTGGCGCATCATTCCCAACGGCATTGATACCGACGTCTTCCATCCGAGCGTGCCGGCTCCGCCGCAGATTCGGAAGGATGTTCCGTCCATCCTGTTCCTAGGGCGCTTCGACCCACGCAATGGGCTCACCACGCTCATCGAGTCCTTCCGGAAGGTGAAGGGTCGCCGCCGCGAGGCGCAGCTTGTTGTCGTGGGTGATGGTCCGCTCCGCGAGCATTACTACAAGCAAGCGAACGGCGACAAGGACATCACCTTCGTTGGTGCAATCCTCGAGGGACGTCCGAGCTTCTACGCGCACAGCTCCATCTACGCCTGCCCCACGACCAAGGCTTCGTTCGGCATTACGCTGCTTGAGTCCATGGCGTGTGAGACACCGATCGTCTGCTCGGACATCCTCGGATTCCAGGACGTCGTTGTGAACGGTCGCGAAGCCATCATGCATCCGTGCGGTGATCGCGATGCGCTCGCCGACGCCCTCGTGCAACTGCTCGACGACGAAGGCCTTCGCATTCAGCTTGGCACCACGGGTCGATACGAGAGCATGAAGTACAGCTGGCCGCGCGTGACGTCTCAGGTCCTTGACGTTTATCACAGCGTCATGGGACGCGTCGCCATCTCCGTATGATCGGAGTGGCCGTCGCCGGCCTCACTGCGGCAGGCCTCGCAGCGCACGGCACCTGGCATCGCAACTCATGGATCTTCGGGCCGACGCTAGCGCGCCTGCCCGGTCGCGAGATCAGCATCACGTTCGATGACGGCCCCAATCCCCACGCCACGCCACGAATCCTTGATGCACTGCGCGAGCAGAACGTCAAAGCGACGTTCTTCGTGCTTGGCCGCCATGCCGACCAGTGGCCCCATCTGGTCAAGCGCATGGCCGACGAAGGGCATCAACTCGGAAATCACGGCTGGTACCATCGGAAGCTGCATCGTCGCACACCGTCCTATGTGCGTGACGATCTCACACGCGGCACTGAATCCATCGAACGCGCGTCAGGAGTACGGCCGCGGCACTTCCGCGCCCCTCACGGGTTTCGGAATCCATGGGTAACTCCTATCGCCCGCTCGCTCGGCCAACGTACGGTCGGCTGGTCGCTCGGCGTATGGGACTCGGCGAAACCCGGTGCAGATGAGATTGTCAGGCGATCGATGGAAGGGCTTGTAGCGGGCTCAATCTTGCTCCTGCACGACGGCGATGGATACGATCCCGATGGTGATCGGATGCAGACCGCCGAAGCACTGCCTCGCATCATCGAGGGACTTCGTGCGCGCGGTTTGTCGTTCGCAACGCTCCCGGACTGAAATCACACGCACATGAAAACCCACCTGTCCCGCATTCTGCGGCTGGCAGTTACGCTCGTCATCATTGGATTCCTGATCGTCTTTGCCACGAAGGTGAACTGGCATGACATCGGGCGGAGCATGCGCGACGCGTCGCGGACCATGTTGCTCGGCGCGGCGCTGGTCAACCTCGCGTCGATCGTGATCAAGGGCATTCGCTGGTGGGTTTTTCTGCGACCCATTGGCGTGACCTCATTGCCGCTCGCATTGCGTGCCACGTTCGCCGGCGCGGGACTGAACAACGTATTGGTCGCGAACGGTGGCGAAGCGGCGCGTGTCGTGTTCGTCTCGCGTAGTGCGCATGTGCCGAGCGCAAAGGTGCTTGCGACGCTCGCGCTGGAGCGACTCTTCGAGCTCGTTGGCTACTTCGTGATGCTCTCGCTCGCAGCAACGTTTCTCGATCTGCCGCCAAGTCTCGAGAAGGCGAAGCCGATCGCGATCGTCGTGCTCGTATTGATGCTCGGCCTGCTTGTCTGGCTTGTGCGCCGCCCCGATGTAGTGGAGACCGTTGCAGGACCCAAGCCGGAGAACTGGCGTGGTCGTCTTAAGGAGTACGGATCGCGCTTCATCGGGACCATCGGCCAGGTGTCGAGCGGACCCCGCTTCGGTGCGGCGCTGCTGTTGAGCGTGATCGCGTGGGCCCTCCAGGTGACGACGTACCACATGACGGCGATGGCGGCGGGCTTTCCGATGACGCGGGTGTCGACGATTGCGGCGCTCCTCGCGGTGAATCTCGGTTTCGCGTTGCGGGCCACACCTGGTAACGTCGGCGTATTTCAGGCAGCGTACGCCGCCGCCGCAGTTGCGTTTGGGCTCGACCGGAACGAGGCGATTGCTGTCGCGTTTCTCATTCAGGCGCAGCAGATCCTGCCCGTCACCTTGCTCGGCGTGGCACTCGCGCCGGAGTTCATCTTCAAACAGCAGAAGCGTCGTAAGAGCGACGCGGAAGGAGAGATTCCTTCAGAGAGTCGCGACGCCCCTACGGAGGACGACGATCGTAAGGCGTGATGCGTCGGAGGCTCGTGATGCAGTTCCGCGTTGTCGTGCTTTGCGAAGCGAGGGACAACGTACCAATCAAATAAAAACAACGCCCGCTACGCGATTGCTCACGTAGCGGGCGAAGTCTTGTGCGGCCTTCCGGTCCTCCTGAAGGTCGGTCAGCCACTTGCGAAAAACGTCTGCTCGACAAACTCAGTCCGCCAGAGGGCCCCACCCCCCTCGACTGAACGAGCCGACTTTACAATTCTAGAACCTTGTGCCGGGCAGCCGTGAGTTAAAAGTCCACAAAGAAGTCGCGGGGGTGCGGTAAGGTTTTCATTCGCCGATCTTGCGACGGCGACGGAGGGCTCCGGTAAACGCCACGAAGCCTGTGGCGATCAATGCCAGACTCGCGGGTTCCGGCGCGGGCGTCACTGGCACGGCGCCGCTGAATCCCTGACTGCCGTTATCATCCACACCGGTGGAGTAGTCCCCACCGTTGGAGCAATCGTTCGAGATCACGTTGGTATCGAGAGTCACAGCGCCATTGAGCGCGATCGCGCGACCGCAGATGATGCTGGAACCCGTCGTCATCGTAACGCTCGCATCGGCAATCACGTTGCCAAGAAACGACGTACCAGTTCCGAACGTTGCTGAACTACCCACGTCCCAGTACACCCCGCCACCCGGGGCGCCGTTGATGACCTTCACCGATGAAGCGGACGCGGTGGTCAGGGTAGTTCCAATCTGGAAGACGAATAGCGCATTCTGATTTCCAAGGAAATCCAGGACGAGGTTGCCGGCGAGTAGGGCCGAGGAGGAGAAAAAGTAGACGCCCGGCGTCAGCGTTAGCCCTCCGAGGTTCTGGCCGCTCAGGTCGGTCGTCGCCTGAAGCGCGGCCAGCGTGACAAATGCCGAGTTCGCGTCTACTTGTCCCTGCTGCGCCACGGCATCGCCGGCGTGGACGCTTCCCGTATGAGTGATGAGGCTGTAGCCGGTAATTGCCAGTCCCGGAAAAACGCCGATGTCGCCCTTGATCGTCGAGAAGCCCGTGTTTGTTACGGTAGAGGATCCTAGGACGGCGAATCGGCGAGCAGATGAGAGGTAGTTCATCTGCGACGTCGCGGGCGGTGCGCGGCCAACGAGCAAGGCGGCAACCAGCGCGGCTGTAACCATGAGCTGGTGGTAGCGGGCTGGAGCATACAAACTGCTGCTTTGTCTCGACATGTGTGGCGTCCGGTGAGAGTTAATTCTTCTCGAACGGCCAAGTCGGAGCCCGCCGCTGGCGTTGCGACGGGTTACGGCAATTGGGGTGAACGACCATTGTGGTCGAACACATATTGTGCATAAGGCGGTCCGAAGGAGACTCGGCCCTTAAACACAGAAGGCTCCGTGCGTATGCGCGGAGCCTTCTGTCTGTTCTGTTCCTGCTGTTTCAGTGGAGGCGCGGGGAATCGAACCCCGGTCCGAAGCTAGATCGACCACAGGCACTACGTGCGTATCTCGCCGTTGAATTTCCCCAGGTGCTGGTCGGCAAGCCACCCACCCCTGAGTAAGCTCTCTTTGTTTTGCCCCGCCGCCGAGAGCACTCGGCAGGGCTAGCCCAGATTTGCGTTACCCATAGAGCCGCCCCGGGCGGGCTTCCCATTGGGCACCTGCGGGCTTAACCGAAGTTAAGCGGCAAGAGCGAAGTTGTTGTTCGCAGTTGGTGTTTTCCCGAGTGTTTAACGAGGTGCCCGAGGACCTCGGCACGCGCCCACAGCTTCACCAGTCCCGTCGAAGCCAATCGCCCCCGATCGGTCTGCCAGTCTGCCGGCCCTACCGTATGCCAGTCCATCTGCTAACAGGCAGACTGGCGGACTGGCCGGCCAACAATACACTGCAGAACCTAATCGGATCCCTTCCATGATGCAAGCACACTAGCCATTAACAACCTACCGTAGAGACACCTGCTCAACTCGCTGCCTTGCCTTTACTTGACGGCTTTGCTCTAACGCAGTTTCTCCCGTCGTGTTTGGCAATATACAGCGCCTTGTCCGCAGCCGGAAAGAGCTGGTCTCGTACCTTCACCGTCTCAGGATACGTTGCCACACCAAAAGACGCCGTGACCGGAATCTCGGCCGGCCCATGCCGGATCGGCTGAGACGCCACGCGTGACCTGAGCCGCTCAGCTACTTCCACTGCGTGCGCACTGTCCGTCTGCGCCAGTAACAGCGCAATCTCCTCGCCGCCGTACCGAACGCAGATGTCAACCGCTCTCAGTCCATCCTGAAGGGTCTTGGCCACCTGCTTGAGCACCGTGTCCCCTGCCTCATGCCCCCATGTGTCG
>JBBQHJ010000262.1:0-6934 GCA_038323865.1 Gemmatimonadales bacterium
GATCGAGCAGATCGACGGCAACATGTCGTTTTTCAAGAACGACGTGAGTGCCGCGTTTCCCGACGTGAAGGACACCACGCTTCTGCGCGAGTTCAAGGCGAGCAATGACAGCGTCATCACGGCACTCGGCGAGTACAAGAAATGGTTGCAATCGGAGCTCCTGCCGAAGTCCACGGCGTCCTTCGCGTTCGGTGAAGACACCTATCGCAAGGCGCTCGCAGCGAGCGAGATGATTGATCTGCCGCTCGCGAAGCTACTCGAGATAGCCGAGGCCGATCGGGCGAAGAACGAGGCGGCGTTTCAGGCGACCGGCAAGTTGATCGACTCCAGCAAGTCAGCGGAGAAGGTGCTGGCGTCGCTTCAGGCGGATCACCCCGCGCCTGACAAGCTGCTCGCCACCACACAGGCGACTCTCGACTCGCTCCGGCAGTTTCTCGTGGACAAGCACATCATCACTGTTCCAGCTGGCGATCCCGCTCGCGTGAAGGAGACGCCGCCCTTCATGCGTTCGACGACGTCCGCGTCAATGGACACGCCTGGGCCGTTCGAGCCGGCAAAGCTGGAAGGCCGCTACAACATGACGCTGCCCGATCCGCGCTGGGCCATGTCGAAGCAGAACGAGTTCATGGGGCAATGGTATTACGCGGCGATTGCGAACGTCTCCGTGCACGAGGTGTATCCCGGGCACTACACGCAGTTCCTCTATGCGAAGCAATTCCCGTCCGACGTGCGCAAGGTGTACGGCGCCGCGTCGAACTCCGAAGGCTGGGCGCATTACGACGAACAGATGATGCTCGACGAAGGATTCCACGCCGGTGACGCGAAGTATCGTCTCGCGCAGCTTCAGGACGCGCTGCTGCGTGACGTGCGCTTCATCGTCGGAATCAAGATGCACACGCAGGGCATGACGTTGGAGCAGGCGACAGAACTGTTCGTGACACAGGGCCACCAGCCTCGGCCCGTGGCGGAGTCGGAGGCGAAGCGCGGTACGTCCGACGCCCTCTATGGCTACTATACCATGGGCAAGCTCATGATCCTCAAGCTGCGCGAGGATTACAAGACGAAGCTCGGCGCCGAGTATTCGCTTCAGAGATTCCACGACGACTTCATCAAGCTCGGTCCCATTCCGATGCCATTGGTGCGACAGACGATGCTCGGCTCGACGGGAATGCTTTTCTAATGGGATCGGTTTGCTTCGGCGGGCCTGTCGAGGTGAGCACCTTCACAGACCATGTGGCGACGGGAGAGCGCCTTGCTGCGGTGGTATTTCGACGTGCGAAGGCGAATGAGGCAAAAACCACGAAGACGTGGCTGCCGCTGGGAATTCTGAGGTTTGCTTTCATGGTCCTGAAGTTCCGGCTTACCCGCAAGAGGATGATGCGAACGCTGCGGGAGGAGCACGAGCGCAATCGGCTTCCGCCCGAGTACAGCGACGGAGTTGGAAGGGGGGCGGATCGCATCATGTACAGCAGCTCACGGCGCCGTTTGAGGATTGGCGGCGACGAGTATTCACTGCCCGAGGCTCATCAGGCACTCGTGGTGCTCGTTGATGATGATGACAAGACCGTCGTTCAGCGCATCATTGATGCACCTACTGCCTCGCGCCCGCGCCTTGATCAAAAAATGGAAAAGGAAGCGCGAATCAAGTTGATGATTGCTTCAAATCAAAGAGTAAATGCGGTCTGGAACGAAGCACTCAGCAGGGATCCGGTGATCGCCGAATTCCTGAAGAGCTGACGGCAAGGAGGTTCAACCATGCGTCGAAATGTCATCGCGCTCCTGCTGGTGATGTCAGCCGGCGTTGAGGCGCAGGCGCAAATCGGCACCGTGCATTTTCGCACTTCGTGCGCGCCAAGCACAGCGCCGGACTTCGATCGCGGTGTCGCACTACTTCATTCGTTCGAGTTCGGCTCGGCCGTTGCCGCATTCAACACTGTGCTGCGAACCGACTCCAGCTGCGCCATGGCGTGGTGGGGCATTGCACTGAGCCGCTGGTCGAACCCGATGGTGAACGCGAACCGTTCGCCGGCCGCGCTCCAAAGTGGACTCGATGCGGCCGTGAGCGCATCCGTACTTGCCGCCAATGCGACCGAGCGTGAGCGCGCGTATGCGTCGGCGGTTGGCGAGTTATACGCCGACTTCGAGCACGCGGACCAACGCTCTCGTGTGACCGCGTACGAACGCGCCATGGATGCGCTCGTACGTCGCGAACCGGCAGACACCGAGGCGATGATCTTTCACGCCATTGCGCTCGTGGCTGCCGCCCAACCAACCGATAAGACCTACGCCAACCAGTTAAGGGCGGGTGCCATTCTCGAATCGCTCTGGGTAAAGAAGCCCGATCACCCGGGACTGCCGCACTACATCAGTCACGCGTACGACGTACCCGCGCTCGCGGACAAGGCGGCCGCGGCGGCCGAACGCTATTCGCATATCGCTCCATCGGCGGCGCATGCGCTGCACATGCCCTCGCACACGTTTACGCGCGTTGGCAATTGGGACGAATCCATCGCCGCGAACAAACGCTCGGTGACACTGGCCATGAAGGCCGACATCATCGGCGAAGCGCTACACGCGTCCGACTATCTCGAATACGCGTATCTGCAAACGCGTCGCGTCAAGGAAGCAAAGCTGATCGTCGACTCACTACCAATTTATTCCATTAAGTTCGACGCGTTATCAGTTCCCGGCGCTGCCCCGCCGAGTGCAGCTATCTTCGCGCTGGCGGCGATCCCGGCGCGATTTGCACTGGAGCGGCAAGAGTGGCGCGAGGCTGCTGCGCTCACGCCGCGCCCGTCTGCGTTCCCGTACGCCGACGCCATGACGTGGTATGCCCGTGCGCTGGGAGCGGCTCATTTCGGCGGTCTCACGGCAGCACGCGCCGCAGCAGACACACTCGATGTGCTGCGGGTGAAGCTGATCAACCAGCACGAAGACTATTGGGCGGAGCAGGTGGGGATCCAAACTGCCACAGTCCGAGCGTGGATTGCATTTGGCGAAAACAACCGTCCCGACGCGCTGGCGAGAATGCGCGCGGCGGCCGCCCGCGAAGATGCAACGGACAAGAGTGCCGTCACACCGGGGCCGTTAGCACCGGCGCGTGAGCAACTCGGCGACATGTTGCTCGCGATGGGCGTACCCGTTGCGGCGCTTGCCGAATACCGGCAGACCCTGAAGCACGAGCCCAATCGCTACCGGACGCTCGAGGGTGCGCGTCGCGCCGCGGAAAAAGCGGGTGACAGGAAAACCGCTGCGCAGTTTGCTGCCGAGATAAAGAAACTCGAGCAGCATTAGCTATTCGGCGTCGAGTGGCGTTACTGGATCGAGTAGCAGCCACGCCACCGCAGCGACGCCATACATCACTGCAGTATGCGCGAACGCCTGATCGACCTGGAGCCGGCGGCAGATGGTGTCACGCCGGGCAAGGTGATCTCGCTGGGCCCGCGTGAAGGCTACGTGGTGCCGCGTGGGGTGGTGCACCGCACACGGGCGCCGGAGCGCTGTGTCATACTCATGGTCGAGACGGCGAGCATTGTTCCAACGGGGAGTTGAAAAGAGAAAGCAGATCCCTCGCTTCGCTCAGGATGACAACGTGTCGCTTCGCTCAGGATGACAGTTACCTGAGCTGCAGGAAAAGAGCAAAGCCACTCGGGTGCCGCGTGCCGTATGTCGCGCGCAATTCTTCGGGGACGAAAGTCATCGAGCCACGTGCGCCCACGGCCACGTGGTCAACCAGCCGCTGCGTTGCGCCAAGGCTTAGCGCGCGCACCTCGTATTGCTCGGTGAGATCGCCGCCGAGGAAACCCAGTTCCTCGCCATTCTTCATCACGCGCTCGGCGCGGCCAAAGATCGTGAATCCGTGCGTGACGTTGACACTCGACTCGCCGAGCAGGCTCGACGCGTGATGATGTGGCGACGCACCCGGCCCACCATGCAGCACGGCGTGGCTCGCACCCGTGTGATGATGGAGATTCATGCCCCAGATCACAGTCGTCGACACGCGACCCGTATGCATCATCGAGACACCGTATCGGTGCATGCGCGTATCGGGATCGAGGCGATCGTGCGAGCCGAGGTACGAATACCATGACGCGAGTGAAAAGCTCGACACAGGCTCCCAGATGAGACGCGAGCCGTACGAGTCGAGCTTCGCTCCACGAAAATCAGCGATCAGATGTCCTTCGTCGGGCTCGCGCGCATTGAACGTGGAACCTTCCAGCGTGAGTCCGTACGCGTGCAGACCCGCGGTGATCACGCCGAATGATTGGTGCGACGCATCCTGCCAATGATGTCCCAACGGCGCGAACGGATCACGCTCGGCGGATGCACGGTGCATGTACGACACTGGTCCGGCCGCAGGCTCACCGACGGGCGCAAGAGAGAGAAACGCGAACCCCGCATCGTACTTCGCTGAGAGTTCAACCAGCGCATCGTGCGGATGTTGACGATCGTGCAGATACGCGTGCCTGTAGCTGCCACCCGTCTGGAGCAATTCGGGATATCCATCGCCGCCAAGGAAGAACGGCTCGAGGCTGGTCATGGCGCGGAGCTGCACTCGTCCGCGCGATGCCATGAACATTTCCCAATCGATGACGTCGAGCTCTGTGTCGCCGCGCTTGGTGCGCTGATTGTTATAGAGGAGGTTGATGCTTCCGTGCATCGAGTATGTCCAATCGCGTGAAGAATCGGACATCGCGTGCATGTCGTGCTGCGCAAAAAGCCGCCCGCTCGGGAGAGTGAGCGTGGCGGCTAGTGCGAGGCAGCGAGTTGTCGAGCGCAGGGGACTACTGGACGATGATCTGTCCGCGAATCTCTCCGCCACCGTTTTGTGTTGTGTGGACGTTGGCGTAGGTCAGGCCGCCCAGAATCAACTTGCGGAGCGAATCGCCATTCACGGTGGTGCTGATTTGCGTACCGGCGTTCAATGTCACCTGACCATGCGCGGTGCCGGACGTCGTACCGGGGACGAACGTCGCGCCCGGGAGCGTCGCGAAATTCAGAATCACGCCCGATGTGCCGGTGCCGGCAGCGTTCGGGAAGGGTCCGTGAATGTGTCCTGCCGTCGAGTTCGTGCCGAGTCCGGCGAAGGTCACGTCATAGGTGAAGACATTCGTGGAAGTGTCCAGCGTCGCAGTGAAGGTGCCGGTTGCACTTGTGGTAACCGCTGGTGCTTCATTGGCGCCGGCCATCGTCGCCTTCAAGTTGACGATCTTCGACACCGGCTTGGGACTTACGGTGTCGCTTCCACATGCGACAATAGCGGCGACTGCTGCGGTCATTACAAACGGAATTGCGGAGCGCTTCATGACTCTCCTGGTCGGAGGGTGGGTGCCAGTCGGGCGGAACGGTTCTCCAGTCGTTAGGCACCCTGCGTCGCCGCAATACGTCACGTGTTAAGTATTACATGCAACCGTGACCTTATACCCTGCGGATTCTTCTCCTTGAGAGACGGGCTCGGCAGGCGGTGGAAGCCCTATTTGGCGATCTTCTCCGCGCGCGCCATCACGCGGTTGGCACCGATGCGCTCCGCGATCGGTGTGAAATCACTCGAAGGACCTCGCCACTTTATTTCGTCGATGTCCGCAAACAGCGGCGCGTTCGTTCTCAAGGTGGCGAGGTCCTTGAACAACAGCGCGAGTTCGCGCTTGTCACCGAGAACGTGGTCGGGAAACTCCTCGATATGGCCGTGCCGATTGATGAGGTTCGCCGCCGTCTTCGCCCCAATGCCTGGAAGCCCAGGATATCCGTCGGCAGAATCGCCAACGAGCGCGAGGTAGTCGGGAATGTGCGCCGGCCCTACGCCGAATTTCTTCTTCACCTCGTCGGCGTTGCGAATGGCATTCGTGCGCCGATCCACCTGCACGATGCGATCTTCAACAACGCACTGTGAGAGATCCTTGTCGGGCGTCCAGATCGAGATTTTATAGATGTCGGGATTGAGCGATGCGAGATGCGCCGCCGACGCGAGTCCGTCGTCCGCTTCGAGATCGACCATCGCCCACGTAGCCACACCCATGGCGACGAGCGCTTCCTCAAGCGGATGGAACTGGCGGTGCAGGACAGGATCGATGCCCTCGCCTGTTTTGTAGCCAGGCCAGAGATCATTCCGAAACGATTCGATGACATGATCGGTTGCGACGCCAATGTGCGTTGCCCCGCCCTCGATCATTTGCAGCACAGTGTTCAACACGCCAATCACGGCAGCAAATGATTGGTCGTCGCCTTCCTTCGCGAAGCGCTTGGCTCCATAGAAGTGACGGAATAGTTCGTACGTACCGTCGACGAGATGAACGATCACTTGAAGAACCAGGCGAGGAGAGATAGCGACAGAAGAATCCCGACGGCGATGACTATCACCTTGGTGCGATTCTCTGTCGGCGGTGGCGGAGCGACTTCGGCCCGGTGCGACGTACGATTATCAATTGCGAATACGATGTCGCGCGCAGACGCTGGCCGATCAGCCGGACGCTTCTCGAGGCATGCCATGATCATCTCGGCGATGTGCGACGGCACAGCAGGCCGAATAACACCGAGGGGCTTCGGCGTCTCTCGTGCGTGCGCGGAAAGCAACTGAAAAACAGTGCGACCGTGATACGGCGTATCGCCCGCGAACATCTCGTACGCCATCACGCCGAGTGAATAAATGTCGCTTCGGTGGTCGGTTGCGGGATCTGCCGCGGCCTGTTCGGGCGACATGTACATCGGTGTCCCAACGGTCATTCCCGCGGCCGTGATCCGATCAGAACTCGTTGAGCTGGAGAGGGCGCGCGCAACTCCGAAATCAGTCACGGCCGCCGAGCCCGCAGTGAGCAATACGTTTTCCGGCTTGATGTCGCGATGAATGATCTGCTTGGAGTGCGCGTAGTCGAGCGCCTTGGCCACATCGCGGAAAATGGAGGTCGCCTCACCGATGGAGAGCTCGCCCTCCTTGAAC
>JBBQHJ010000263.1:0-6893 GCA_038323865.1 Gemmatimonadales bacterium
ACTGATTGTCGTTTGCCCACAGCTCGTAACGGCACACGCGAAGTGCGCGCAGGCTCTGCACTCCTTCGGCCAGGTTGTCCGCCAGTAGACGATCTTCGGAATCGCTGAGCGCAGTGGCGTCGATCCGGCGCAATCGGATCGCCAACTCGTCCACACGCCGTTCCTTGTTTTGGCGCGTGGAGTCACTCGCGTCGCCCCAGTCAAAGTCCCCCTGACCGCGATTGATCACCGCCAGAAGGGAATCCGCGACAACGCGCAGCTCGGCTGACTGCCGCCTCGGAGTCTGCGCCGCCGTGAAAAAGAGCACCGACACGAGCACGCCACTGCACGCGACACATCGGGGCCATCTTGGTTGCATGCGCCTCTTAGTTGGTTCGGAGTCGCATGAGAGATATGCCGCCGCGCCGCGTAAGGATTGGACGAAGTTGCTTGGCGTCCTGACGAGATCTCGCGGGGGCTCACCGCGCACGTGCGCAGGATCGTCCTAGCCCTGATCGGCAGAATGTAGTGAACGTGCGGCTTGGGACTTCCGTGCGTCGCTCACATCCTTCGGGACTGTCATGCCGCTACACCGTTGCACTCCGCTGCTGCGAGTCCTGCCGTTTCTCGGCGTGGCCGCGTCGACGTCGCTCGTATCCGGCCAAACGCCGCGCACAATCACGCAGCTTGGTGACGGGGTCTATGAGATCCGGCACCGCGACGGACAGGATGGTTTCGAAGGCGGCAATACCACGGTCATCATCGGTGAACGTCAGGTGTTCGTGGTTGATGCGACCCTGGTTCCGTCGGAGAGCCGGGAAGACATCGCTCAGATCCGGCAGTGGACGAACAAGCCCGTCACCTTCCTGCTGAATACACACTTCCACAATGACCACGATTACGGAAACCGTGCCTACATGGATGCGTTTCCGGGCATCACGATCATCGCACACGAAGAAACCAAGAGGGAGATGGACCTCTTCGGTCCCGGGTCGGCCGCCCGCATGGAACGGGGCCCAGCCGCATACACGAAGATGCTCGAGAGCGGCAAGGGGCCGGACGGTTCAACGCTCACAGAGGGCGACCGGCAGCAGCTGAAGAACGTGCTCGCCCGTCATGAAGATGTCGTCGCTGAAATGAGAGCCAGCGTTTTTCAGAGTGCGACGATGACGTTCGCGCACGATTTCACGATTGACCTCGGCAATCGCGACGTGCAGGTGAAGTTCCTCGGACGCGGCAACACTCCGGGCGACGCGGTCGTGTTTCTCCCGAAAGAGAGAATCGCAGTTGTCGGTGACCTCGTGGTGCACCCCATGCCGTACTTCTACGACGGCTACCCCACTGAGTGGATCGTCACCCTGGACCGCCTGGCGCGGCTTGACCCCGCCGCAGTCGTCCCTGGGCATGGGCCTGTGCTGCGCGATTTGGCGTATGTGCATCTCATTCAGGACTTGCTCAAGAGCGCCACCGAGCAGATGACCCAGGCCCTGCGCAAATCGGGTCCGGCAATGTTTCGAACCGTTGACGACGTGAAGGGGAGCATTGACCTCACACCCTTTCGGCAACGCTTTGCCGGCACCGATGCCGAACTGAGTGCGACGTTCGATCAGGTGGCCGCGACACTGATCAAACTGGTATTTCGCGAGGCGAGTCTGCGATAGACGGCGTCAAATACACCAGCGAGCATTCGATATTTCGCCACGTCGAGCGGTGGGTCGCCAGATAGCTGAGGCGCCGCCGCTGATTCGCGCGAGCCACCGCTCGCGCCTTCGCGTCTTGTAACACTTCGCGCCTTCGCACGTTTCTTCTATATACAATGGCGAAGCTCGCTCTAGCGGACGACCGCGATCTCATGCTGCGCACTCGGTCCGGGGACCGGGAGGCGCTGGCTGTCCTCTACGGGCGGCATAGCCAGCGGCTCTTCCAGTTCGTCCGTCGCTGGACGCTCGATCCTGCCCTTTCCGAAGATCTGGTCCACGATGTCTTTCTCAAGCTGCTCGACCCATCAATTCCGTTCAAAGCCGGAGATCGGTTCGACGTATGGCTGTTTCGTGTCACCAGAAACCACGTCATCGATCGGCATCGAAGATTCCGGGAAGTCCCCCAGGAGCTTCCTGAGAGCGCAGCCGCTTCCTCGGAGGACGTGTTGAACGGGCTGATTGCGGAAGAAGATCTCGCTCGATTGCAGGCCGCGATGGATCAGGTCGCGCCCGCACATCGCGAGGTGTTGCTGCTGAGAACGAGCATGGATCTCTCGCACAGCGAGCTCGCGCGCGAGCTTGGCTGCACCCCTGGCGCAGCCCGTGTACGTCTACATCGGGCCGTGGCCGCCCTCCGGGGCGCGTGGTTTTCCGCGTTGGGAGGTACGACGAATGTCCCATGATATCGAACGGCTCCATCCGGATGACGAGGAGGTCCTTGACGCGATCAAACGTCTCCCCGAGCACCCGGTTCCCCATGGAATGGAGGCGCGTTTCTTGGAGCGGTTGGCAAGTCAGCCCGTGCGGGCTCGCCGAACGCAGGGCCGCCGCAGGATTGCGTGGGCCATCGCTGCCACCGTGCTACTCGTCGTCATGATCGGTCGGTTCCGTGGGAAGCAGGAAGTTTCCTCCCCGTTGCTACCGGTTGGTGCCTCTCCCGCAAGCCGCCTCGCCTCCATTCAGGCGCTCTCCGGGAGTGCGTTCGGCTCGGAGGTCGTCGCGCGACTCTCACGCACCGCGTTGTACGACAGTTCGGCGAACGTCCGTCTGGCATCGATCGAAGCCTTGGGAAAATCGACGACCTCCGAGGCATTGGAGCCATTGTTGAAGCAGGTCATCCAGCGCGACGCGTCGCCCTTTGTTCAGGCACAGGTCGTTTCATTGGTCGTCAGCTTTCCACTCGACAGCCGACGCCGGCTCGAGGCGGCCTTGTTGCAACGCCAGGATCTCGACCCTGTTCTGCGCGCTACCTTGCGCGCCGTGTCCACGTCGTGATTCACAATTCAATAGAGTCCCGGTGTTGCTGATGCCACTCTTGTCGACCCGATACGTCGCATTGATCGCGGGCGCTCTCGCGAGCGCGACCACCGTGCTCGCGGCCCAGATGCCGACGACAGGCGTCATCCGACGCGTGGATCTTGGTCCGGCTGCGGCGTTCCGCGTCGACATCCAGTGGGGCCGCGTGATCGTGAAGGGGACAGACGCCACGGACATCACGTATCGAATCATTCGTGATACGGAGGGACCGAAGCACGACTCCCTGCTCAAGCTGCCTCTGGCGGTTCCCTACCACATCGAGACGACGACGAGTGGAGTCGCCATCATCATGTCACCGGCCGAATCGGAGGGCTTCATCGCCGCCGAGCTGCAGGTCTCGATACCGCGCAACCTGCCATTTCTTTCTGTCGAGATGAACCGGGGGGGAAGCATCGAGGTCAGGGACTTCGACGGAGAGCTGACAGTGATCAATCGCAATGGCGATACGCGTCTGGAGCGGCTCGGCGGAGCGGTGTTGGTCGAAGCCACCAACGGCTCCATCGCCGCTGGGTTGAATCGAACAATCATGGACAAGCCGGTGTCGCTGCTCGCACGAAACGGCGGTGTAACGCTCGATCTCGCTGCCGGGGTAGGTGGAACGATCTCGGCGGAGACCCGAAGCGGGAGAGTGCTCTCGAACCGTCCCATCCAGGTGGCCGAACTTCCCGAGCGGGGACGCAGCGCCGAGTACCGTCCCCGCCGTGCCTCCGTCTCACTCGGGGCACCGGGGCCGCTCATCCGCATCATGACGCTGAATGGAGACGTGATCATACAGCGAAGATGAGCTTTGGCGGCGTTACGTCGCGCGACGCATATCGCCGGCGTAACACTTCGCGTGCCGCTGCGTGTACTTGGCATGCGACTCACGTACTCCATTTTCGCGCTCGCACTCATTGTGGTGACGACCGGCGCGGGCGGTCAGTGCACCGGAGCGAATGTTCCAACGGATACCATCGGCGCGCAGGCGTTCCGGCGCGCGGTGCCGGATGCATTTCGCGACGGACGCTGGGGAATCGCCGTGCTCGACCGGCGCAGTGGTGAGATCCTCGCGACGTGCCGCGCAACGGAACGCTTCGCGCCCGCATCGACGGTAAAAATTTTTTCAGCCGGCGCTGTCACGAGCGTCCTGGGGCCAAACTTCCGCTTTCACGCGAGCGTTCGGGCCCAAGGGCGCCGCGACGGCAACGGATTGCTACTCGGAAATCTGATCCTCGATTCCGGCGGTGATCCCGCGCTTGGGGGACGCACGCTACCCAATGGCCACGTGGCCATCGAGCGTGTGGATCATTCGTATCCACGACTTGGGGGTGTCAGCACGCGCACCAGCGCAGTCGCCGGGCTCGACTCGCTCGCGCGGCAAGTCGCACGAACGGGTATCCGCAGAGTTGAGGGCTCGGTGCTGCTCGCGAGTGACGCCAACGGACGCACCATCCCCGTGCATCTTAACGATGATGACGTGGATGTCATCATCACGACTCCTGAACATGGCGTCGTCGCCAACGTCGTCGCGCTGCCGTTCCCGTCGCACTGGCGCCTCGATGCCCGCGTGTCGATCGACACAACGCTGGACGAGTCGGCCATTCGTGCAACCTGGCGAGGGCACGTGCTCTCGATACGAGGGAGTGTGCCGAGGGCGTCACAGCCAGTACTGGTGCTGGCGCCGGTCGTTGATGTGGAGCGCTTTGCTCGAGAATTGTTTCGCGACGCGCTACGCCGGGCCGCGGTCGCCCTCGCACCCGCAGCGGTGCCTGCGAGAGGAACAGGCGACGAGACCGTGGTTGCCTCTCTCGAGTCACCGCCCTTGGAAGAGCTGCTCGACGTAACGCTCAAGGTGAGCAGTAATCCCTGGACACTGCATTTGGTCGAGGCCGCAGCCGCTCGCCGGCACGTCGGGCCCATGCAACTGCTGCGAGAGATAGTGAGCGAACCGGCGCAGTTTGTATTGCGCGACGTCACGGGAGAGGACACCGGGAACCTCGTGACGCCGCTCGCGATGGCAAGGGCCGCCACGGCGCTCTTCAATGGCCCATCGGGACAGGTCTTTGCCCGCCACCTGCCGCGGCTCGGGCGAGAAGGAACGCTTGCCGGCGTACTCGACTCCAACAGCACCATGTTCGATCGGGCGCAGGGTAAGTCCGGCACGTTGCTCACCTACGACCTGCTGAACGGGCGTCTCGTGCTGCTCAGTAAAGGTTTTCTCGGCTTCGGCACCGCCGCAAGTGGTCGCGAGGTCGTCATCGCGGCCTACGCCAGCGGTATCCCGCTCGTATTCGTGGAGGATGTCGAGCGAGCAGGTCATGTCATGGGAGGGCTCGTGGAAGCACTCCTTCTCTCACTCTGAGGCTTACATGTTCTACTCACTTGCCCTTTGCACTCTCACGTCCCTGGTTCAATCGGTAGCGCCGCCTCGCGTATCCGCCATCCCCTCGTCGTCGGTGCAGTCGTCTGGTGTTAGGTCCGCTCAGAAGCAGTTGAATCAGCTTCTCGGTGCCGCCGCCACCGTCGGTGAATTCTCCGGAACAGTTCTCATCCGCCGGCGTGGCCACGTAGTAGCGTCCGCGAGCTATGGCGCAGCGAGCCGAGAGCTCCGCGTACCCAACACGCCCGAGACGCGATTCATGATCGGATCGATCAGCAAGCAATTCACCGCCGCGGCAATTCTTCTCCTCGTCGATCAGGGCCGTCTCACACTTGACGATCACCTCGCCAAATGGCTTCCCAAGATCCCAGGGGCCGATCGCATCACCATTCGGCAGCTGCTCAACCACACGTCCGGAATCTCACGAGATCTGCCCGGCGGGCTGGACGCGCTTCGGCTGCCCCGTACGACGCGCGAGATGGTGGACCTGATCTCCTCCGATTCCCTGCGCTTCCCCCCGGGAACAAGTAGCGCGTACAGCAACAACGCCTATCGCATCCTCGGATATTTAATCGAGGTTCTAAGCGGCTTCCCGTACGCCAACTACCTGGAGAATAATTTTTTCACACCATTGGGAATGCGCAACACGGGACAGCTGGAAGCCAATACGCTGGTCTCGACGCTTGCGAGCGGCTACGTGCCGGGGTTCGGGCCGGACGGGTTCGGTCCGGCGACCTTTGCCGACATTTCAAACGGCGTGGGACCAGCATCGTTGTTTAGCACCGTTGCGGATTTGAGCACGTGGGGAGAGAGCTTCCTGAGGGACGGCAAACTGTACCCACACGTACGGGCGATGATGTTGGAGGGGACGGGTCTCGGTGTCGTCGTCGACACCGTGAGTGGTCGCCGGGTGATCTGGCACAACGGAGTCTACGCCGGCTACACAGCGCTCCTCGCCCTCTTCCCAGACGACTCCACGACCGTGGCGTACCTCGGCAACACGGAGACGTTGCTGAGCGAGAGCCCTCTCCAGCGAGCGCTGTTCCAACTGGCAGTGGGCCACACCGTCACTGCTCTCGCGCCTCCCGCCGTCGGGCGGGCGCCGCTAACGCAAAACCCGGAGTGGTACGCCGGCACCTATCGATTCTTTCCCGGTCTCGAGGTGACGATCACGATGCGCCGCAACGTGCTCGTGCTCGAAAACCTGCCGCTCGAACATCTGGGGCGTGGAGAGTTTTACTATCGTCTTAAGGGCGCCAAAGTGACGTTCGATCACGGAGAGGGACGCAGCCCGAGCATCAAGTGGACGGATCCTTCAGGGACCTACCCCGGGACCAGACTGTAGGGCCCAACTGCACATCCAATGGCTAGGTCATCACGGCGTCGCCCGCCTCACTCCAGGCCTCACTTACCAACCTGAAGCACCCGCCAAGAAGTTCGTCGGTGCAAGCTGAACCGGAACAGCGCATCGCAGCGAATCATGCGACTACGACCCGGGATCTGACGCTATGGGACCGGGTGTTTTTCGACCCACCAGT
>JBBQHJ010000264.1:0-6823 GCA_038323865.1 Gemmatimonadales bacterium
CCGTGAGCAGTAGCATGATCAATCGCGTTGCGGCACGACTCAATCGGCCGCTCATGGAAGTGCCCGTTGGCTTCAAGTGGTTCGTGGACGGACTCGTGAATGGCTCACTGGGTTTTGTGGGAGAAGAGAGCGCAGGCGCCACGTTCCTGCGTCGCGACGGCACTGTCTGGACCACCGACAAGGATGGATTGATCTGCGGTCTGCTCGCTGCGGAGATGACGGCAGTCACGGGACGCGACCCAGGTGAGCTCTATGCGGACCTCACGCGCGACCTCGGCGCACCCGTCTACGAGCGCATCGACGCGCCCGCGTCGCCGGAACAAAAGGCCGTGCTCTCGAAGCTCTCGCCGCACGACGTCACCGCAAGTGAACTCGCCGGCGAGCGAATCGTGAATCTCTCCACCACCGCGCCCGGCAATGGTGCGTCACTCGGCGGCCTGAAAGTGGAAACGCAGAGCGGTTGGTTTGCCGCGCGCCCATCCGGCACCGAGAACGTCTACAAGCTGTACGCCGAGAGCTTTGTTGATGAATCGCATCTCCGCCGCATTCAGTCCGAGGCCCAGGAAGTCATCGCACACGCGTTCGCCGCAGGTGGCGCTGTCTAAGCAGGCATGCTGTCGTACTCCGTCCGTGTTACTAGGTACTCACGAATGAACTCGCTGAACGACATTGAAACGCCCGCGCTCCTCGTCGACCTCGACATCATGGAGCGCAATCTTTCACGCGCCGCTGAATACTCGCGCAAGCACGGACTCGGGCTCCGTCCGCATGTGAAGACGCACAAATCACCGAACGTCGCCGCAAAGCAGGTGGCACTCGGTGCCATCGGTGTAACCTGCGCCACGCCACACGAGGCGGAGGTAATGGCACGCGTCACCGACAACGTGCTCGTGGCCTATCCGCCCGTCGGCGCGCGACGCGCAGCACGTCTCGCCGCACTTCCTCGTGATGTCCGAGCCATCGTGGCACTCGATTCCGAGCGCGCCATCAGCGACATGGCCACGGCAGCACGCGAGGCAGGACGAAACGTCGCCGTCTACATCGAGCTCGATCTCGGCATGCATCGCGTTGGCGTACCGGCGGTTGACACTGCGATTGCGCTCGCCAAGAAAGTGCAAGCCGAATCGTCGCTCGAGTACGCGGGCATCATGTTTTATCCCGGCCACGTTCGAGAGGGCGTTGACGATCAGGACGTAAAGCTCGCGACACTCACCTCCGATCTCGGCAGCGCGCTCGATCGCATGCGCGCGGCCGGCGTTACGCCCAACGCGGTGAGTGGTGGCTCAACGCCAACGCTGTGGCGCACCCACGAAATCGGTGGCGTTACCGAGTTCCGTCCGGGCACATACGTCTACAACGACCGAACCACCGCGCAGATTGGCGCATGCTCGTTCAATGATTGTGCGGCAACCGTGTTGGCAACGGTTGTCTCCACCGCTGTTCCGCGCCAGGCCGTCATCGACACCGGCACGAAGGCGCTGGGACGCGAGCCAGTGCGTGGAGTCGCCGGCGAGGGTTTCGGCCAGTTGCTCGAGCATCCCGAAGTGATCGTCGAGCGGATGTCAGAAGAGCACGGTGTGCTCGACATCTCCAAATCCTCATGGGCGCCGGTGGTCGGAGAGCGCGTACGTGTCATTCCGAATCACGTGTGCATCGTCGTGCACCTGAATGACGTCGTCTACGGCATTCGCAACGGCGAACTCGAGACCACGTGGCGTGTCGAGGCTCGGGGACGAGGGGAAGCGATCTTGACGACGCGCTAGCCATGGCTCCGGCGCAGAGCCTGCAAAGGTGGTCGAAGCCTCGCGCCTCGCTCCCCGAGCGGCACGAGCGACACGCGGCTCGGTGATCAGTATGATCTCGTCGGAAACGGCATGATCGCCAAGCAACCACTCGCGCGGACGGCTTTCGCGTGGTTGGCGGGGGTCACTATCCCGACACCATGGAGCACGGTCGCGACGCGTCCCTGCGGCTGGTTGGCCAGTACGGTCTCCAGCCGCCGCCGTCGTTCGCCTTCACGAATGCCGATGAAGCACTCGCGTTCGTTGGCGCCGGCACCGACTTCCCGGCCTCGCCACTGCGTCGCTACGAAGCGCTCGCGGCCACGGGTTATCTGTAGGGGGTTGGAGATGGTTGAGCAGGTGGGCATCTTTCGCGTCCGGCCGCAACGCGCGGCACCTGCCCTAGAGATGTCGCACCATGCCGAACGCAACTCGAAAGACTTCCGACTCTCCCGCTCGAGATCCCATCGCTGACGCTCGCGCCTGCGCCGACGCACTGTATCGCTCGGCCATGGAATGCTGCCGTCAGCACGATCGCATTGCCAAGCTTGTGGCCGATGAGGCCAACATTGAGCGCAAGCATCTCGAAGCCATGTGTCACATGTGCGACGGCTCGCTCACGGAGCTGGCCGACGAGTACCACAAGGCGACGGGCGAGGGTGAACCCGGCGAAGAGCCCTGGTGGCACAAGGCCAACGCGCTCTGGCATGCCAGTCGCGAGTACGCCCGCCGACACGCTGGCTGCGACGCGCTCGTGAAGAGCCTGTCGGGCAAGCACAGCCCGGATAATCTGCGCGACATGCAATTGGAGTATGAGCTCGAAGCATCGGCTCTTCTCGCATTGCGACACGCCGCGGCAGCATATCAGAAGACGCGACCAGGATTGGACTGATGGCACACGCCCGTAGCAGACGGACCACGAAGCACCACGGCACCACCACCTCAACAAGCACCACGAAGGCAGCGCCGAAGACCACGGGGACATCAAAGGCAAAATCCGGCATCACCGCGCGGTGGCCGTGGAAAGAGTCCCCGAATCCGTACTTCGAGATTCGTGAATCGGACATTCAGGGCAGGGGCGCCTTCGCCACACGCAACATCCGCAAGGGCACGCGCATCATCGAGTACCTCGGCCAGCGCATCACGTGGCGCACCGCGGACAAGCGTTACGATGACGAAAAGATGCGCCGCCACCATACATTTCTCTTCACCATCGACGACAAGACCTGTATCGATGGGGCCGTAAAGGGAAACGAGGCCGCCTACCTCAATCATTCGTGCGATGGGAATTGCGAGGCGATCAACGATCGCAAGCGCATCTTCATCGATGCCATTCGCAACATCAAAGCGGGCGACGAGCTGCTGTACGACTACCAGTATGAACGGACCGACGAACACACCGAAGAAGACGAGCGCTTCTATGCCTGCCGGTGCGGATCGCCCAAGTGCCGAGGGTCAATCCTCGCGCCCACGTCTGAGGACTGATCCAGTGCCCGCGGAAACGCGGGCGCTGTTGACGGGCCTTATCGATTACGCGGGTCTCTTTCCCCCCGCGGCGTTGTCCCTGCGCGAAGTCGTCGCGAACTATGCAATGTACCTCGCATCGCCCGACGCCTGGATGCTCGGCCGGCTGGTCGTGCCGGTCAGTCGTCTCGCCGAGTGTCGTGACGAGCGTAGTGAACGATATCGCCCTGCGCGTAGCGAGGGACCTGCTGCTGCCGCTTGGCGAATAAGCGCCCTCGCAGCCGACGTCACAAAGGAAATCGAAGCGCTCACGCGCCCGTATCCCGGCCTCGACGTCGACTCCTGCGAACTCAAGGCAGCAACCGTAGCCGACATCAATGCCGCGGCTGATCACATGCCGTCGAGCATCACGACATTCGTCGAGATCCCGATCGCCGATGATCCCGCCGTCCTGATCGACGCCATTGCCACGCGCGGACTCAACGCAAAGATCCGCACCGGCGGCGTGACCCCCGATGCATTTCCATCGCCGGCGCTCGTCGCGCGCTTCATCATGCGCTGTCACGAGCGACGCGTCGCCTTCAAGGCAACTGCCGGCCTCCATCATCCGCTGCGTGGCATGTATCGCCTCACCTACGCTGATGACGCGCCTCGAGGCGAGATGTTCGGCTTCCTGAACATCTCTGCCGCGACAACTGCGGCAGCCAACGGCGCGCCCCGCTCCGAGGTGGAGGCCGCGCTCTCATTCAGGGATGCAGCGACGGTCGATTCTGCGCGCAACGTCTTTCTGTCCTTCGGATCCTGCTCGTTCCGCGAGCCGGTTGATGACCTCGAGCAACTCGGAGTATTGTGAACGCGGAATCCTGGGTGAGCAGCGCGCAGAACATCGATGGAGACTTTCCCCTCGAGAACATTCCCTTCGGAATGTTTCGCGCGCACGCGCGCGGTACCCGACCTGGCGTCGCCATCGGCAATTCGATTCTCGATCTCGCTGCCGCAGCGGAGCAGGGACTGATCGACGACGCACACGCCACATTGATCCACGAGTGCGCGCGCGACGAATCACTGAACCCACTCCTCGCGGCTGGTCGCGGCGCCATGAGCGCCGTTCGTGCGCGCGCGATTGAGCTGCTCACGGCGGGTTCGGCGGACGGTGCACGCGCAGCCGCGATGCGCGAGTCGTTGCTCGTCGCCATGCAAGACGCCGAGTTGCTCGTGCCGGCCAGGGTCGGCGACTACACGGACTTCTATGCGTCCGTGCATCACGCCACGAACGTTGGAAGCATGTTTCGTCCCGACAATCCGCTGCTGCCCAACTACAAGTGGGTACCCATCGGCTATCACGGTCGCGCATCGTCCATCGTGCGCACGGGCAGCAGCGTTCGGCGGCCCAAAGGTCAGACCAAGGATGACACCGCGCCTACGCCGGAGTTCGGGCCAACCAAGCGCCTCGACTATGAACTCGAGGTCGGAATGTTCATCGCCGGCGAGAATGCCCTGGGAGCAACGGTCAGCATCGACGACGCAGAGTCGCGCGTAGCAGGTCTCTGTCTCGTGAACGATTGGTCTGCGCGCGACGTGCAGGCGTGGGAATACCAGCCGCTCGGTCCGTTCCTCGCCAAGAACTTCGCAACCACCGTCTCGCCATGGATCGTCTCGCTCGATGCACTCGAGCCGTTCCGCGTTGCCTCGTACGCGCGCCCGGCCACGGATCCACAGCCACTCGAATACTTGAGCAGCCGGCGCAATGAAGCCGCAGGCGGCATCGACATCACACTCGAAGTCTTGCTCACTTCGACCAACATGCGCGAACAGGGGCTCGCACCCATGCGCGTGAGCATCGGCAACTTCACATCGATGTACTGGACCGTTGCGCAGCTCGTCACGCACCATGCGAGTAACGGATGCAATCTCCAGCCGGGTGATCTCCTTGCGAGTGGCACCGTGAGTGGCGAAACCAAGGAATCACGCGGGTGCCTCCTCGAGCGCACGTGGCGGGGCACCGAACCACTCACCCTTCCCACCGGCGAGCAGCGGCGCTTTCTCGAAGATGGCGACGAAGTGATCCTCCGCGGCTGGTGCCAACGCGATGGGCGTCGACGCATCGGTTTCGGCGACTGCCGAGGATTAGTCTTACCGGCGCAATGAGAATTGCTGCGCTAATTCCGCTGGCTGCGCTCGGCATTTCCTGCGGCGGAAGCATTCAAGTACCGGAACAAGATCTCGCCACGCGCACTACGGCACCGCTGCCACCCATGGAGCCGGCCGTCATCGCGCTGCCTGTGAGCATCTCGCTCGGGAAGATTCGCACGGCGCTCTCCGCGCAATTTCCCGTGAGCGACTCGCTCACACGCGCGCAATGCATGGCGCTTGGCGGCACGATCTGTCACCAATACGTCTATCGCCGCGATTCACTCGAGTTGCGCATGAATGGAGATCGCGTCGATCTCGCCGCGCGCCTGCGCTATCGCGGCCGCGTGGCACTGGCCGGCAGTGCCGGTCTCGCGAGCTGCGGCTATGTGCCCGAAGCGATGAAGCGCGCTGAATTGCACGCAGGTACCGCGCTGTATTGGCGAAATGATTGGCGTCTGGCCTCGCGCAACACCAGCATCGCCGTCAACCTCCTCGATCCATGTCAGGTCACGTTGCTCAACGTGGACGCGACGCCCCTGATGCGGCACATCATTGACGGCCAGGCGGAGAAGCTCAAGCAGCAGCTGGACAGTGCACTTCCGGCACTCGCCGACTTACGGCCGGCAGCGGACTCATTGTGGCGAACCATGCTCAAGCCATTCGCACTGGATTCCGCGAGCACCGCGTGGCTCACGCTTGCCCCGGATAACGTGCTGCTCGCACGCCCACTCGGTCGCGGTGATGTGCTGACCACCGCGGTTGTGATCACCGCTCGTCCGCGCGCCACCCTCGGTGCGAAGCCGGCGACGGAACGACGACCACTCCCGCCACTCGGATTGGCCACGACGCAGAGTGGAATTCATATCCCCGTCGACATCGCGTTGCCGTTCTCGGATCTGAGTGCCCGCGTCACGCAGCTCGCAAAAGGAGAGATTCCGAATCAGGGGATCTTCATTGATGACGTGAAGATTCGCGGCACCGGCGACACCATGCTGGTGCAGGTGGCCGTCCACGGTTCGGTCACCGGCGAGTTTGTCGCGCTGGGGCGGGTGCGCTACGACAGCAGCGAGCGCCACATCAAGGTGAGCGAACTCCAGTGGACGCTCGCGAGCGCAAGCAAGTTCGATCGCTTCAAGACCACCATCGGCGCGTTTCGCATCAATCGCGCGCTGGATCAGGCTACTGGCCACGGCAGTCTCGACGTCGGCACGCAGCTGGACTCATTGCGACGCCAGCTCAACTCGCAGATCAACCGCCCGCTGGCGCCCGGCGTGTCAGTTGCAGGTGCCGTCACCGACATCCGCATCGCAGCGCTTGCTGCGAGCACTACGTCGTTCGTTCTGAGAGTCGTTCTCGATGGCGCCGCGAAGCTGGAAGTAAAGTGACCCTGCGAGCGTGCGACCCGAAGACTCACATCATGGCGGGAACCACGCCGGCCGGAAATG
>JBBQHJ010000265.1:0-6792 GCA_038323865.1 Gemmatimonadales bacterium
GTGCAGTATCGTGTGACGAACGACAGCTCACGCGACGTTGGCATTCTCGTGAGCAACCTTGGGCCGAGCCTCCAGGTGCATGACAAGCCGCAGGCGGATCCACAGCCCGCCCGCCTGCATTTCGGAGCTGGATTTACGCCGCATACAAAGGACATTGATCCCAACCTTCGCGTGCATTTTGTTGCGGAGGTCATGGGAAGTCCCGTCGAACTCCACGTTGGCGGAGAAGTCGGCTATTCGGCGGGTGAAACGTCACTCTACGCGCGCAGCGGATACGTGAAGCAGCAGTCACAGGACGCGGAATCAGCGACCGGTCCGTCGCTTGGCATCGGCCTCGCGAACAAGCGTGTACGCATCGATTTCGCGCGCGTGTTCGAAAGCTTTTCGACGGGGCTCGGCAAGCCTCCGACCTATATCTCCATTCGCATCGGCATGTGACGCTGCGAATTCGACTTGCTGTCGCGTTGATTTTGTGCGCGTATTCGCCTGTGGCCGCAGCGCAGCGTGTCGACGATGCGCGTTCCGCCACCATGAGTAATACGTTACCGCCGCAGGTCGCCGATACGGGAGCGCGTTTGTTCTCGAAGTTGGCGCGCGCTCCTGCTTGGTCTGCACCCATCGCATCGGCGATCATCCCCGGACTCGGTCAAGCACGTCTTGGACAGGATCGCTTCATTGCCTACATGGCCCTCGAAGCGTACCTCGTGCTCCAGTACGCAAAGAACGTTGGCCAAGCCAATGACAATGCCGCGTCGTACCGGACGATCGCCCGAGAGGTGGCACGTCGTGGATTTCCAGGAAGCCGCCCAGACACCGTCTGGCAGTACTACGAGAAACTCGAGAAGTACGACGCCAGCGGCTCGTTCACAACCGCGGCTTCCGGGCCCACGGTACCGGAAACCGATGCGCAGACGTACAACGGGTTGCAGTGGATCCTGGCGCGCCAAGTCTACGGTATTCCACTCGATGAGCCGAATCCCTCGACACGGAGTACATATGCGCAGGCTGTGGCGTACTACGAGAGCCGCGCGATACCAACTGCCTATGGATGGAACTGGGTGAACGCTTCACTCGAGAAAGACCTCTACGTGCGTGCGATCGGCCAGAGCAATGATGCGTCTCGGCGCGCGACCAACAGCCTGATTGGGCTGATTGCGAATCATATCATCAGTTCCATCGACGCATTTTCATCAGTGCGGTTGATGCAATCACGCGGTGTTTTCAGCGCGAGCGCGAGTATTCCGATCCGATGAAACTGCTCGCCATTTTCCTGATCTTCGTGCCGTCCGCCATTGCAGCCGACATGATGCACGCGAGCCCTATTGTGGTGTTTGCGCTCGCGGCGCTCGGCATTGTTCCGCTCTCCGGATTCCTGGGGCGTGCCACAGAGGAGATTGCAGCGTACACCGGTCCAACGCTTGGCGGTTTGCTCAACGCTACGCTTGGAAATCTGGCCGAGTTGATCATCGCGATTCTTGCGCTCCGGGCGGGCCTTATCGACCTGGTGAAAGCCTCGATCACCGGCTCGATTCTCGGGAATCTTCTCCTTGTGCTCGGCGCGGCGCAGCTGGCTGGCGGGCTGAAGCACAAAGTGCAGCGCTTCAGTGTGGCCCTTGCTGGGCTGAGCATTTCATTGCTTGTCGTCGCCGTGATTGGCTTGGTGATTCCCGCCGTGTTCCTCTCGACGCACGCTGATCCGTCGCACATCGTCACTCGGCGCGTGTCGGTCGGTGTCGCGGCGCTGCTGATGATCGGGTACGCGCTGTCGCTTGTTTATTCTATGGGTACACATCGCTCAGTATTCGGTGAAGGGTCGGAGGTGAGCAAGGAGCAGCATCTTTCGGATCATGGCACGCGTTGGTCCCTCGGCCGCAGCGTTTTCGTATTGCTCGCGTCGGCGGGATTTGTTGGGTGGTTGTCCGAGATCCTTGTCGGTTCCACAGAAGCAGCAATTGCCGGCATCGGTCTTTCCGAAGTGTTCGTCGGCATCATCGTGGTGCCTATTATCGGCAATGCGGCGGAGCATAGTTCTGCAGTGCTGATGGCGATGCGAAACCGAATGGATCTCGCCGTGTCGATTGCGGTGGGGTCGAGCGCCCAGGTTGCTCTGCTGATTGCCCCAATCCTTGTATTTGTCGGGCTGGCGATCGGCAAACCGATGGATCTCGCGTTCAACACGTTTGAAGTGGCGGCCGTTGCGCTCGCGGTGGCGGTAGCGACGAGCGTGGTTCGTGATGCAGAATCGCATTGGCTCGAGGGCGCATTTCTGCTGCTCGTATATGGAATGCTCGGCGTTGCGTTCTTCTATTTTTGATCGCGAGCGTCATGCTTGAGTGACGCAACTCACAGCGGCGACTCGGTTTGACTTCATTTGTAGTCAACCGTATCTTCCCGCTCCACTTGGGTCGGATGACTGTTTGGACAAGATCAGCGCCATCCTCTTCGCCCCGCATGACAATCCGCTTCCGCCCACGCTCTACGACTGGATGTCGCGGCAGGCGGAGACGGTTGTCGTCATTCGTGACAGCGACGATTTAATGGCGATTTCACTGCGCGGCCGACCCCGTGTGGTGGTATTCGATGCTCGTGGCGACCAAGGCGCAGCGCTTCGCGCGTGCCGACGCCTGAAACAGGATTCGTATACTGCCGTGGTGCCGTGCGCCGTGATATGCACCGATGGAGACGATTGCTTTGCGGCCGGGTTCAGCGCTGGCGCTGATGAGGTGGTGCGTGAGCATCTGGCGGTTGCCGAACAGATCATCCGTCTCGATGCACTGCTTCGGCGATCAGATCGCGATCTCGTGGTGCACCCGTCCACTCGCTTGCCCGGCGCAGTTGAAATCGAGGCTGCGGTGACGGAGCGGATCCAGACAAGCACGACCTTCGCGATGTGCTATGCCGATCTGGATCACTTCAAGGAGTTCAACGATCGCTACTCGTACTACGATGGCGACCGTGTTATCCGGATTCTGGCGAAGATTCTCCACGATGTTGTGAAGGGCCTCTGTGGCGAAGACGGTTTCGTCGGCCATATTGGGGGTGATGATTTCATCTTCGTGATTCCGTCCATCGCAGTTGGAGAGGTCTGCGAAGAAATTGTCAATATCTTCGACCTTTTGATCCCGCTGCAGTACTCCGAGCAGGATCGTCGCGCAGGATACTTTTTTGGCAAGGATCGCCGTGGCCAGTTGCACCGAGTGCCATTGATGACTGTGTCGATCGGCGTGGTGACGAACGAGCGTCGCCACTTCACGCATGCCGCGCAGGTGAGTGAGCTTGCAACGGAAATGAAGAGCTACGCCAAGACTCTCGAAGGTTCGGTGTTCTCGGTCGATCGCCGGACCGACAGCCAGCCTGCTGGTGTGTCGCGGATAACGGGTCCCATGCTCGCGGTCCGTTCAGGAGATCGCGCATGAACGTATCGTGTCCCGAATGCCAGTCGGTGTTCCGAGTTGATCCGGCGCGGATCCCGGGCGCGAGCGTTCGCGCGCGATGCTCGGTGTGCGGAGGCATCATCCTCATTGCAGCCGGCAGCGATGCTCGCGACGACTTTGCAACGGCGACGGTAGCAGCGCCGCCAAGAACGTCGACGGCGACACCACCGGTTCCGCCATCGATTGTTCCTCGCGGCGCGACTCCGCCGGTGCCGGCACCGGCCATCGATCCGCCATCTGCGGCTGCGCCGGTCATTGTGCCGACTCCAGCCCGGCAGTCGACGCCCGTACGGCCGTCGACGCCGGTGATGCCGCCGCCGGCGGTGCTACAGGCTCCGATTGCTCCCGCTGTCGCAACTACTATCGCACCCACACCGGCGACACTGCCGGCTGCCGTGCCATTTGTGGCGCCGCGTGCAGCACCGCCGGCGGGGCTTCCATTGCGGCCCGTCACGCCGGGAATGCCCGCACCCTTCGCGCGCCCGTCGTCGTCGCTCACGCCACCAACATCGCGGCAATCGATGGTCGCGCCGCCGGTTGCTCGGCCGTCGAGCAACGTTCCGCCGGCGCCATTTTCGCGGCCCTCAGTTGCGGCGCCTGCCGGTGCCGCATCTCCTCCGGTTGCTCCGAGACCGGGCGCACCGGCGCCAGCCGTCGCGCGAGCGGCACCGGCGCCAGCCGCAGGTGCACCGGCACGCGTGCCGATCAACCCGTTCCTCGCGAACGATCCAAATGCGAAGGCCAAGCGCCTGGCGCGTGCGCTCGTGAGCGACATCATCGCGTACTTCCCGGGCAAGCGTGACGAAGGTGTGCGAGACGGCACTTTGAAACAGTTATTTCGCGAAGAAATCAAGAAGAGCTACGAGGAGTACGTCGACCAGATCGGTAAGGAATTCGCCGATTCAACAACGCACTTTCAGGACGCGCTGAACGACATCCTCGCGCAGGGAAAGAAGCTCTTCTAGACGCGCGCACGTCCGACTATCTTTCACGGGTCGATTTCGACACCGCGCGAGCCGTCCGCCCCTCGAGTCGGATGGCTCGTGTGTTACCCGGGAGAATGGTATGGCGGAGAACGAGCACGCTCGAACGCTGGCCTCGTACGACGATCAGCTCGCTGAGCTGAGGAGGTACCTTTGACCTCGAGCACAAGCAGCAGGAACTGAACGCGCTCGAAGAGCGCATGGGAAGCGCGGACTTCTGGAATAACCAGGAGAGTGCGCAAGAGATCGTGCAGCAGGTCAAGGCCCTGAAGAATTGGGTCGACCCGTATGAATCGCTCGTCGCGCGCGTGCAGAGTACCCGCGAGCTTGGTGAGCTTCTCGATCTCGAGCCGGACGCGGAAATGGCCGCCGATCTTGCCAGCGAATGCGAGCGCATCGGCCCGGACCTGGAAGAATACCGGCTTCGGTCGTTGCTCTCACATCCCGACGATTTCCGGGATGCCCAGCTTGAGATCAGCGCTGGGGCAGGCGGTACCGAGGCACAGGACTGGGCGCAGATGATCATGCGGATGTACACGCGCTGGGCGGAGCGAAAGGGCTACGCCATCGAGATCGTCGATCTCAGCGAGGGCGAAGAAGCCGGCATCAAGGGCGCTGTAATCGAGATCAAGGGAATGAACGCGTACGGGTATCTCAAGGCGGAGAGTGGGGTACACCGCCTCGTGCGCATCTCCCCATTCGATTCACAGGCGCGCCGGCACACGAGCTTTGCGTCGGTATTCATCTATCCTGTCGTCGATACCGACATCAACATCGAGATCCGCGATGAAGATCTGAAGATCGACGTGTATCGCGCATCAGGCGCGGGTGGACAGCACGTGAACAAGACCAGTTCGGCGGTGCGCATCACGCACATTCCGAGCGGCGTGGTCACGGCATCGCAGGCGCAACGTTCGCAGGGAAAGAACAAGGCGACGGCGATGAAACAGCTGAAGAACCGACTCTACCAGATCGAGTTGAACAAACAGCTCGCGAAGAAGGCGGAGATGGATGCGAACAAGTCTGACGTGAGTTTTGGCAGCCAGATTCGGAGTTACGTCTTCCAGCCGTACACCATGGTGAATGACCACCGCACGGAGTTGAAGATTCCCGATGTGCAGAAGGTGATGGACGGCGCAATCGATCCATTCATCGAGGCGTTTCTCAAGCAGACGAATACAATGGCTCCCGGAGACGCTGCGTGACGGAAGACCTGAACTTCGTGCAGAAGGCGCGTCGCGACAAGCTCGACGCGCTCGTTGCCGCAGGCATTACTCCGTTTGCGTACGGCTTCGAGCGGTCGCATGAGACGGCGGGCGCTGCTGCATTGCTTGCCGAGGGCGTGGAGGAGGGACCATCTGTCCGGTTGGCTGGGCGGTTGGTGTCATGGCGCGGTCATGGCAAGACGGCGTTTGCGCATTTAGCCGACGGCACCGGTCGCATCCAACTCTATTTTCGCAAAGACGAACTCGGCGACGACGCATTCGCCCAACTCGCGCTCTATGATATCGGCGACGTCATCGGTGTCTCTGGTCCGCTCATGCGCACGCGCACGGGTGAAGTCACGGTGCGTGTGTCAGCGGCGGAGATGCTTGCCAAGTCGCTTCGGCCGCTGCCGTACGGCAAAGAAGAGTTGGTTGACGGGGTCACGGTACGTCACTCCGGCTTTACTGATCCGGAGCAGCGCTATCGCCAGCGTTACGCCGATCTCGCGGTGCATCCCGAAGTGCGGACGCTGTTCGTCGCGCGTTCGCGACTGATCACGAGCATTCGCTCCTTTCTCGATGGTCGCGGGTTTCTCGAGGTGGAAACGCCGGTCTTGCAGCCGCTCTATGGCGGTGCGGCGGCGCGTCCATTCACGACGCATCACAACGCGCTCGACATGCCGTTGTATCTACGCATTGCCGACGAGCTGTATCTCAAGCGGCTCGTCGTGGGCGGCTTTGATCGCGTGTACGAAGTGGGGCACGACTTTCGAAATGAAGGCATCGACCGGACGCACAATCCGGAGTTCACGATGCTGGAGTTCTATCAGGCGTACGCGGACTATCAGGAGATGATGTCCGTTGTCGAGCTGCTCATCGCGAACGCTGCGAGTGCGGTGCGCGCTGCCGGAATGACGACGGTGCCCGTACTCACGCCGCCGTTCCCGCGCATCGAGTGGGTTCCATCATTGAATGCGGCACTTGGATTCGATCTGCTGTCGGCGGAAGACAATGCGCTCCGTACGGCCGCGGCGAATGCGGGTGTCGAAAAGATTGCGTCGCTCAGCCGG
Source organism: Gemmatimonadales bacterium (assembly GCA_038323865.1). Lineage (GTDB taxonomy): Bacteria > Gemmatimonadota > Gemmatimonadetes > Gemmatimonadales > Gemmatimonadaceae > AG11. Next base: position 6,693 of record JBBQHJ010000265.1, read on the forward strand.
CCGAAACTCCTCGATGAGCTTTTTCAGGCGCATGTGGAACGAAAGATCGACGCACCCACGTTCGTGATCGACTATCCGGTGGAGCTGTCCCCGCTGGCGA
>JBBQHJ010000266.1:0-6792 GCA_038323865.1 Gemmatimonadales bacterium
CAGGAAATTCTCGTAAGCGACATCAGCCTGCGTCCCGCCGCCCCGCGCGCGCTGCGGCTCGAGGACCTTACGCTCGAGGAGGTTGAACGCGCCCTGATCGTGAAGGCGCTTGCACGCCACAGCGGCAACATTATGCTGGCGGGACAAATGCTCGGACTGTCGCGCAGCGCGATGTACCGTCGGCTGCAGCGGTACGAGTTGTAGCGCCAGCACGTGGCAACGCACGAACGACAAGTACTCCGCCTCACCTTGGCGGGTGGACTTCCTGCGGTTGTTGTCTCGGTGTCGATGCTCTGGTTCAAGGGGCCATCTGAGCGCACCGCATGGACGATAGGAATTGTCGTCGTGGCGATCTGGATTGGCGGAGCGCTCCTGGTACGCCAACGCATGCGTCGCCCGCTCCGGACACTTTCGAATATGATTGGCGCGCTCCGCGAGCAGGACTACTCGCTCCGTGCACGCAACGCCGAGACCGGAGATGCACTCGGCCTCGCGCTTTGGGAACTGAATGAACTCACCAGCGAGATGCACGACCAGCGGCTTGGGGCGCTTGAAGCCACTGCGCTCTTTCGTCGAGTCATGGCCGAGATCGACGTCGCGGTGTTCGCATTCGACGGTGGAGGTGCGCTGCGAGTGGTGAACGCGGCTGGCGCCAGACTGTTCGGCCAACCCGACGCACAGCTCCTGGGACGCCAAGCCTCGGAACTCGGTCTCGCCGACTGCCTTTCCGGCACCGCACCGAGAATCGTGGATCTGCCCATCGGCCCGCAACGCGGCCGATGGGAATTGCGCCGCGGAGAGTTCAGGCAGGATGGTCACCCGCATCGTTTTCTGGTCCTTGCCGATGTTAGCCGCACCTTGCGCGAGCAGGAGCGTGTGGCGTGGCAGCAGCTCGTGCGTGTGCTCAGTCACGAGATCAACAACTCCATCACTCCGATCAGCTCTCTCACTGAGCGCCTGCGCGAACTCGTGATGCGCGACTGGGAGCGTCCCGCACTCCGCGGAGAACTCGAGCGCGGCCTCGGCGTCGTGGCTTCACGGTCCGCCGCGCTGTCGAGGTTTCTCGCGGCCTACGCGCATCTGTCGCGCTTGCCGGCACCACACGCGCGCGAGGTACGCATCTCCGACTGGATTCACCGCGTTGCTCGCTTGGAGTCGCGCGTCGTCGTACGTGTTGTGGAAGGTCCCGACGTTTCGATCGACGCTGATGGCGATCAACTCGATCAACTCCTGATCAACCTCATCACGAATGCGGTGGATGCTACGGACAGTATCGGTGGTAGCGTGTCCGTATCGTGGTGCGAGACTCCAACGACGATTGCGGTAAGCGTGGTAGACGATGGACCGGGACTCGCTGAGACGACGAATCTCTTCGTGCCCTTTTTCACCACGAAGCCCGGCGGCAGTGGTATCGGCCTGGTGCTTTCTCGGCAGATCGCGGAGGCGCACGGAGGATCGCTGGTACTTGCGAACCGTGCGGGAACGCCTGGCTGCGAGGCGTGCCTCGTGCTGCCTCGGGCGTAGTCCAGTCGTGTGGAACGGACGATGCCGCAGTTGTGATTCCCAACAAAACTCTGACATTCGCGCTCGGCGATTTCGAGTATGCTTTCGCATGGTCCGATACAATTCGATCTTCAAAGCGACTGTTCGTCAGCAGCGTTCAGCCGGACTGTGGCGCGTACCCATGCTCCTCATCGGCGTGTTCGGTGTCATCGCCTGCCGCGACCTCGCTTCGGCGACAGTGGTTGCGGTGGAACCAGGACCGATTCTGACGCAAGTGCGCTCAGTTCTGTTGCGCGACGAGACCAAGTGGATTGAATTCCGTCACGACTTGCATCGTCACCCCGAACTGTCCGGTGGCGAAGTTCGCACGTCGCAGTTGGTGGCCAATGAGCTGCGCCGGATCGGCCTCGAGGTGCGCACCAATGTCGGCGGGTACGGCGTGGTGGCGATTCTGCGGGGCGCGAAACCCGGGCCGATGATCGCCTATCGCGCCGACATGGACGCCGTGCAGTCGTTTGCCGCGGATCCGGTGGACTACGCATCGCTGAACGCGGGAGTCCGGCACATCTGTGGTCACGACATTCACACCACGGTCGGCCTCGCCCTCGCCACCGCATTGTACCAGGTCCGTGATTCGTTGGCCGGCACTGTGACGTTCATCTTTCAGCCGGCCGAGGAGCGCGCAACTGGAGCGAAGGCCATGCTCGCGGACGGCGTGTTTTCGGCGGGGATGCCCGCTGAGATCTCCGGCATCCACACATCAGGATATGAACAAGGTCGTCTTGCCACGACCGCGGGCCCGATGATGGCCGGGCGCGACCGATTCGATGTCACACTCTCCGGGAGCGGTGATCTTGCCGCCGCAAGCGCTGCGGTTGCGCAGCGGATCAACGCCCTTGGCACGATCGACGGCGTGCAACTCAACACCTCGCAGCCCGTCGACTTCGTATTCGTGCAACTCAACGCTCCACAAACAACAGGGAGTGAGGTCAGGCTTTCAGGAACAGTCAACGTCGCCAGTGCCGCATCGCGTGCTCGGGTTGCGACGATGATCCGTTCCGGTCTCTCCACCGCCGTGCCCTCCAACGTTGCGGTGACGTCCACTTATGAAGAGAAGTGGATCGCTGGCGTTACTAACGATTCGGTCCGTTCGGTCACTGCGGCCGCATCGGTGCGCGCGGCATTAGGCGATCAGGCCCTGGCGACCGTGACGACGATACCCGCCGCGTTCAGCGAAGACTTCGGCTCCTTTCAGGAGCAGGTGCCGGGTGTCTTCTTCTACCTCGGTGTCGCGAACACTGCGCGCGGATGGAATGGGCTTCCGCATAGTCCGGACTATGTCGCGGACGATCGCGCCATTGGCGTCGGGGCGCTCGCGATGGCGGTCGTCATTGTGGATCGACTTCGGGTTCACTGAGGAGGTGCGCCGGGCGTCCGCTCTACGGTGACAACCTCTCCTGGTGCCGTGCCGCCCGTACGAATTGCATGAGCGGCCGCGCCGACGTCCGCGGCCAAGTCAGCGGATAGTTTCGCCGGCTCAGTGCCGTTGCTCGTGATGACCGTGTGCCAGCGTGGCGCACCCTCGCCTCGCCAGTGCAGCGCAGCGCGCACCTCGGTACCGGTTGACGTCGAAGCGATCGTCACCCTGAGTTGCGCATCGGCCGAGTCGGGCGGAACCAATCGCACCGTCCCGCTTGCGCGCATCGCCTCGCGGAGACCAGCGGTCAAATCCGTCGAGCGCAAGGCGTCTGCACTCTGCACTCCTGCGAATCCCACGACGAGATCTGGCTTTAGCGGTTCCGGGCGTCGCTGAATCCATACGGCGGCAACTGCGCTCGCGGCAAGTAGCGCGGCGATTGCGATCGGCCTCACGAGCCGCGTTGGGACTGGCACGCCGACGCTCGGTGACTCGCTCGCCGCGCGAATCTCTACCGCGAGCCGATACCCTTGTCGCGGGACCGTTTCAATGATTCGCTGCAGCGGGTCATCGTCACCAAGCGCCTGCCGGAGCTTACGCACGGCAAAACGCAGTGACTGCTCGAACTCCACATGCCGGTCTTCCCATATCGCATCGCGCAGTTCGGAGTGGGTCACGAGCTCTCCCGGTCGGCGGGCAAGCACTATCAGGAGCTGGAGCGGCTGCGGCGCGAGTCGGAGATCGACGCCGTCGCGGAGCACGCGTCCAGCTCGAAGGTCAAGTGTGACGTCGCGGAATTTCAGTGTTTCGTGGTTGCTCCCGCTGCCGCTCATGGTTTGCTCCTGCTGCCGCTCATGGTTTGCTCATGGACCCAAGGAAGATGATCGCCAATTCTTCTACTGTGGACGTACGCGATCGCCCTGTCTCCGCTTCCTGAGGTGTTTGAATGTTTGACTTGCTCGTCGCGGTTTCACTGCATGTGCTTTCCTCGGCGTTCGTCTCTGTGCCGAACACTCCTGCCATCATCATACGTCACGATCGCCCGGATCAACGATACCTCGATCTTGGCGCCCGTTTTCCCGCCGTTGGGCGGGTAGGGCGGCGAATGGGCGACGGCACGTTGATCGGCGACCGCTGGGTAGTCACTGCCGGCCATGTCGCGAATGGGTTGATGCGCCGATCCGATGACCATTCTGTCTGGTTCGGCGAACGCTCCTACAAGGTTGCCAAGGCGTACATCTCGCCAAAATGGGAGGAGTTCGGTGAGCACGATATCGCCGTGCTTGAACTTGAGGAACCCGTAACAGGCATCAAGCCGCTCGGCCTTTACCGGGCGTTCGATGAGCGTCATCGCGTGGCAACCCTTGTTGGGCACGGGCGCACGGGCGTGGGCAACAGCCGGGAGCGACGGGAGGACGATCAGAAACGAGGTGCGACCAATCGCGTCGAAGAGGCGACAGCTTCGCAGCTCGTCTTTCGGTTTGATGCACCCCCGAGCGGTACGGATCTGGAAGGAATCCCGGGCGCTGGTGACAGCGGTGGCCCTGCGCTGATTATGGTGCACGGTGTGGCCCGGGTCGCGGGCGTCAGTTCTGCGGGCCAACCGGGAACTGACGGCCCCGGCAGCTATGGTGCACTCGACTACTTCACCCGAGTGTCGACTCACGCTGCGTGGCTCGATAAGGTCGTTGCCGGCAAGGTGCGCGCGACCGATTTCGGGGGAGCGCCGGTCTCGAACACCGACCACTCGGGACGTGTCCGGGTTGGAGCCGCGCTCCCAGCCGCCAGCGGCGGGCAACTCCCTGATACGCCTGCCGGCCGTCGGATGCGCGCACTGAGTTCGCTCATGATTGGCGGTGATTCCCTGGCCATCGAAGGGTTCTTCCGTGAAAACGTCGCCGAGTCTGCGCTCGGCGGTCAGTCGCTGCCTGATCGGTTGGCGTCGTATCGCCGGATGATGGACAAGTATCGCGGAGGCGAACGCGTGCGCGTCTTGCTGGCGGAGCAATATCACGTCGACGTGTTGATTCGAACAGCCTCGGGCGATCTGATTCTCGGCGTGCAAGTCGCGCCGACGGCACCGCATCGAATTGTGGGTGTCCTTGAAGGAAGAATGTGACGTGCGTGTTAACACCGCGCCGGCGCGCGAAGTCAGGATCACTATCGAACTCTGACATTGGCGCGCCGTGAGTTCGAGTATGCTTTGCGCCTGAGCCGATTTCGCGGTCCAACCAGCTGCGTTCAATGAAATCGACCAGAGGAGACTCGTGCATCTAATGAGTGAAGGCGCAAGAGTACTCGCGGCCGTTGTGTTGGCGGCGGGTGTCGCGCACGCGCAGGCATCGTCATGGCCGGCGCCGCATGCAGGCGCACATGGTGTCGCATACGACTCGCGTCGCGGCATGACGATGGTGTACGGCGACCGCGGCCCAGATTCAACGACGCTCTGGGGATGGGACGGCGCAAAGTGGCGGGCGTTTCGAGAACCGGGGCCAGGACTGCGGCGTCACATCAAGCTCGCGTACGATCCGGTGCGCGATCGCCTCGTGATGTATGGAGGGTTCATCGACAACGCCACGTACTCGCTCATGGCGGACACGTGGGAGTGGGACGGCTCACGATGGGAACGCGTGGCCACAGATGGTCCTGGACCGAGGGCGTCGTATTCTCTGGTGTACGATCCAGCGCGTCAGCGTGTGGTGATGTTTGGCGGATTGTCGAAGGACAGCACGTACGGCGATACATGGAGTTGGGACGGACGGCGCTGGGCCAAGCTTGCAGACACCGGCCCGTCTCGGCGCTTTGAAGCAGGACTTAGCTTCGACGCGGCGACGCAGCGCGCGTCATGGCGGGCGGCAAGACGCGAGTAGGCCCGGCCGGCGAACTTCCGCGCGACACCTGGGCGTGGGATGGCAGCAAATGGGAGCGTCTCGCCGAAAGCGGCTTCAGTCGCGTTTACGGTGCACTCGTCGCGGATCCCGTGACCGGTACGCTCATGCGCATCGGCGGTGAGTCAGATACGGCATATCACGGTGACAGTTGGCGCTGGAGCGGCGGAGGGTGGCAGGTGATTCCTAACGTGTCGATCCCTGCGCGCCACAGTCCCGGTGTCGCACTCGATACAAAGAGAAAGCGCGTTGTTGTCTTTGGCGGATCCGGCGGAACTCCCGCTCGCGGAACGCCACTCGCCGATCTCTGGGAGTGGGACGGTGCGCAGTGGCAAGAGATCACGCGGCCGAATGCTCCGCCACCGTCGCTCGCCGGTTCAGTGTACGACGAATCGCGAAACCGTCTCGTCGCTGTCGGCGGAAATGCCGAAAACCCGGGAAGCGTGGTGACGCGTGAGTGGGACGGCGTGACATGGGCAATAGTCTCGACGATGGGCCCCTCATCGCGCGACGAACCGTTGATGGTGTACGACTCGCAGCGCGATCGCATCGTGTTATTCGGTGGCGCTGGCCCAACCGGCCTGCACAACGACACGTGGGAGTTCAACGGCACACGTTGGAAACTCGTTGTGCGCGACAGTGCTGCGGCGAGTCCACCAGCGCGCGCACTCGCTGCGCTTGCGTACGACTCGCGTCGCGGACGCGTGGTGCTCACCGCTGGCTTTGCGGGATTCGATCCCGTTGCGCGTGGTCCGAAGATGCTCGACGACACATGGGAGTGGGGCGGTGTCCGTGTACGATCCAACGCGTGGCGTGGTCATTCTGCACGGTGGCGGCATGCTCCAGGGCAACGCGAATGATGTCCGATCACGCGGTGGCTGCGGGCCTCCTCCTCGTTGGAGGTGCTGGCAAATTCCGAACAACGATTCGATTCCCGTGCAGCACCAATCTCCCAAGGATGTGCCGAGTGTGATCTCCGTTGGC
>JBBQHJ010000267.1:0-6766 GCA_038323865.1 Gemmatimonadales bacterium
GCGCTGCATCAGGAGATGCAGGGATACATCCGCGTGTCGCCACAGGGTTCTGCTGTCGCGCTTACCGCGAACGTCAGTCCCAAGGCGCAGGCGCAGCTCTCGAAGATGAAAGCCGGCGGAGGCGGCGGCCGGTAAGGCAACTCCGGCGCGCGATGGACAACCGTCCGTCGCGCGCCGCGCTGCCTGCCGCGAACTCCCCATGACACGTCTCCCCGTTCGTTCCCGCATGCTCGTCGCGCTGGCAGCCGTGCTGCTGCTCGGCATGTTCGTGACCCCACTCTGGCGCATCGATCTTCAGGCGCCGCAATACCCGGAAGGCCTCGGCATGCTCATTCGGCTGGGGACCATCACCGGCATCAAGCCAAATGACCTCGAGAACATCAACGGCTTGAATCACTACATCGGCATGAAGGCCATTCTGCCGGATGCGATTCCGGTGCTTACGGTAATGCCGTATGTGGCGGGCATGCTTGTCATCTTCGCCCTCCTCGTGGCCGCAAGCGGATGGCGTGCACTGCTCGGCGGCTGGCTGCTGTCGTTCGCGCTTGCCGGCTTGGCCGGCTTCGCTGAATTCTATCTGTGGTCGTACGACTACGGACACAACCTCGCGCCCGACGCGATCATCAAGGTGCTCGGCATGTCCTATCAGCCGCCGATCATCGGGACCAAGCAGCTGTTGAACTTTACAGCTGCATCGTGGCCAGCGGCCGGCGCATGGCTCGCCGTGAGTGCGTTCACTCTCGGTGGCGTCGCGTTCTTCTGGCGAGGGCAGCAGCGCGTCAGCGCACCGGCGCTCGCTATGCGCGTCGACGAGGCGGCACGTGAGCCCGCGCCGCTCGAGGTGAGACAATGAGACTCGGCGTGCGCACACAGGTGTACACCCTCGTGGCGCTTTGCGCTGCGTCACGGGCACAGGGCCAACTCGCCGATACGGTGCGCGTGATGCCCGGCGGTCCGGTGCGCACACTTACGCACGCACTTCAGCTCGTTCGCCGTGGCGGACACGTGATCGTGAGCGCCGGCACCTACGCCGAGCCGTTGATCGTCGTGACGAAGCCTGTTGAAATCGTGGGTGTCGGACATCCGCTGTTCGATGGACAACGGACCCACGGCATTCTCGAGATCGCTGCGGACGACGTCACTGTTCGCGGGCTCCATCTCCGAAATGTCGGCGCAAGCGACGTTGATGATCGCGCCGCATTGCGTGTTCGCAAGGGCGCCAACTGCGTTATCGCCGACAACGAGATCACCGACACGTTCTGGGGCATCTACGTTGGCGAGAGCAATGGCTGCCGCATCGAACGCAACACGCTGCACGCGTCGAATCTCACCGAAACCACGTCGGGCAACGGCATACAGCTCTGGACGGCACGGAGCGTTTCCATTGTCGACAATCACATCTCGGGCTTTCGAGACGGGATCTACTTCGAGTTCGTGCATGACACGCACGTCCGCGGCAACGTCAGCGAACGGAATCTGCGCTACGGCCTCCACTTCATGTACTCCGACGACTGTAGCTATTCGCACAATGTCTTTCGTGCAAATGGCTCCGGCGTCGCAGTGATGTATACGCGCCGAGTGACGCTGACAGACAATCGCTTCGAGGACAACTGGGGCGCCGCAGCGTACGGACTCCTCCTCAAGGAAATCAGCGACGCACGTCTCGAGCGCAACGTCTTCCATCGTAACACCACGGGCCTCGTCGCCGACGGTGCCAACCGCATCATCGCCGATCGCAACGACTTCATCGAGAACGGATGGGCCGTCAAGCTCGATGCAAGTACGGTCGATGGACGCATGACTCGCAACAATTTCATCGCCAACACGTTTGACGTTGCGTCAAACAGTCGCGACCAGAGCACCGTGCTCGCCGGCAACTATTGGGATGCGTATCGCGGCTACGATCTCGATCGCAACGGAGTCGGTGACGTGCCGTTTCGCCCCGTACGTCTCTTCTCCGTCATCGTGGAGAAGCACGAGCCTTCGCTCATTCTCTTGCGTAGCGCGTTCGTCGAGTTACTCGATGCGGCCGAGCGCGCACTTCCCGTCATCATTCCGTCGTCGCTCGCTGACGCACGACCGTCAATGAAGAGGTTACAATGATCACTGCCAGCGGACTCTGGAAACGCTTCGACGGCGTTGAAGTTCTGCGCGGGCTCGATGTGGATATTGTGCCTGGACGCGTGACCGCTATCGTCGGCCCCAACGGCGCCGGAAAGACAACCTTCATCAAGTCCATCCTCGGTCTGACGCGTCCTGACCAAGGAGTGCTGCTCTTCGACGGTGCACCCATAACGGACTGTGTCGCGTATCGGCGACGCATTGGCTACATGCCGCAGATCGCTCGCTTTCCCGAAAATCTCACGGGATTGGAGCTCCTGGCGTTCTTGCGCGAACTCCGCCACAGCGATGTGTCCGACGAGCGCCTCATCGACGAGCTCGACCTGCGTGACGAGCTCCCCAAGAAGCTGCGCGTCATGTCGGGCGGCACGCGACAGAAGGTCAACGCCGTTGCAGCATTTCTCTTCGCACCGGAACTGCTCATTCTCGACGAGCCAACGTCCGGGCTCGATCCCGTTGCCGCGGGAATTCTCAAGCGACGTATGCATGCGGAGCGTCTGGACGGGCGCACCGTGATTCTCACGTCACATGTCCTCAGCGAAGTCGAGGAGCTAGCCGACGATGTCGTGTTTCTGTGCGACGGACGCGTGCGCTTTGCAGGCGCGCTCGACTCGCTCAAGCACGAAACGGGGCAGCTCACACTCGAGCGCTCACTCGCCACACTCATGACGCGCGAGGCAGCCGCATGATGAAGATCGCGATGTACCAGGCGCGCGACGTGGCGCGAAGCCGCTGGATCGCCGCCTATGCATTGTTCTTTTTCGCGAGCGCAGAAGCACTCATCCGGTTCAATGGTGGCGATGCGCGCGCGGTGCTCAGCCTTTCCAGCATCGTACTGTATCTGGTGCCGCTCGTCACGGTGGTATTCGGCACAGTGTATGTGTACGGGTCGCGCGAGTTCACCGAGTTGCTGCTCGCACAGCCGGTGAGCAGACGCTCGCTCTTCGGCGGGCTGTATGTCGGCCTCACCGCGCCGCTCACCGCGGCGCTCGTGGCAGGACTCGCGCTTCCGTTTGTGCTGCACGGTGTGCACGGACAAACAGCAATGCTGGCCGCGCTCATTGGTGCTGGTGTCGCGCTCACCATGACGTTCACCGCGATCGCGTTCTGCATCGCCATGTGGTGCGACGATCGGCTGCGCGGCCTCGCGCTGGCCATCGCGGTATGGATGGTCGCGGCCATCCTGTATGACGGCGTCATCCTGACGATTGTCGCGGCCTTCGCCGACTACCCGGTTGAGCGCTCCATACTCGTGCTGACACTCGCGAACCCCATCGACCTCGCACGCGTCTCGCTTCTTCTCCAGCTCGACATCTCTGCGCTCATGGGCTACACGGGCGCGGTCTTCCAACAGTTCCTCGGCAGCGCAATCGGCACCGCAGTCGCCGCCGCGGCACTCGCCCTCTGGATCGCAGCGCCGGTCTCCATTGGTCTGCGCGCGTTCCGTCGCAGGGATTTCTGATACCTCCTACTCAACGACTCCCGATCATGAAGCGCTTCATTGGAAATACCACGCTCGCTGTTGCACTTGTTGTCGGCATTGCCGCATGCAGTAAGGACACAAAAACGGAAACCCCGTCGGCAGGCGCACCCACCGCTGAAAAGAAGGAGGAAAACGAAGGTGGTCGCGTCATTATCGTCGAAGCAACCAGCGATTCGGTGGGCAACTACTTCAAGCCGAGCGAGATCGAGGCCCACAAGGGAGATATCCTGCGGTTTACGCTAAAGGCCGGCGTACACAACGTGCACTTCCTGGCCGATTCAAACGCCGGCAAGAGCGGACTCCCGGCGGCGAGCGACATGCTTCAGATCCCCGGACAGACGTACGACTTCAAGGTCACGCTCGCCGGCGGCAAGTACTATTTCCAGTGCGACCCTCACGCGCTACTCGGCATGAAGGGACACCTGAAGGTCGAGGACTGATCATGCCCAACATGAGCGTGACGACTCATCCTCCTATCATTCAGGGAGGAATGGGCATCGCGGTATCGGATTGGCGGCTCGCGCGTGCCGTCTCGATACTCGGTGAACTCGGCGTCGTCTCAGGAACGGCAATCGATTCGGTCATGGTGCGGCGACTTCAGGACGGAGATCCCGGAGGACACATGCGTCGTGCCCTCGAGGCATTCCCGGATCCGGAAATGAGCGAGGAGATTCTCGCCCAGTACTATTTAAAGGATGGCCGTGCGGGCGACGCGCCGTATCGCCTGCTTCCGATGTACCGCCGGACCGTGAGCGTCGCTCGTGACGATGTCACCATCGTCGCCAACTTCGCCGAAGTCTGGCTGGCCAAGGAAGGACATCAGGGCGTCGTCGGCATCAACCTCCTCACCAAGGTCCAGATGCCAACCCTTCCGTCACTGTATGGCGCCATGCTCGCCGGCGTGGACTACGTGCTCATGGGCGCCGGCATTCCGCGCGAAATACCGGGCGCACTCGATGCACTCGCGCAACATCACACGGCGCGCCTCAAGCTCGATGTCGAAGGTCCGGCCGGCGCCACGCCGGATGAACTGATCTTCGATCCCATGGCGCACTTCGCCGGTGATCACGCGCCACTCAAGCGTCCCTTTTTCATTCCCATTATCTCCGCGAGCTCACTCGCGACGACACTCGCCCGCAAGGCGAACGGTCGCGTCGATGGATTCGTCGTGGAAGGACCAACGGCAGGCGGACACAACGCACCTCCACGCGGAGAGCCGCGATTCACCGACGAGGGCGAGCCGCTCTACGGCGAGCGCGACATCGTTGATCTCGCAAAGATGCGAGAACTTGGCCTTCCTTTCTGGATTGCCGGCGGGACCGGAAGTCCACACGCGCTGCGGAATGCACTTGCGGCAGGCGCCACCGGTATTCAGGTGGGAACGTTGTTCGCCTACTGTGAGGAGTCGGGTCTCGCGCCGGATCTCAAAGCCGCTGTACTGACGTCACTCCCTGCTGGCGAGGTTCGCCTTCGCACCGATCCGCGCGCGTCACCCACGGGCTATCCGTTCAAGATTGTGCACGTGAACGGACTTCAACAGCAAAACGACCAGCGCATACGTAATTGCGACCTCGGCTACCTCCGCGTGGCCTATCGTGGCGAGGACGGTCGTGTCGGATATCGATGCGCAGCGGAGCCCGTGGAACAGTACGTCGCCAAGGGTGGCGACATCGCCGACACCGTAAACCGCCGCTGCCTCTGCAACGGACTCATGGCGAACATCGGCTTGCCACAGACACGTGACGAAGGCGATGAAGTTCCCCTGCTCACGAGCGGCGACGAGCTGGTCTCCGTTGATTCATTTGCACGAGGCCGAGCGAGTTACACAGCAGCGGAGGTCGTTGAATACTTGCGAGCCTGAGGTTCAGAACCGCTCACCAGTCGCTTCACGCGCGAGACTCCCGGTACCGCGGATACGCGACCACATGTTCGCGAAGAAAGCCAGGATGCCGACGACCTGAAGCAGTCCCGCTGCGACAATCATCCATCGCAGCCATGGACTGGACGCACTCACGCGAATCAGTTCGCCAGCAACACGTGCGGCGGTAGCCACGGTCAGCAGCCAGTATGACGTCTCCGCCACGACCGGGTTGTATCGCGTGTCGTCGCGCGCCGGACGTGGAAACATCCACTGCGCAACGCCGAGGATCATCATCATCACAAAGCCGACGAGAATGGCGTGTGTATGCGCGCTGATCAAATAGGGCGATGGAAACCGTCCGAGTATCTCGCGCTGCCACATCATCCACGTACCGATCACCAGGCCGGTGACGAGAAACGCGATTGCCGTCTTCAGAAACCGGCGGACGAGCGACGTCATGCGATGGGCAGCCGTGTTCGTGACGTCGACAGCGCCGCATCACGCGCGCGCTTGGCTGCGAGCCGCATCTCCACCGGCCCGTCGAGCGTGCGCCAGATCATCACCACGAACAACCACGCAGCCAGCGCCGACAGCGTTCCGCCCACGGACAACACGACTGTGCCGACTGCCGCGCGCGTAACGCGCTCGACGAAGCCGCACACCATCAGCAGGAGTCCGGCATTCGCCATCCACCAATGCACGCCAGCCGCACGTCGACTTGGCAAGGGAAATCCGGCAAAGCGCGGGATCACGTGATACGCCACGCCATAGATCATCATCGTCACGAATCCCAGGAGCAACATGTGCAGGTGCGCCGCCCTGTAAACGGTCCACACCGGATGCATTGCCATTGCCACTCCCGACGCGACGCCGAGGGCGAGCCATGCGAGGCTCGCCTTGAGGAACCACCGGACGAACCACTCCATCAGCGATCGCAACCGCAGGAGCAGGAGCCACCCGATGCCGGCTTCACGTTACTCACGGCGACGACATCGGTCGAGCGAAGTGCTTCGAGCAGCACATCCGTAGAGACATGCGCCTGCACTGCCGCCTCACCGATACTCGCTCGGCCTCCGCAGCACGTGTCGATGCCAAAGCCATTGAAGACGCTGGCCGCGCGGGGAGACTTTGCGATCGCAGCATTGACGGTGCATTCGCTCGTGATGTCGCCGTCGGTGCAGTTGATGCAGCTGGTGGTGGTGCTCATTGCGGGAATCCTCAATGGAAGTGTGAAACGAGAACGGTGTTCAGGACGCACAACGAAAGCCGAGGGTGTTCGTGGTGGACTGGTCAGTGACACT
>JBBQHJ010000268.1:0-6732 GCA_038323865.1 Gemmatimonadales bacterium
CATACGCCGTCGCGGGAATCAGGTGCGCGATCAAGACGCCGACGCCAGTCGCGGCGAGGCCCGTGCCGAAGGCGACGACCTGAAGGCCTACTCCCAATGCCAGCGGTGGCGCGGCGACCGGCAGGAACGCGGCTGCGGCGGCGACATGACGACGCCAACCACGGAGACCGGCAAGCAGCCATCCAAGCGGCAGTCCAAGAACGCAAGCAATGACAGCAGTCGCACCGCCAATCACGATGCTCGTCGCGAACGATGACACCAATCGAGGGCCGCCGAGCGGAAACCTCCAGGCAGCGAGCGTCAGCGTGCGCGGAAATAGGGCCGGGAAGAACCAGTCGCCGCTCACCGACTGCACGACGAGCAGCACGAGTGGCCCCACGGCGGACATCACGAGCGCGATGAGTACCACGGCGCGAATGAGGCGCGCGCTGCGTATTTCTGCCGTGCGGGCCATCGCCGTCACGGCGCGATTGGCTGCCACCGGGCGCGTACCCACTCGTGCACAGCGACCGTTGCCACGGCGATCGACAGTAGAAGGAGCGACACGACGTACGCGTCGCCGCGTCGCGTGAGATCAGGATCCGCGGCCCGCTCAGCCACGAGCAACGGCAACGCAAGCGGGTTGCTCGGCGCGAGCAATGCCGCGACTTCGTAGTTGCCGAGAACAAACACGAAGACGGCGATGATCGCCGGCGCCAACCCTCTCCACAGCAGCGGCCAGGTCACGCGACGAAACACCGACCACGACGATGCTCCGAGTGTTTGAGCGGCTTCCTCTGCGTCGCTGCCACGCGTCGCGAGAAGCGTGCTTGCGACGATACTCATGAACGCGGCTTCCTTCCACCCCAGTGTGACGATCATCCCAATGCCGAATCGATCGTAGATCAGCGTCGGCATGTCGGCCGGTCGGGCAGTGAGCCCAAACGCGTAAGCGATCCGCGACAGCGTTCCGCTCTGACTCAGCGTCCAGACGCTAAGTACGCCGGCCACCACATGAGGAATCGTCATTGGGAATGCCGCGAGGAGCCGGCCAGCCTGGCTCGCGCGACCGTCGCGCCGAAACGTAACGGCGACCGCCACTGCAGCGATGGTTGCCAGCACAGTGGCAGCCGCGGCAGTGCAGAGCGTAAACCACAGCCCCGCCCATGTCGACGGATCCCGCGCGACCTGAACGAGCCGCGCAAGGGACGCATGCCCCGTTGCTCCCGCACCGGCCAACCCGGTGCTCGCCTTGAACGAGTACGCGATGCCGACCAACACGGGCAACGCCAACAGCGTCGCCGCTAGCAGGCCAGCCGCTTGATGCCCGCGTCGCGTATGGACGCTTCCGCCTCTCCACGGCGCCTCGCTCATGGCGTCTTCGGCATGCTGCCGTTGTTCGATCGCAGATGATCGCGCCAGTCTGCTGCGAGACGTTCGTGATACCGCGGCGATACCTCCGGTACCGCATAGCGCGCGAGCGAATCGGCCGAGAGTTCACGCGAATCCGCGCCAAGCCCCGCGAACCGATCACGCCATTCCGCCGGCACTTTCGCCAGGTCGAGGACGGTGCCGTCGGCCCACACCGCTGGACGTTGCTTCTCCAGTTGCGCTTCCGCCGAAAGCAGGAAGTCGGCAACCACCATCGCGCCCGCTGGATTGGGTGCGTTGAACGGGATGCCGACATAGTGTGCGTTGGCGATGCTGCCGTCGCGCAACAGCAGCGGCTTCGCGGTGGATGGCAGGACACCCTGACGCGATTTACCAATCACGTCGTTTTGGTTGTTCGACATGGAGAAGTCAATGTCGCCATTCGCGAACAGCCGGTGCATCACCGCAACGTCCAATGGAAACGTCGCGCCTCCGCGCCAGAGAAAGGGTCGGAGCGAATCGAGCCAGCTGAACACGCGACCGCGCGCGACGGCGTAGCGCGTCGAATCGAAGCCGCCTTGGAATTGCGACACTCCGCCGTTCAGGCCGTACATGAGGAGCTTTTGAAACGTGGTTCCCGTGAATCCCTGATCAAACGTGAATCGCCCGGGATGCGCGCGGATCCACGATGCGAGTTGCGCGAGATCCCTCGGCGGCGACGGCGTTCGGACCGTGTCGTAGATCAGGGCGAACTGGACTCGTCCCCATGGGCTTTCATAGCCGGCGGGATCCTGCTCGAAGTCGCGGCGAATGATGGGAGACGCACTGTCGACAAACGCGCTGTTCGGCAAACGGCCGGACCATGGACCGGCGAGCAGCTTTTCGTGGCGTAGATTGGCGAACGTCTCACCATTGATCCAGAGGAGACTCGCTGAACCTCTGCCTGCCCGCGCCTCGCGCTCCACAACAAGGTCATTGACGATTTGCGGCCCCTGCCCCTCCACCGCGTGCAGAGAGATGCCGAACCGGTCGCGGAGACGAGGGGCAACCCAGCCATCGACGTACGCGTTGATCGACGGATCGCCGCGCCACATTCGCCACACAACCTCGGTGCCGCGCGCACGCGCGCGGACGCTGTCCCACGGACGCGCGCGAAGTGTATCCAGGGTTGCTTGGGTAGCAACTGCACCACGAGGGTCGGCGCACCCGCCAACGTTCGCGAGAAAAACAAAGGCGCCGGCCGCGGCGAGTGCCATGACGTGCACGGGCAACGCGTGCGCATCAAAACGCATAGCGTAGCGAGAATTGTATCTGACGCGGTGCACCGGAACTGGAATAGACGATGGCATCTCCCGGCCGGCCCACCTGCGTCCGAGCTCCTCCGCCCGGAATGCCATTCGCGTATCCGGATGCGACGAACGCATTGAGCGCGTTAAAGACATCGGCGCGCAACTGCAAGCCATGGTCGGCGCCGCCGGCGGCACGGGCTGCGATTGGCAGCTCGTATCCGACGCTCGCATGCAGGAGAAATGCGTTCGGTAGTCGCTCCCCGTTCCGCTGCACTCCATAGAAGCGATCCTGATTGCCGAGGAATCCATTGCCGAACGTATCACCCGAGCCGTCAAGATCGCGGAAATACGCAATGCGATTGATCGGTTGCCCCGTCTGGAAATCGCCAATCGTCGAGAGCGAGAGGCGCCGCATACCCGTGTACGTCGTGCGCAGCGTGATCTTGTGCCGGCGGTCGTTCACCGCGTCCGCCCACTCGAGGTCGAACCGGTTGCCTTGCGTCGCATTGAAGTTGATGTCTTCCGAATTGTTCCGCGAATGCGACCACACCCAGTTCGCGTCCACGAGCAGCGAGCTCGCCGCCTGGTACCGGACGGCCGTATAGAGACCGCGATACGTGGCAGCGCCGCCACTCTCGCTCGTGGTGTGACGGCGGTAGCTACCCAGCACTGGCGCCACGCGCCGCGTGGCGTCGCCGATGCTCACAGGAATTGACACTGTATCCGACGGGAAAATCCCACGCGTGTCCGCATTCAGGTCCCAGGACCGCGGAAGGTGTGTCGTGTTTGTCAGTACGCCGTCAATGCTGATGGCGAGGCGCGCACCAAATTGCCGTTGGATTCCTGCCGTGTACTGGTAGCCCATTGGATCCTGAATTCCAAGCGCGAAGATCTCGCGGATCTCGCCCGGGGGGAGCGCCGCACGATTCAGCGTCGCGGTGCGCGGCCCCCGCAGATATACGGGCGCCTGCGCGCCCTGAAACGTCACGGTCTGATTGCCATCTGGCCCGAACTGCACGGCGTCGGAGTAGATCGAGTACGGCAGCTTGCCGGCGTAGATGCCTGCGCCGCCGCGTACAACGGTGTTCGCATCGGCCAGCCAGTTCACGCTTAGGCGCGGTTGAAAGTTGTTCAGGTCTGGAGAGCTGTTACCGCGCGAGGTCAGGTCGTCGTAGTCCCAGCGAAGGCCGGTGGTCACCGTGAGCACAGGCGTCACGCGCCACTCGTCTTCGATGAACGCGCCGACGAGCCCCTGCTCGAGATCGACCTGCTTTTGCGCCGCATCCACGGTGTAGCTCAGCACGCGAACGCTCGCCGGCACATCGGCGAAGCGATACCGACCATCTGCCTGGCGCGGAATGTTGCCCTGGTCGAGCACGACGTATGCGCCGCTCGGATTCGTCTGCGAGCCTGTCAGGGAGAACGCCGAAGTGGACCCGTCAACGCCCACACGCAGTTCGTGTCCGTGGGTCAGCGTCGCGGTGAATACATCCTTCAGCTGCAGCTGGCGTTCCTGTTCGTCAAAGACAAAGTTGCTCGAACCGACGACGCCGGCCGCAACCGTGTCCTGGCCACCGCTCGCGTTCCTCTGCAACTGCATGATCGTGACCTGAGGTGTGCCGAAGTTGCTCCTTGCCGGCGGGTAGTTCCAATGGTACGTCCCGAATTGGATGCTCGCGACATTGCTCGCGCGGCCCTCACTCAACGCGCTGCGATGGATCAGCGCGCTGACGCTGCCAATTCGCTGCACGGTGATGTCGGCCTCCGGCGCGACGATACCGGTGCCCTCACCTGCGCGGTTCACATTGCTCGACGCAAACCGCAGCGTCGTCGTCTGCGTCGGACTCCAGCCATGGTCGATCCTGGCAAAGGCCTTGTACGTCTGACGCAGCTCGCGTCCGAGGAACGTTGCGCTCGCCGTCGAATTGATCCGATCCTCATTCTCGTTCGTATACTCCACCGCGCCGAAGGCGAACGTACCCGTTCCGTCTCCGGCTGGTTGCCGTAGCGGCCCGCCGACCGAGGCGCCGACCTGCGTGCGCCGGAACCCCTGCTGTGCTCGTCGAAAATCGGCCGCGTTGTCGCCCCTGGGAACGACCGGCGACTGCGCGTCCACGGGAATGCCAGGCCTGTTGTACGCGAACATCGCGCCCGACCAGTGATCGCCACCCGATCGCGTCTCCATGTTCACGACGCCGTTGGAACTCCGGCCGAACGGCGAGCCGTAGCTGTTCGACAATACTCCCAGCCTGGCGATCGCGGAGAGCGGCATGTCGACCCGGGGGCCGCCGAGAAACCCTTCGTTGTTGTCGAGGCCGTCGAGTGAATACTGCGTGTACAGCGAGTTCGCGCCGTTGATCGACAGCTTTGGCGCATCGCCAAAAAAGCCGGTGGCCTGCGCAACGCCCGGGACGTTGTACGCGAGCGCAATGGGATCCCGTGCGTCGGTCGGGAGACGCTCGATCTCTTCCCGTTCCACCGCGCCACCAGTCGATGCGTCCCGCGTGTTGAGCAGCGGGCGGGCGCGCGAGGCAATCACGCTCACGACATCGAGCCGTACGAGCCCGGAAAGCATGACGCCAACGGTGTGGTCGCCACCATCAGGGAGGGCGGAAATATCGACGATTTCGGGCCGGTATCCGACGCGACGAACAGTCAGTATTCCGACCGCGCCCGCTGGAACTGACAACGTGAACCGACCACTGGCCCCGGTCGTCACCGCAGCCGCGCCTGGTGCGAACACTACGTCTGCGCCGGACAACGGCTGACCACTCTGCTCGCGGACAACTCCCTGAACGCGGGCGGTCCCTTGCGCTGTCGCGCGCCCGGGCAAAAGAAACAGAATCACGCCAACCAGCAGCGAGAATGCACGCAGCAAGCGACTCAACATTGTATTGTCTTGAAAGTGGCGACATTCATGGTGCGCGGCGCACATCCACGCGCGCGACTCGACAAGGACTGGCGGTCGCGAAAGGTTCCAGCGCGCGACGGCGTTAGCGCGCGGCGCCGGCTCGCGTGCCCCGAACCCGACGTATCAGCATTGGGGCGAACGAGATTGCGAGGAGCAACCCCGCGGCGATGCCCACCTTGACGAACGCCGCGCGCGACGCGCCCTCTGCTCCGGAGATGAGACTGTCAGCAAAGTACGTATAGACGATCGTCCCCGGCATAATACCCAGCGCGGTGCCAAGCAGGTAATCTCGAAATCGCACGCCGGCGATCCCCGCGGCGAAGCTCAGCACATTGAACGGCACAACCGGTAGCAGGCGTAGCCTGAACAGCGTGGCAAATCCGCCGCGTTCAACAAGGCCGTCAAGTTGTTCCGCGCGGCGTCCAAGTAATCGGCGCAGAGCATCGCCCCCCAGCAGTTTGGCGAGCATGAACGACCCGATCGCGCCGAGCATGGCGCCGCACCAGTTGAGGATCGAACCGAGCACCGTGCCGAAGATTGCGCCACCCGCAAGCGTGAATGGCGTCGCCGGCAGACCGAACGCCGCGACAATCCCGTACACCACCACAAAGAGCGGAGCGATCCAGCGGACTTCGCGCGCGCGTCGTACGGCAGCGGCGAGGTGGCGCGGATCGCGCAGGTCGAACAGACCCAGCCGCGAAGCAAGGAGCACCGCGCCGGCCATGAGTACCACGAGGATGGCAAGCCGAAAAACCACGACGCGTTTCGACACCGGGACGGGCTCCTCCGCCGGCGCATTGCCGGACTGGGCAGACACGCTCACGCGAACATCCTGAAGAACAGTGCAAAGATCTGTTTCGCCCGCGGCGTTAGACGCTTCCGTCCGTATGCGTCGGCCGCTTTGCGAATGACTTCCGCCTGCGTGGGGTACGGGTGAATCGTCTTGCCCAACGCCGAGAGCCCGAGCCCGTTCGTCATCGCGACAGTGAGCTCGCCAATCATTTCTCCAGCGTGATCGGCCACGAGAGTGGCGCCGAGAATATTTTCGGTGCCACGCTTGAGGTGCACGCGCAGAAAGCCGTCTGTTTCGCCATCGAGCAGTGCACGGTCCACTTCGCCGAGCGGGACAGTGATGCTTTCAACGTCATTGCCCGCAGCGGCGACTTCGTGCGCAGTCATGCC
>JBBQHJ010000269.1:0-6720 GCA_038323865.1 Gemmatimonadales bacterium
CCCATCATGAAAGCCACCCATCTGTTCGTATTAGCCGCGGTTGTTGGCGTCGCGTCAGTCGCAGCCGCACAGGAACCCCGTATTCGCGTTATAACGCCAGCCGACGGATTCAGCTACACCATTGGCGAGACGAGCCACAGGGCCGTCATCGGCATCAGCACTGGAATGAGCGGCACAGCCCGCGATACACTCGGGCTGATGATTCAGTCCGTGACCAAGGGCAGTCCCGCAGAAAAGGCCGGCCTCGAGGAAGGCAATCGCATTGCGTCGGTGAACAGCGTGAACCTCCGCGCCGACAAGTCGGATCTCGAGGACAACGACATGTCCGGCGCGTTGCAGCGCCGCCTTACGCGCGAATTGAGCAAGCTCAAGCCCGGCGATGAGGTCGATCTCCGCGTCTATCGCGACGGCAAGTTCCAGAACGTCAAGATCAAGACGGCCGACTCCAACGAACTGTTCCGGAACACCGCCAGCTACCGCACATCAGATGAAGTGCGCAAGGAGCGCGAAAGCCGCGCAGCGCTTGGCCTGATGACCGGCACGACTGGCAGCCGCCGCGACACCCTTGGCGTGCTCGTGATGAGTGTTGTCGACTCGAGCCCCGCGCTCAAGGCGGGGATCGAGGAAGGAAATCGCATTGCCGCGATCAACGGCGTGAGCCTGAAGGTGGCTCGTGAGGATGCCGGCGACCGCAGCATGTCGAGCCTCAAGGCGGAGCGCCTCAATCGCGAGATGGAGAAGGTGAAGCCGGGCGACAACGTGACGCTCAGTGTCTACTCGAACGGCCACTTCCGCGACGTCACCATGAAAGCCGCACGCGCAGTCGACCTTCCGCGCTCGGGTGGCTACACCATCTTCGGCGGCGACGGCTTCGGCTCCATGTCACTGCCGTCAATGCCGCGCATGTTACCAATGCCGGCAATGGCGCCGATGCGCGTGCGTATCGATCCCGAGATGCGCCTGAATCTCGAGCGCACCCGCGATCGTCTCCAGGAGCTGCGTCCAACGATTGAGCGCGCGATGCGCGACGTGGAGCCGCGCGTGCGACTGGACGTCGAGCGTGCACTGCGCGATGTGCGTCCGCAGCTCGATCGGTTGGAGCAGCTGGACCGTGTTCGCGTATCGCCCCGTGTACGTACGAATTGGCTTGATGCATAGGGACAGCCCCCTTCGCTGTCAGCCCGCTTCGCTGTCGGCCCACTCGCTTCGCTCGTTGTCAGCTGACAGCGAAGGCGTAGCCGAGCGGGCCGTCAGCATCCGCGAAGCGCGATGCGGGCTGACAGTGAGCGTAGCGAACGGGCTGACGGCTAAAACTCGATCTGAGCCCCGAGCTCCACCACTCTGTTCGGCGGTATCTGAAAGAACTCCGTCGCTGATCTGGCATTTCGGCTCATCAGCGCGAACAGCTTCTTCCGCCAGCGCCACATCTTCGCGTTGTCCGCGATCACGAGGCGCTCACGTCCCAGGAAATACGACGTGTCCATCCCCGGAAACTTGATGCCCGCCTCGGCGGCGACCTTGAGCACATCGGGCACATTCGGTGACTCCATAAATCCGAAGAGCGCGACGATGCGGTGGAAACCCTGGCCAAGATGCTCAACGGCCACGCGTTTTTCCAGCGGTACTTCCGGAATGCCGCGCGTCTGTACGCTGAGCAGCACCACCGTTTCATGAATCATCTTGTTGTGCTTGAGATGATGCAGCAGCACCACGGGCACACCATCATAGCTCGACGTCATGAACACCGCCGTTCCACGGACGCGATGGGGCGATGACTTCTCGATGCTCTTGAGAAAGGCATCGAGCGGAAGCTGACGATCCTCCTGGATGCGTGCGAGCTCAGCACGCCCGAATTTCCAGGTACTCATCAGCGTATAGACGAGAATGGCAATGGCGATCGGAACCCAGCCGCCATGTTCGATCTTGATGATATTGGCGAGCAGGAAGGCAACGTCGATCGAGAGGAATGCCGCCGCAATTCCGATCACGTGAAGGCGCGACCAGCCCCACTGTGCACGCGCGACGACGGCAAACAGAATCGACGTGATGCCCATTGTCCCGGTGACGGCAATGCCGTACGCCGCGCTCAGGTTACTCGAATTCTTGAAGCCGAGAATGAGCAGCACGCAGCCTACCATCAACGCCTTGTTCACCTCGGGGATGTAGATCTGGCCCGCCTGCTCCTCCGAGGTGTGGATGATCTGCATGCGCGGCGAGTAGCCAAGCTGCACGCTCTGTTGCGTCAACGAGAACGCACCCGAGATCAGTGCCTGTGATGCGACAACAGCCGCCGCCGTCGCAATCACGAGCAACGGCCACTGAAATGCGCGCGGTGCCAGAAGGTAGAACGGGTTGGTTGCCGCTTCGGGTGTGCGAAGCAGAAGCGCGCCCTGTCCGAAGTAATTCAACAGCAGCGCGGGGAACACGATTGAAAACCACGCGACGCGAATGGGGCGCTTGCCGAAGTGACCCATGTCGGCATACAACGCTTCGCCTCCCGTAATGCAGAGCACCACGGCACCCAGCGTGAGAAATCCCGCCATGCCGTGATCGGCAAAGAAGCGAAGAGCATAGATCGGATTGATGGCGAACAGCACCGTCGGCGTGCCGACGATGGACCGCACTCCCAAAACAGCGATGGTGCCGAAGAAAATCAGCATCATTGGCCCGAATGCCTTACCCACCTTTTCGGTGCCGAAGCGCTGCACCATGAACAACGCGATCACGATCACGAGCGCGACGTACATCACGATCGGCGCGAGGCCCGGCGTGAACACCTCGAGACCTTCCACGGCGCTCAATACCGAAACCGCGGGCGTGATGACGCCATCGCCATAGAGCAGCGCCGCACCAAAAATCCCGAGCACGATCAGCGCGCGTCGCGCCTTCTTGTCGTCGATGCGCTTCTTCTGTTGGAGCAGCAGCGCGAGCAGCGCGAGAATTCCTCCTTCGCCGCGATTGTCCGCGCGAAGAATGAATACGATGTACTTCACGCTCACCACGAGAATGAGCGACCAGAGAATCAACGACAGCACACCGAGCACATTCTCGTGCGACGACGTGATGCCATACTCGGGCTTGAAGCATTCGCGCAGCGCGTAGAGCGGGCTGGTGCCAATGTCACCATAGACGACGCCGAGCGCCGTCAGCGAGAGTGCGGCGAGGCGCGTGCCAGTTGGCGATGGGCGCTCATGGACTTCGTGGACTGCGGTATATGTTGCTGTCTGTGATGACATGATTCGTGGATCAGAACTCGATCTGGGCTCCCAGCTCCACCACTCGATTCGGCGGAATCTGGAAAAACTCCGTCGCCGAGCGCGCGTTGCGCGACATCACGGCGAACAGCTGCTTGCGCCAGGGCGACATGTTCGCCTTGTGGGCCATGACGAGACGCTCTCGACCGAGATAGTACGACGTATCCATCTTCGGAACGGGAACTCCCTTTTTCTGTGCAATCTTGAGCACCTCGGGCACATTCGGCATCTCCATGAAGCCGAACATGGCGGTGATCCGATGAAAGCCCTGGCCGAGTTCCTCAATGGTGACGCGTCTCGCGTAGTCGACCGCAGGAACGCCGCGCGTCTGAACGCTGAGCAACACCACCGTATCGTGAAGACACTTGTTGTGCTTGAGATGGTGGAGGAGCACTGCCGGCACCCCATCGGGGCTCGACGTCATGAACACTGCGGTGCCACGCACGCGCACGGGTGGGCGACGTGAAATACTCTCCAGAAATGTGGGCAGGGGAATGGAGCCTTCGCGCTGAATGTCGCTGAGCTGCAAGCGGCCGCGCTTCCATGTGCTCATGAGTGTGTACACGCACATCGCAATCGCGAGAGGTACCCAACCGCCATGACGCAGCTTGACGAGGTTCGCGGAAAGAAACGAGAGATCGATGGCGAGAAACTGGAAGGTCAGCCAGCCCACCAGCGCGCGCGACCAGTTCCAGCGCTGACGCGCCACGACGCCAAACAGAATTGACGTGATCGCCATTGCTCCCGTGACGGCGATGCCATAAGCGGCGCTCAGGTTACTGGAGGTCCGGAAACCAAGAATGAGAATGAGGCAGCCGACCATCAGCGCCTTGTTGACCTCGGGAATGTAGATCTGCCCCGCCTCTTGTTCGGACGTATGGATGATCTGCATGCGCGGCGAGTATCCGAGTTGCACGCTCTGCTGCGTCAGCGAGAATGCGCCGGAAATCAACGCTTGCGACGCGACGACCGCGGCAGCGGTTGCAATGAAGAGCAGGGGCCACCGAAACGCCGTGGGCGCCAGCAAGTAAAACGGATTCTCGGCGGCACTGGCCTCGCGGAGCAACAGCGCGCCCTGGCCAAAGTAGTTGAGCAGCAGCGCCGGAAGCACGGCCGCGAACCAGGCAACGCGAATGGGACGTTTTCCGAAATGTCCCATGTCGGCATACAGGGCTTCAGCGCCGGTGACGACCAGCACGACTGCGCCGAGCGTCAAGAAGCCCGCCGTTCCGTGCACAAGAAAGAAGTTGATGGCGTGCACTGGATTCACGGATTGCAACACCGTGGGCGTAAGTGCGATCGAATTGACGCCAAGGACGGCGATGGTGGTGAACCACACGAGCATGATCGGTCCGAACGCACTGCCGACGCGCGCGGTTCCGAAGCGTTGCACCATGAAAAGTGCAAACACGATCGCGAGGCTGATCCACATCACGAACGGTTGGAGTGCGGGCGCGCTGACCTCGAGTCCTTCGACGGCGCTCAATACGGAGATGGCCGGCGTGATGATGCCTTCGCCGCAGAGCAGCGACGCGCCGAAAAGTCCGAGTGCGATCAGGACGAGTCTGCGTCGCTTGTCGTCGTCTCGCCGCTCTTCCTGCAGGAGCAGGGCAAGCAGCGCGAGAATGCCGCCCTCGCCACGATTGTCGGCGCGAAGAACGAACGCTGCGTACTTGATGCTGATGACGAGAACGAGCGACCAGAGAATCAGCGAGAGAACGCCAAGAACGTTCTCGTTGGTCGGCGTGATTCCGTATTCCGCCTTGAAGCACTCGCGCAGCGCATAGAGCGGGCTGGTGCCGATGTCGCCATAGACGACACCCAATGCGGTGAGTGAGAGTGTGGCCAGCCGCCCGCCCGTTGGCGCAGTGCGCTCAGGCACTTCATGCAAATCTGTATATCCTGCGGGCGGGCTGGACATGCCGTCGAGGTGATCAGGTGCGCCAAATGGTCAAACGGCGCAAGCCGGAGACATTGTTGTCCCCGGCCTTACCTGAACATATGCATGGAACAATCCCGCGGCAGCGGCAGAAGCCGCTGCCGGGCTGAGCTACCTCGAGAGTGCTTCGATTTCCTGAGCGGCGCGGTTGAGGACTTCGGCGATCTTCTTCAGGTATTCGGCATCCTGAGGTGCCGATGACGCCTTGGAATAGGCGGCCTTGCCGACGCTCCTGAATGCCGCGTGGACCTCTCCCATGGGCTCATCCAGGAAGTGTCCTACCAGTGTCGCTATCCTGTCGAAAATCGTATCCACAGTCTCGCGGTTTTCGGCGAGATGTTTCCGGCCTTCATCGGTGATCTCATAGACCTTCTTGCCTCCGTCACCGGGGACGACGCGGGCATATCCGAGGTCTTCGAGGAGCTGAAGGGTGGGGTAGACTGTACCCGGGCTCGGCGCGTAGGCACCGCCAAACTTCTCTTCGAGCGCCTTGATGATTTCGTAGCCGTGGCGGGGCTTTTCCTCGAGGAGACGGAGGACGACGTAGCGCAGGTCGCCCTGTTCGAACATGCGTCCGCCGC
This sequence comes from Gemmatimonadales bacterium, assembly GCA_038323865.1. GTDB lineage: Bacteria > Gemmatimonadota > Gemmatimonadetes > Gemmatimonadales > Gemmatimonadaceae > AG11. Next base: position 5,775 of record JBBQHJ010000269.1, read on the forward strand.
GCCAGCGTCCGCGGGGGCGGCCTTCGGAGAAGAATCCGTTCATGAAGTTGGCGTCCCAGCCCCATTTGGGTCGGGAGTGGTGTGGCTGGTCTCTGCAGTCCCAGAAGAAGCCGCGCATTGTGTCCTCCGCCGTTGTATCGGCGATATATCGTTCTTCTAATGATATATCGTACGATATATCGGAGTCAAGGAGGGAAATGAGGGCGAGGAGCTCGGAGCGAGGCGGCCACTACACCGCCGATGCGCCCTCGCGCCTCGCGCCTCGCCCCTCCTTGGCCCTATGCACTCGCGCCCGCGGTTGCCGGAATTGCCACCTGATGCGCGCGCTCATGGCCACGAGCACCGTCAGCAAGCAGAACACCACCCACACCTTCTCGCCGTCGAAGTAATCGATCGGCTTGTCATCGAGATGCGGGTTTGTGAGAAACGCGTGCACGGCGTAGATCGGAAACAACGCATACGTCGCAAAGTGGATTCGCTTCCACCACGTTCGCCCGATCTCAAAGCGCAGCCACGACGTGAGCACCACAATCGCCAGCAGATACATGGCCGCCGCGCCGAACGTGTTGATGATCGGCTGCTTCGGCGCATCGAGTGGAAACAGCACGTGCACCAACCGGAAATCCACACGATTGGGAATCAGCAGCAGCGCTGGATGCAGGAACACCACCGCGAGCGCTGCCCAACCGGTGTAGTTGTGGAGCAACACGGTATTCACGCGCCGGTGTGGCCAGTGTCGCATGGGGTTGTACTTCACCGACATCAACAACCCGATGAGGATGTTGAGGGTGAGAAGGCCGAGTGCAGTAAGACCAGCGAAGCCGGAGAGTTCGATCGGATCCATTGTCGACGTGAGGCGTGAGGCGTGAGGCGTGAGGCGTGAGGCGTGAGGCGTGAGGCGTGAGGCGTGAGGCGTGAGGCGTGAGGCGTGAGGCGTGAGGCGTGA
>JBBQHJ010000270.1:0-6711 GCA_038323865.1 Gemmatimonadales bacterium
GTGAAAAAGTACGGCGACGTCACCGAGGCAAAACAGGCCGGCACCTACGCGCTCGGTTGGGGTGCGCCGGTGGACGCGACGCTCACCTACAATCAGAGCGGTCCACACACCGCGGTCACCGCGTACTACGAGCCCGACGACGACTTCATGAGCCGCGGCAACAACGCACTGCCACGCATTCGCGTGGTGCTCCAACTCGTGGACGCCGCATGGGCATCCACGCACGCACAATGACACGATCACCCAGACACACGAGGACCTGGAGCATGCACACGAAGCATGGACGTCGCAGCATTCACACACTGCTGCTTGCCGCAGCCTTGAGCGCGCTGGGGTCGAGCGCAGGCACCGCACAGGCCGTTCCGGGCTGCCAGGGCCGGCCGAGCTGCGCGGAAGTACAGAGCTTTACCGCGAACGTCACCGATTTTCGCATGAGCACGGGCGACCGCAACACACACGTCATGACGATCGCCGTACGCTTTCAGAATCGCACCACGCGTCCGCTTATCCTCGGCTACGTCGCCGGATCGGGCATCGCCATCGACGATCAAGGCAATCGCTATCAGGTGCCGAATGCGAATTCCGTTCGCGGCATTGGCGAAATCGCCAGCAGCTTCGATCCAAAGTTCGTGCTCCAACCCGGCGAGGCAGGTGATGCACGCTTCGAACTGAGCTTCCAGGCGGCCGCGACTCAGATTCTCGGCACGAAATACGAGATCGATCTCGCGGTGCGCGAGATCAATCCGGTGGCTGGAAACCAGCTCCGGCTTGGCCGCGAGCACGCGCTGCACTTCCGCGGGTTTGGCGCGGGATCAACCATGGCATCGAACGAAGCGATGCCGGCGACGTCACCTGCCGCGGCACAGGCCGCGACCGCACCGGTGCAAGCCATGCCCGATCCATGCGAGGGAAAGCCGCGCTGCTATGGCGCCGGCCCGTTCGTGGCCGAGGTGGATCAGTTCAACCAGAGCACCGAGGGCAACAAGAAGTACCACGTGTTGCGCGTGAACCTGCGGATTCGGAACATCACCAATCAGCCCATCATACTCGCCTACAAAGCAACGACGAGTGGTGCGACGGACAATCTTGGCAATCGCTACTACTGGGGTCATGCCGGTACGTACGACATGAGTGTCACCGGAATGGGGAAGGTCGAAGGCTCGAAGGCCGATCCACAGTTTGCCCTCGCGCCGGGTGAGTCCCGCATGGCGACCTTTGCGCTGGTTCGCTACGACGCAAACGGTCACGAGATTGGCACTTCATTTACGCACGACCTCACGCTGGCGCAGCTCGAAGTGTTGCCGAGCCGGCAGATCAGGGTGGGTCGCGAATACGCGGTGAGCTTCAAGGACCTCGGCGCCAATGGTGGCGACCATGCGAAGGCGGCTGGAAATGCGGCGGCCAACTCCCTGATCAACGCCATCAAGAAGAAAGTCGGCAGACCGTAACGGCGCGCGATGCTGCGCTGGCGATAGGTTCGCCGGCGCGGCAGCTCTAACAGACTTACCGTCAGGTCTGACAATGCCGCTTTTTGAAAGGCGATCAGCAAGCCAGCGCAGGGTTCTGTCATGGCACTGGACTATTGTGCATCTTGCAGCAGCGTCGGGTTGCGTCCCTTAGGTGATCGGGGCGCAACACCGCACCTCTGCTTGAAACCGCCTTTCCGGTGCTGCAATGTCTGACGAAGATCTCAAGGCTGAACTGGAACGCCTTCGAAATGAGAACGCCGCGCTCAAGGGTGCGGCGGCAAAAGGGATTTCAATGAAGGTGAGCGAGAAGGGCGGGCTCTCGATTTACGGGCTTGGACGCTTCCCGATCACGCTTTACAAGGAGCAATGGACCAAGCTTCTCGAGATGTCCAGCGAGATTCAGACGTTCCTGCGCGAGCACGACTCCGAGCTGAAGGCGAAGCAGTAGCCGATGCCTCCGCGCAAAAAGAAGGACAGCATTCCAGCCGCGCCGCGGCCTCGCCGTGTGCCAACAACTCAGACGGCCGAATCCTACACGCACTCTACGTCGGAAGTCGCCAGCCGTCCGGAGATCGGTACGCAGGCCGACTTTCGCAAGAAGAAGGCACCGAAAACCTACAAGTACGACTCATCTCTTTCGCCATCGCTGGACTGGGATGGTCAGAACGCCGCGCGTGAGCACGGCGAGGCGCTGATCCAGCGCATTCTTTCCGCGACGACGCTTGATGAAGCACGTGAAGCCGCAGAAGAGCTGGCGCGCATCTCGAAGCCGTTCTTGAACTGGACCGGCAAGGCCGAGCGGCTCTCGTTCGACGTGCCCACGCTTCCAATGTTCGTACACGAGCGGCTATCGACGAAGGCGATTCTCGAAACGCTCAAGTCGCATCAAAGGGACAAGCAGGAGGCGCTCGATCTCTTTGGCGATCCCCAGCGTTCGATCACAGATCAGCTTCTCCGTTCGTACGAGCACAAGGACCGCTGGGTGAATCGCATGGTGCTCGGCGATTCACTGGTGGTGATGAATTCGCTTCTGGAGTATGAAGGGCTGGGTGGTCAAGTGCAGATGATCTACATCGACCCGCCATACGGCGTGAAGTTCGGGTCTAATTTTCAGCCGTTCGTGAGGAAGCGCGACGTCAAACACAACGACGACGCGGACATGACTCGTGAGCCGGAGATGGTGCAGGCGTATCGCGATACATGGGAGCTAGGACTGCACTCGTATCTAACGTACTTGAGGGACAGGCTGCTCACCGCGCACGATCTCTTGACTGAAAGCGGTAGTGTTTTTGTCCAGATCTCTGAGGAGAATGTCCATCACGTCAAAGAGGTGATGGCTGAGGTGTTTCGATCGGAAAATTATGTTGGATTGATAGCCTTTACAAAGACAAGTAGCTCTTCGGGTGAAGGCATGAGCAGCGTAGCGGACTACTTATTGTGGTTTGCGCGCGATATCTCGCGAGTCCGAATAAATCCGATTTATCTCCCGAAGACGGACAGCACGGGCCAATACTCCTGGGTTGAACAGGCCAACGGATCGAGGCAAAGCCTTGGATCACGAGAGGAGGCGCTTAGAGAAGCTGAAGCCGGTTCGCGCGTATTTCGTCCTGACAATCTTACTAGTCAGCGGCCGGCGGGAGCGGGTGACGTAGCGTCGTTCGAGTTTGGGGGGAAGCACTTCACCCCCGGTAAGGGAACGTTCAAGAGTGACAAAAGAGGGCTTGAGCGCCTTGCGAACAAGAACCGGCTAATCGCTCTCGGAAACACGTTGTGTTATGTGCGCTACTTCAGTGATTTTCCGGTAGTATCTCTCACGAATATTTGGAATGATACGGTCATTTCCGGGTTTTCGGACAGGAAGCAATATGTGGTGCAGACAAGTCCGATTATCGCACAACGTTGTATTCTGATGTCAACCAGTCCCGGCGATCTTGTGCTTGATCCAACGTGCGGGTCCGGAACAACCGCGTATGTGGCCGAGCAGTGGGGCCGCCGGTGGATCACAATCGATACCTCTCGCGTCCCTCTTGCGCTCGCGCGCCAGCGGATTCTTACGGCCACTTTTCCGTGGTACGAGCTCGCAGAAGAGAAGCGCGGTCCCGCAGGCGGCTTTGTCTACAAGCGCAAGCAGAACAACAAGGGCGAGGAAGTCGGCGGCATTGTTCCCCACATCACGCTGAAGTCCATCGCCAACGACGAGCCGCCAAAGCAGGAGGTGCTCGTCGATCGGCCGGAACAGAACAGCAGCATCACTCGCGTAAGCGGCCCATTCGTCGTTGAAGGCACGATTCCGACGCCTGTCGATTTCGACGGAGACGGTATCGACGACTCCACGCCCGCCATCGCCGCCGAGTACGGGTCATTTGTCGAGCGTATGCTCGAAGTCCTTCGGCGGAGTCCGAATCTCCAGCTCGGCGGCAACAAGACAGCAACGCTGCGAAGCATTCGCCCACCCGCAAAAGCACTCGCGCTCTCGGCAGAGGCACTCGTCGGCGAGAATGGCTCGGCACAGGCTGTCGCCATCACCTTCGGTCCGGAAAATGGCGCCGTCAGTGAAAAGATGGTGTACAACGCCGCGAAGGAGGCGAACGCGCGAAACTACACGCATCTGTACGTAATCGGCTTTGCTATCCAGCCCAACGCGCGCGAGATCGTCGAGAGCGCCGAAACGGCGCTCGGAATCGCGGCGACCTATGTCCAGATGACGCCGGACATCATGATGGGCGATCTCCTCAAGAACCTGCGCTCGAGCCAGATCTTCTCGGTGTGCGGCCTGCCGGATATCGAAGTCGCGAAGGCGCCGAAGAAGGACAAGGCTGACTCGCAGCGATACGTGGTCAAGCTCCTCGGTCTCGACATCTTCGATCCCACCACAAGCAAGGTCGATTCTCTCGAGGGCGATGACGTTCCCTGCTGGATGCTGGACACGCAATACAACGACCTCTGCTTCCATGTCTCGCAGGCGTTTTTCCCGCGCACGGGCGCGTGGGAGAACCTTCGCAAGGCGCTTCGTGCAGACTACGAGGAATCGGTCTGGGATCACCTCAATGGCGCCGAGAGTGCGCCCTTCGAGGCAGACGAGGATACGAAGATCGCCGTGAAGGTGATCGACTCGCGCGGCAACGAACTCATGGTTGTGCGTACAATCGGTGAGGCCTTGAAGGCCTGATGTACCTGCTCTACGTAGACGAGAGCGGTGACATTGGCCAGGACGGCAGTCCGACTGACTTCTTCGTCTTGAGTGGCCTCGTACTGCACGAGCTTGTGTGGCATCGCACACTGGACGCAATCATCGAATTCCGACGCGATCTGCGGGCAAAATATGGCCTTAAGCTTCGCGAAGAAATTCATGCAGGTCACTTCATTCGCAAGCCGGGCGATCTGGCCAGGGTCGCAAAATCGCTTCGGCTGAGGATCCTGCGTGACGTGGTGGATTTCGAGGCCACGTTGCCGGATATCAGCATCCTCAATATCGTCGTCGACAAGCGCGGCAAGTCAGCGGACTACGATGTATTCGACTGGGCCTGGAAGTGTCTGGTCCAGCGATTTCACGACACTATTTCCTACCAGAACTTTCCCGGACCGAAGAACTCGCAGGACTACGGGCTCCTGATTGTAGATCGAACGGACGAGCAAAAGCTCCGCGCGCTGACCCGCAGGATGAGGAAGTTCAACCCGATCAGCAACAAGGGCGGGGGCGGATTTCGTCACGTTCCGCTCACGACCCTCGTCGAGGACGCAGTCCACAGGGACTCCAATCACGCCTATTTTCTGCAACTCGCTGACGTGAACGCCTTCGTTCTCTATCAGAAGCTCGCGCCCGCCGCGTATGTGGCCAGGAAAGGCGGCCGAAACTACCTCGACCGGCTCGATCCGGTTCTCTGCAAGCGTGCCAGTTCAAAGGACCCGCAAGGGATCGTGCGCCTATGAAAACCGGGGCTCAGCCAATAGAAAGGGCCCGGTTTTACCCGGGCCCGGAGGATCCTACTGCCGAGTCTAGCCCGGTGTCAGATCCTGCCTTGAATGTATGCATATTGGTAATTGATTGCCAGCCCCTGATACCTGGCAACCCGCGAGTAGCGCCACCATGACGTACGAGGTCGGCCAGCCAATCCAGAATTCACCCTTCGCCGAGCCGGCGAAGCATTGGTACATCCAGCGAGGTCGCGATCCGAAACTGATCGGACTTCGCCGGGATTCGTTCGTCTTCGGTCCAAAGAACCGGGAGGAAGGCTGGGACCTCTTCGACGGCACGCTCCTACCATATAAGGAAGACTCCGAAGGAAACGACTACGAGGACGCCTACGGACTCGTCCTCGTCAACACGGTTCGCGATCGGCTTGCTGAGTGGCGCAAGGCGGGATATCCGGGCGTCAGCAGGACGACACTGGAGTTGCTCCGCTGGTGGCGCAGGGACGGACGAGAACAGCGCCTGTTCTTCGCGCAGCTCGAAGCCGCTGAAGCCGTAATTTTTCTGCGCGAGGCGCGCCAAGATCTTCTTCAAGGCATCAACGTTCCGCGCGAAACGTTGAGTGCGCGCCTTGTCGATGAAGGGAACACAGCGTTTCAGCGCTACGCATGCAAGATGGCCACCGGGGCCGGCAAGACGACGGTCATGGCGATGCTCGCGTCATGGAGCATCCTCAACAAGGTGACCTCGCGAGCTGATGGCCGTTTTTCGGATGCGGTACTCGTTGTGTGTCCGAACATCACCATCCGCGACCGCCTGCGTGAGCTCGATCCGGCGCAGGGAGAAGCGTCAGTCTACCGCACGCGCGACCTCGTGCCGGCGGATATGATGCCGCTGCTGAGTCGCGGACGGGTGCTCGTCACCAACTGGCACGTCTTCGAACCGCAGCAGATGGCGCGTGTCGGTGACGATGGTGCGCGCGTTGTGAAGGCGGGGGTTGCCGTTGAGCAGATGGACTACATCTACATCGGCGACAAAAACACCAAGGCGCGCGGACGGACCTACCTCACACTCGACGAGTATCTCAAGCGCGCTGATGCCCAGCTCTTCACGGTGCTTGAAGAGAAACGGAATGAGAACGGTGCGCTAACGCAGGCGAAGGTCTTCTATCGCACCTACGTCGAGAGCGACGCCGCACTCCTCGAACGCGTACTCGGTCGCGATCTCGGCAAGAAGCAGAACCTGCTCGTCTTCAACGACGAGGCTCATCACGCGTACCGAATTCTGCAGAGCGGCGATGATGAAAGCGACGACGAATCGGTGCTCGGTACG
>JBBQHJ010000271.1:0-6672 GCA_038323865.1 Gemmatimonadales bacterium
GAAGCGCACGACATCGGTGATCGTGCGTCCCGCCTGGCGATCGATGAGAGTGACACGACCTTCGTCATCGACGTCGACACGCATCAATCCGTTGTCGAGTGACGCTGTCGTCACTACAACAGGATTCGGCACCGACGGAAGTTTACGCGAGCGATGCAGTCGCGTTGTGACTGAATACCCGGCAATCGGCTCGATCCAGCCCACTGCGCGCGCCTCGATAACCTGATCGGCGTCCGGATACGCGCGCGGTGCCTCTGTCAGCTCGACCGTTTCCGTTCGCTCGAGGACTTGCACGCGGATTCCATCGACGACGAATGCCTGCGGGCGCTGACGTTCTCCTTGGCGTGTTGCCGAACCAGGGCCCACGGCGATGTCCGCCAACTTTGCGCGCAGCGTGAGCTCGACGATTCCACCGCGCACCCGTGCCGCCGGATTGCGCACGATCACTGCTGGCTGCCATGAGTCCTGAGATTCGCGCGCCACTTCGGCGTCGTGAGCGACATGCGCATGGATCGTTGCGCTGCGCAATGTGCGCCCCTGCTCCGTTGCAGACCTGACACGTGCGTCGAACGCCTCTGCAACGCTATCGATGGAAGTCCCGCAGAGCGTGTCGTGCGGATGCGCGCTCAGCAGCGTACGCCACGCGCGTTGCAACAAGGCGCGCGAACTCGAATCGCCAGCATCAGGCAATAGCGCAAGCCACGGCTCCAAATCATGAACAAGCAAGCGCTCGGCAGCGGCATTCGCGCGCTTCTGGTGCGCACGCGTGGCGAGCGTTCCACCGAGCGTCCAGGTGTAACCGTATGAGTCACGCAACTCGCCGGTAATTTCCGGCGGCGTTGTCTTGCTGGCCGCGGTAACGAGCATCTCAGCGGCATGTTGCAACGATAACGCACGAACCCTCACCGGCTCGGTCGCTCGAACAAGCGCATCGAGTGCGAGCGTCAGCTCACGCTGGCGAGCATGATGATCTGCGCCGTTGAAGAGGATTGCGGTGCCGGTTGTTGCTCGCGGTTGAAGAACGCCAACGATTTTTGACGCTCTTGCTGAACCCTCGGGGCCAGAAGTGGGAAGGCTGCTCCCGAACTCATAGCCATCTGGCGGGAGATGATAGACGAGCACCGATGACCCATCGGCCGCGCGCCAACGCATGCAATCCCCCTTCGGCGAACGTGCGCCGCCGAGCCCGCGCCAGACAACGGCAACGTCGCAGCCAAAACCTGCGGCGATAGCCGGAAGCATGGCCGGATGCCCGAACGAATCTGGACAATACATCACACTCGGTGGCGTTCCGCGCAGGCGCCAAACTGTATCTCGCCCGACGAGCAGATTGCGCACGAGGGCTTCGCCGCTCGGAATCAGTTCGTCGGCCAGCACATACCATGGGCCGGCCTCGATGCGGCCGTCACGCAACAGCGCGCTCAGCTCCCCCGCACGTTCGGGCCGGACATCGAGGTAATCGTCGAGCAGAATGGCTTGTCCGTCGAGCAAGAAGCTCGCGCCGGCAGGCGGCGGATCGTCGAGCAACTCATCAATGAGCCGCACAAGTCGCGCGCGAAACTCATCCGCCGAGTGATACCACTCGCGATCCCAATGTGTGTGCGAGACGACCAGGAGGTCCATGTCAGTCAAGCTCACCTTCGGTCGGCCAGTCGGCCAGTCGGCCGGCAAGTGCAGATTCCCCGACCTGGCTCGGAATGACAAACGGCGCCCTACTTGGGCGCCGTTTGACTGGACGACTGGCCGACTGCTACGCCACTCGCTGTCCCGTCACCAAGCGGTAGACAATGACGATCAGCGCGATGACCAGCAGCGCGTGAATGAGTCCACCGCCAACGTGCACGACAAAGAAGCCGAGCGCCCAGAGAATGAAGAGAATGAGCGCGATTGTGAAAAGCATTTGTCGATCCTCGATGAGTGAGTTGTTACTGCTTTTGTCATCTTCAGAGGCAACGATCGTACCGGACGCTGCATCCGCGCCGGAATCAACGAGGTGACGTTGGAATTTCGGTCTCGGCGGTTGGGCCATGTAACGCACGTGACTGACGCGCCATCATGATCCGCGCCGCCCTCACGTCGTGCCCAACGTCGATGAGAAGAATTGCGAGATCACCGACTCCCCACAGCAAGCCAGCGAGCACGATCAAGCGACTCGCCTCGCCGAGGAGCGTGGGCACCGCCGCGCTACCCTGGGCCATCACGCCCGTGACGACCTCGGCCAGCAACAACAGCGCGAGAATCACTCCCATCAATTTGAAAAGCTTGGAGAGATAGCGAAGCCCAACGTACGGCTCGAGGTCGCTCTGCCGTATGCCGGGTATCTCGACCTGTCCATCATCAGGCTTGAGCACTTTACCAAGCCGATCAATTGCGCCTGGCTTCTCGAGTTCCACTGTCCCGTCCGCTGCCCGCCGTGTTTCTGCTGTCATGATCCTCCTCCAGAGCCGATCCAGCGCGCACGATAGCCGCGCGAATCAATGTGTATGAAAGGTCCGTGCCCGGACTCAGCCGGATATACGCCTGCACCACCAACCAATTCCGGATGCGCCGCCTCGACGCGATCCACTGCCTGCTGCACCACCCTGCTGTCGTTGATGTCCACGCGACCGTCATGGTTGAGGTCGTCCATGGCGCCATTGCCGTCGTTGTCAATGAAGATGTCCGCGGCGTCGCCATACATATGCCTGCTCAGTCCGGCTCTCCCTTTAGGGTCGCCACCGGCTTTGTTGTACTGCGGCGTCCTGAATCCACTCATGACGTGCACACCTGTGGCTGGAATTCCGTGTGACTCGAGGTCGCTCAGCACGAGCTCCAGCTTGTCGATGTTGCGCAGCTCAATCACGACGTACTTGGGCCACACGTTCGCCTGATCATGCGTGAGAAAGTCGCGCAGCTTGAAGTGCTCGGAGACATGCGTGTCCGCATTCGCCTGAGTGACCTCGATGAAGCCCGATGGAGGGCGATACCGATCACTCGGCGCCTTCTTCGGCGCGCTCACCGCCCCGCCCCTCTCGCCGGGCCAGCTCCCGATGTAATAGAGTCCAACCCTGCCGTTCTGTTTTTCGCTGATCGGACGCGTGCTGATGAGGCTGAAATTGGCAATCGGCTTGATGGCATTGTTGACGGCGGCCGCGAGCTTCCAGATACCTGCCTTGGGCGCAACGGACGTTCCGCTCGAATCATTCTCGGACAGCGCGACGAGCGCGCCATGCCCCGCATCCGACGGGATTGGCGTTCCCGCCGGCGTGATCTCGGCATTTAACTTTCCGCTGGCACCGCGCATTTCTCCGGCGACGGCACGCAACGCCGCGTCCGTGACATAGGCGGCGGTCGGTGCATCGCTGTTGGTCATCGCCGCCGAGGCGAGTGCTGCCGCGGTCGGTTCTGCGGCCACTGCGCTCCGTGTTGGCCGCGTCGCGATCACCCAGATCCACCCGAATGCGAGCAGCATCAGCACCGACGCGCCGAGCCGAGTTACTAACGTCTCTCGGCGTTTGGCGGTTGACCGGTACTCTGCGTCTATCGAACTTCCGCTGCGCTCGACGTCTTCCTTACGCCGACCTACATGCATTGGCTAATCGACATCTTTCATGAGCTCAAGGATCCCCGCCTCCTCGTACAGGCCGGCGGGTACATCGGGCTTACCGCAATCATCTTCGGTGAAACCGGGCTGCTCATCGGGTTCTTCCTTCCCGGCGACTCGCTGCTGGTAACCGCTGGCCTGCTGGCGACGCAGCCACAATTCGGCCTCAACATGTGGGTGCTCGGCCTGCTGCTCACGGTGGCGGCTATCGTAGGCAACACGGTCGGCTACTACATCGGACTCTATACGGGACCACGACTGTTCAAGCGTGATGATTCCCTGCTGTTCAAGAAGAAACACCTGTTCCGTGCGAAGGAGTTCTACGACAGGCACGGTGGCAAGACGCTCATCATTGCGCGTTTCATGCCGATTGTCCGCACGTTTGTGCCTGTCGTCGCCGGGTTGGCTCAGATGCCCATCAAGACGTACACGGTCTACAATGTGCTCGGAGCCGTGTTGTGGATCTGGTCGATGCTGTTCATCGGCTATTTCCTGGGGAGCTTCGTTCCAGGAATCGAGAACCACATCACGAAGGTCATTCTCGTCGTCATCTTTCTTTCACTGCTGCCGGGAATAATTTCCTGGCAGCGCGAGCGCTCACGCGCACGCCCAGCCTGAACCACACGGAGATCGTTATGCCGCACACGCTTCCGCCCCTGCCCTACGCTACGAACGCGCTCGAGCCGCATATCGATGTGCAGACCATGGAGATTCATCACGGCAAGCACCATAACGCCTACGTGACGAACCTGAACGCGGCGTTGGAGAAAGCTCCAGAGCTCGCCGACAAGTCGATCGAAGATCTTCTTCGCGATCTCAACGCAGTGCCCGAAGCCATTCGCACGGCAGTGCGTAACAACGGCGGCGGTCATTGGAATCACTCGCAGTTCTGGAACTGGATGGCACCAAACGCCGGCGGTGCGCCGAGTGGCGCGTTGGCCGACGCAATCAACAGCGCCTTCGGTGACTTCGAGAAGTTCAAGGAGCAGTTCGCTGCCGCCGGTGCCGGCCGTTTCGGCTCGGGGTGGGTGTGGTTGAACAACGACGGTGGCAAGCTCTCCATCACGAGCTCACCGAACCAGGACAACCCGCTCATGGACGGCAAGGCCGCGCCAATCCTCGGCCTCGATGTCTGGGAGCACGCGTACTACCTCAAGTATCAGAACCGCAGGCCGGATTATATGAAGGCTTGGTGGAACGTGGTGAATTGGGCTGGAGTGGCGAAGGGATTTGGCGCGTAGAGGTCTGCCGGTCTGCCGGCTGGCCGACTACGGAACGGGCTTGGGCTTCGGCTCAATCTTCAACGCCCACAGGCCGCTGTTGATGTCGTTCACGTAGGCGAGTCCGTCCTTCTTGTTGACGACAACGCCCCACGCCATCGGCGCGTTCGGAATATGCCCCTTCGGATCGCCCGTCATGAACTCGGCGATTTCACGGCCCTGCGCCTTGAGGTCGCCGAGTAGTTCGCCGGAGAGATCGAACGCGTGGAAGCCGGCATTGTATGCGCCCATGTAGAGCGTGTCGCCTGCCACCCACACGTTGTGCACACCGCCGTATTCCGGCTCATACCACGCAACGGGCTTCGGGTGCTCGATGTCGGAGACGTCAACGATGTGCAAGCGACCATGCGCGCGTGCATTGCCGCCGGCAAACAGCACATTCGCCGGCTCGTTTCCGAATACTTCGTCCGCGAGGATGACGTAGTTCCGGTACCGCCACGCCGTATGGGTTCCGCGGATGAAACCCTTGCCGCCTTCCTTCTCGACATCGCGATACAACGCGTTCAAGTCGTACTTGTACTGCGTGACGAGTTTGGGATTCGACGGCGTGCCGCCCTTTATGCCGTTGCCGACATCGAGAATGACGAGGCCATCGTTCCACCACGCGCCGTACAGTAGTCCGTTCTGTACGTCGATGTCGTGCAGCATGCGTCCCGCCTCAGACTGGCGCGGTGCGAATGTGCTGAGCTGTTTCGGCTTGTACGGGTCCGTGATGTCAATGATGTGCAGCGCGCCGGTACCGTCATTCGTCAGGTAGATCTGCGTGCCGTATTTGGGCTGCGAGTGAATGAACGTCGAGTGCACACCGGACGTCACACCATCTGTGAATTCGCTGATCTGCTTCGGATGCAGCGCATCGTGCGTGTCGAAAATCACGATGCCATTCTTGCGGTCCGACGCGCCTTCACGCGTCATCACCGCGTAGTTGCCGTCGGGGGTCGTCATCACATCGTTGACACCGCGCGCATTGAGCATCACTGAATCGACCACTACCGGTGCGCCGGCATTGCTGATGTCTACCGTGTAGACGCGATCACCGCCGAGTTCCGTCGTGAGATATGCGACGTTACCGTTCGGATGAATCCAGAGCTCGCCTGTCGGGAACGCGCTGCGTACCAGCTTGCCCACGACTTTCACAGGACGCTTCACATCGCGATCGGTCGCCGTCACCATCGCGTCGGCGGTCTGGCTACCGAAGCTCGCCGTCACCTGATACGCACCCGGTTCATACGCGACGAATGCACCGTCGCGATTGATCATCCCTTTGCCCGGGGTAAACAACCAGCTCGGCGTCAGGCCGGTAATCTCCTTGCCCGATGCATCCTTCACCACTGCGCGGAACTTGATCACGTCGCCAGTGCGTGCGGACGTTCGAGCCGGCTGCACCTCGACGCTCGCAATGCGCGCGCCAACTACTTCGACGGGAATCTTCTCGCTCGCCGCACCCGCTGAGGCCGTGATCGTTGCCTTCCCTGCCGCGAGCGCCTGCACGGCGCCGTCGGCGGATACCTTCACGATCGACGGCGCGGAGCTACTCCACTGCACGTGGTCGACGCGGATGTCACTCGTCTTTGCATACGTGGTGGCGCTGAGCTGGAGGCGCTGGCCTGGAATGAATTTCGAAGGTCGTGGCGAGACGTCAACGCGCGATGCCGGACCGGGAACCATCTCGACGACAAACCGCTCGATGACCGGCTTCTCGTTCGGCACGAGCGCAACCGCTGCGACGGGTAAGGATCCCGTTGCACCGGACAGCACGAGACCCGTTGAGTCTACGCTGCCTTCAAAACCGTAGCCCGCAGAACGAAA
>JBBQHJ010000272.1:0-6661 GCA_038323865.1 Gemmatimonadales bacterium
CTACATCCGGCAGGGTGTGACCACGGTGATCGAAGGGCCCGATGGAAGCTCGCCCGTTCCGCTCGCACCCTTTCTCGCCAAGCTCGACTCGTTGAGGAAGTCGATCAACATCGGCGCATTCATTGGCCAGGGCTCCGTGCGCACGACCGTGATGGGTGATGTCGACCGAAAGGCGACGCCCGATGAGATCGCGCGCATGCGTGTGCTCGTGGAGCGCGGCATGAAGGACGGCGCGTTTGGCTTGTCGTCCGGATTGTTCTATGTGCCCGGCACGTTCACACCGACAGAGGAAGTGATCGAGCTGGCGAAAGTCGCCGGGCGATTCGGCGGGATCCACATCTCGCACATGCGCGACGAGGCGAAGGGCGTCGTGACGTCGGTGATGGAAACGATTCGCATTGGCGAGGACGGCGGGCTTCCCACGCAGGTGACGCACCACAAGGTCGTGGGCCCGGGGTATTGGGGACAGTCCGTCGAGACGTTGCGGCTCGTGGAAGAAGCACGCGCGCGCGGCGTGGATGCGACGATCGATCAGTATCCGTACACGGCGTCGGCAACAAGCGTCGCCGCGGCGCTGCTTCCCGCGTGGGCGCTCGCGGGCACGAACGCCGAGGTGCTCGCGCGCATCAAGGATCCCGCACAGCACGCGCGCATCAGGAAGGAAAGTGCGGAGATCATCCGCCTCGAACGTGGTGGTGGCGACGCGAAGAATGTCGTAATGGCACGTTGCCCGTGGGATGCGTCGCTCGACGGAAAGAATCTCGCCGACATTGCGCGCATGCGCGGCATGGAGCCGACCATGGAAAATGCCGCGGAGGCCGCGATGTGGATCGTGGAGAAAGGCGGGTGCCAGGGAATCTTTCACGCGATCAACGAAGACGATCTCGTGCGCATTCTGCGTTACCCGGGAACGATGATCGCAACCGATGGCGAGATCCCGACATTTGGCAAAGGCAATCCGCATCCCCGCAGCTACGGCACCTTCGCGCGCGTGCTCGGCGTGTATGTGCACGACAAGAAGGTGATCACCCTCGAGGATGCCGTGCGGAAGATGACGTCCTATCCCGCGCAGCGGCTCGGGCTTCAGGATCGCGGCGTGCTGAAGGTGGGCATGAAGGCGGATGTCGCCGTGTTCGATCCGGCGAAGGTGCGCGACAAGGCCACGTTCGAGAATCCGCACCAATACGCCGAGGGGTTTTCGTTGGTGGTGGTGAACGGGCAGGTGGTGTACGAGGGCGGCGCGATGACGACCGCTCGTCCGGGGGCGGTGCTGTACGGTCCAGCGCATTGACTCTGTTTTGTAAAGTACTTTACCTTGATCCACCCGGAGGCGAGGCGCCCCGTGCCCTTCTCTCGACTCATTCGAACACCCAGCGCGTTCGTGCCGATCCTGATGTCGTTTGCGGCGCTCACGCTGGTCACGAGTCACCTGCTGCTGACCGGCATCACGCATGAAGTCGACGAAGGAACGCCGGCGCACCTGTTCCAGCTGCTCATCGCGCTCCAGGTGCCGATTGTGGGTTATCACGCCTTTCGCTGGCTCCCCGCGTCACCGACCGCGGCCATTCGCGTACTGACGGTCCAACTGCTCGCCGTGATGGCGGCGTTTGCACCGGTCTCCTACTACAATCTCTGACCCGCTGGCCTGCGTTTCGATCGCCGCCTAAGCTTCCACGAATGGCGGATGACAAGACGGCGCTCGCACAGCACGAGATCACGTTCCACACGCTGCACGCACTCGTGCAGGCCGCGCCGCTCGGCATCGCGCTGCTTGATCGCGAGTTTCGTTATGTGCTGATCAACGACACGCTCGCGCGGCTCAATGGCCACGCGGTCGCCGCTCATTCGGGCCGCAGTGTGAAGGACATAATTCCGGCGCAGTGGTCGATCCTTCATCCGATCTACGCCGAAGTGCTGCGCTCTGAAAAGCCGGTGATTGGCGTCGAGATGGAACGCACGACGCCGCGCGGTGAAGTGCGCGACTGGTTGACGTCGTATTACCCGGTGCGCGGCGAAGCAGGCGACGTTACCGGCATTGGCGTGATCGCCACCGACGTCACCGACCGGAAGCGCGCCGAGCGTGAACTGATGAGCGTGTCGGAGTATCAGCGCGCGATTCTGGCGGCGTTGCCGGATGTCATCTTCGAGCTTGGTGCTGATTCGCGGCACATCAGCTTCCACGCGCCGGAAACAAGCAGCCTGCTCGTGGCGCCGGAACACTTTCTCGGCAAGACGGTGCGCGAGGTGTTGCCGCCGAACGTCGCCGACGTGTACGAGAACGCCATCGCGCGGACGCTCGGCACGAGCCAGATGCAGATGTTCGAGTACGATCTGGAGTTTCCCGGTGACACGACGCGCGCGTTCGACGCACGCATGGTGAAGAAGACCGACGACCGCGTGATCGTTGTGGTGCGGGACATCACCGAGCGTCGTCGTCTCGAGGAGCAGTACCGACACGCCCAGAAGATGGAGGCGGTGGGGCGACTGGCCGGTGGCATTGCGCACGACTTCAACAATCTGCTCACGGTGATCAACGGCTGCACGGCAATGGTGCTCGAAGACACCACCGATGCGGAATCGAAGGAGTTGCTGAACGAGGTCAGTCGTGCAGGACAACGCGCCGCTGGACTGACGCGCCAACTCCTGACGTTCAGCCGGCAGCAGGTCGTCGATCCGCGCGTGGTGGATCTCAATGATGTCGTGGTGGAAACCGAGCGGATGTTGCGCCGCCTCATTGGCGAGGACGTGCAGCTCGAAACGCGGCTCGCGCCCGATCTGCGCCTCGTGCGCATCGATCGCGGCCAACTCGAGCAGGTGTTGGCCAATCTCATTGTGAACGCGCGCGATGCGATGCCGAACGGCGGTGGTCGCATCGTGATCATGACGGAGAACGTGCCCGTTGCAGCGGGATATGCCGTGGATGGTACGGAGATGCGCGCCGGCACTTACGCCATGCTCACGGTGCGCGACACGGGCCTCGGCATCGACGACGCGACGCGCGCGCGAATGTTCGAGCCGTTCTTCACCACGAAGGCCGCAGGTATCGGCACTGGGCTCGGGCTCGCGGTGGTGTTCGGTGTGGTGAAAGAGAGTGGCGGTTACATTCGCGTCCACACGGAGCGCGGGAAGGGCACGGCGTGCGAGCTGTTTTTCCCTGCGCTCGATGACGGCGCGGTTGCATACAGTTCACCGCCTTCGACCACCGGCGACATGCCAGGCGGGCGCGAGACCATTCTGCTTGTTGAAGACGATCCCGCCGTTCGGACGCTCGTGGTGCGGATTCTCCAATCCTGCGGATACACCGTGCTCACGGCAGCGGATGGACGCGAGGCCCTGACACTGTCCAAGTCACACGTAGGGGGCGTGGACATGCTGATCTCGGACGTCGTGATTCCGCATTTCAGCGGACGCGAACTCGCTGAGGAGGTGCAGCGCCTGCGGCCGGGCATTCACGTGCTCTTCATCTCCGGCTACACCGATGACGAAGTGTTGCGCCGAGGGGTACTCGGCGCACACATGGCGTTTCTTCAGAAGCCGTTCACGGCGCAAGCCCTCGCGCAGCGCGTGCGCGAGGAGCTCGACGTCTCGTAAGCGTTACTGGCGGTGATAGGAGATGCCGCGGTTCTGTGCCTGATCGATGGCAACGACCATTCCCGGTACGAGCGTGACGTTCGGCAGGATATTCGCCTTGAAGTCCGCGTAGATGGCATCGGAGGAGAGCCCGCGTGATTGCGCGACGAGTCCGGCGAAGATCGTGAGTGCGTTGTTGCAGACGATGAACGTTGCGCCGCGCTTCTGCATTGATTCTACGCTGGCGGTGGGGATGGTCATGCCGAGCGCGGTTGGTGCAACGCGCCAGGGATTGGCGACTGCCGGTACGCCTGTCTTGGGATCGTTCGTCTTGAGGAATTCACCGAGACGGTACTTGGTCCACATCGCATCGTTCAGCCCGTAGAGCGTGGTGCCACCGTAGAAGGTGAGGATGCCGTTGATGTCCGTGTCGGGGACATTGAACGCCTTGTTGTAGGTGTCGTAGTAGTTCATGAGGTGCACGAGCGGCATTCCGCCGTTGGGATCGGGGGAATCGAATAACTGGCGATGCGTTCCCTTGAGTGCGTTGAGCCATTCGTCGCCGGCGACCACGGTGGCCGGGTGATATGCATCAGCGGCATTTACGGTCGCGACCGACGCTGCCACGAGACCGGCGGCGACAACTGCTGCAAACAGGCGAGTTTTTACTGCGGACATGATTCGTTCCTCGAGAAGTGGGTGTTTTGTGAAAGGCTCTTACGCGGACATTCGCTCATGTAGTGCACGTCCTTCGCAGAGCACCTCGTCAATCAGGCGGTCGATGTCGACCGCCTCGGTGCGATAGTTCACGATGCAGGCGCGCAGCGCGTACTGATCGTCGATGACTGCATTCGACGGGAAGACATTTCCGCCCAGCTGGAGGCGCGTCATCAACTCGGCGTTCAGCCGATTGAGGTATTCCTCCGCCATGGCGTTGCCGAGCAACTCGGGCGGCACGTAGCGGAAACACGTGATCGACAACTCCGGAATGGGGCCGATCGGTTCGAGCTCGCCGTGTTCCAGCACGCGCTCGAAGAGGTAGCGCGCGAGGTCGACGTCGTGTGTGATGCGCCGCTCGTACGCCGACCATCCGTGCGCGAGCAGCGATACCCAGATCTTGAGTGCGTGAAAGCCACGCGAGAACTGTGGACCGAGTGTGTAAAGGTCGGTTCCCCGACCGGTGAGCTCCTTGTCGTCGTGCACGTAGCTCGGATGAATCGCGAATGATTCAGCGAGGGTGTGCATGTCGCGCACGAGGATGACGCCGCCGGAGTGCGGCGTGTAGAGCCACTTGTGCGGATCAAACGCGATTGAATCGGCGCGTTCGATGCCGCGGAAGAGCGGGCGTAGTGCGCCGGTGAGTGCAGCCGATCCACCGTAGGCACCATCGACGTGCATCCAGATGCCGAACTCTTCACAGATGGCCGCGATGCGATCGAGTGGATCGATTGCGCCGGTGGCAACGGTTCCCGCCGTGGCGACGACGGCGATGGGCACATGCCCCATGCGGATGTCACGAGCGATCGCTGCGCGCAGTGCATCGACGCGCATGCAAAGAAGACCGTCGGTGGGGATAATGCGCACGGCGCTGCGACCGAGTCCGAGCATGTCGGCGGCGCGCGTGTTCACGTCGTGGACTTCTGCCGACGCGTAGATGGTCAGCTGCGGTCCGGCGCGCGTGCCCAGATCGCGCACGTTCCATCCGGCCTTCGCGTCGCGCGCCGCCTTGAGTGCGACAAACGAGGCCATTGCGCCGCCGGAGGTGACGTAGCCTCCGGCGGTGGAGGGCATGCCGAGCTTGTTCGCGAACCACCGGCCGAGGTGCAACTCGATTTCCGTTGCACCTGGGCCGAGTCGCCACGCGCCAACGTTCTGGTTGAGCGTGGCGGCGAGATAGTCCGCCGCGGCGCCGGGTACGGTGCCTGGGCCGGTGACGTACGCCATGAAGCCCGGATGCGCGGTGTAGGTGGCGTTCTCGAAGGCGAGCGCGCGGAGCGACGCCATCAGTTGAGTTACGGGGAGCGGGTGATCAGGAATCTCCTGCGTGACTGCGGTGCGAATTTCTTCCGCCGATGCGCTCACGCCAATCGGCAACGACGGAAGGTGATCGAGCAGCTCGCCGCACAACTCGACGACACGCCCGCCGAAGTCGCGCGCGCGATCGCCGTCCCATGCGAGATCGGTGACAGGCTCGGGTGGGCGCGTATGCATCGCCAACCTCGAGAAAACCAGCGTATCGTCGAGTTGCATGGGACTATTTCTCGGCGTGGGTGCGTGGTGCGTCGGCAGGGTTCACGTACGTCATGGCGAACGGGCCGATCGCGTGGACCTGCACGATCGTTGCGCCCTTGGCGACGGCGTAGTGCGCTTCATTCGCTGGCGCAGTGATGAATCCGCCGGCTGCGAGCGTCAGCATGTTTTTCGTGTCGAGCGCCTTGCCCATGCCGACCCTGAACGCGCCGCTGATGACGGTCACGTTTTCGTCGGTGGGATGCGTGTGCGGCGGAATCTTGTAGCCGTCGGGCATCCGCAGGCGCACGGTGAACTGCGCTTTGCCGCCGGGATCTCCCTGCAACACGGCCATCTGTGCCCCGGCCGGAAACACGGCGGGCGCCGGCCCCCACTTGATCTCCGGTGCAGCGTGCGACTGTGCGAGTGCAGTGTTTCCGGCAGCGGCCAGCACGAGTGCCGCGGTGATTGAGTAACGCATCTCGATGTCCTCCCTATCTGGTCAGTTCACATTTCTGGCCGGCGACGCCGGCGGGATTCGTGAGACGCAGATTACGGGAGATCGAACTGCTTCACTCCGTGAAAATCACGGAGGAATTCAGATGCTGTACGGAGAATTCGCCGTCAGCGACGCGGCTTCGCGGATCCGGGTGGCTCGGCGAGGCGTTGCTCCGTGGCCCATACGGCGACTTGCGCGCGCGAGGTGAATCCGAGCTTGGAGAGTGCTGAGGCGACATAACTCTCCACCGTCCGTTCGCCTATCCCGAGCGCCTTGGCGATGGCGCGATTGGACTTGCCCTGGGCGATGAGCGCGGCCGCATCGCGCTCTCGGCGCGTGAGCCCACCGTGCGCGGCCTTGGCC
>JBBQHJ010000273.1:0-6646 GCA_038323865.1 Gemmatimonadales bacterium
AAGAGCTGGGTGACATCGGGCACGTTTGCCGACGTCATTCTGGTGATGGCGCGAACGGATTCGTCCGAGGCGCGTCGCGGATCGAAGGGAATTTCCGCGTTCATCGTCACGCCGGACTTGCCGGGATTCCACGTCGGCAAGAAGGAAGACAAGATGGGGCTGCGCGCGTCGCCAACGGTGCAGCTCAACTTCGACGGACTCCGCGTGCCCGGTGCCAACCTGCTCGGCGCCGAGGGGCAGGGCTTCATCTACGCGATGCATTCACTCGACAATGGGCGCATGGGCATCGCCGCGCAGGCAATCGGCATTGCGCGGGCGGCGCTCGAGGCCTCGCTCGACTACGCGGCCGAGCGGAAGCAGTTCGGTCAGCCCATCAAGGATTTTCAGGCCATTCAGTTCAAGCTTGCCGACATGGGTTCGCGCATCGCCGCGGCGCGCGCGTTGCTGCATGCGACGGCGGCGGCGAAGGAGCGTGGTGAATCGACCACGCTGTATGGCTCGATGAGCAAGTTGCTCGCGAGCGAGACCGCCATGTTCGTCGCCACAGAGGCAGTGCAGATCTTTGGCGGATACGGATACGTCACCGACTATCCGGTCGAGAAATATTTCCGTGATGCAAAGATCACGGAGATCTATGAAGGAACGTCCGAAGTGCAGCGCATCGTGATCTCGCGTGAGCTGTACAACGAACGCGCCAGTGATTGACTCAACCACAAACACACATCGAGCAATGAAGCTCTTCGATACGATCGCCGAGATGGGACACGAGCAACTCGTGATCTGCAATGACCTGTCGGCTGGATACCGCGGCATCATCGCGATTCATAGCACCACGCTTGGACCGGCGCTTGGCGGTACGCGATTCTGGCAATATGCGAACGACGAGGAAGCAATTGTCGACGCACTGCGCCTCGCGCGCGGCATGACGTACAAAAATGCCGTGGCCGGCTTGAATCTCGGCGGCGGCAAGTCGGTGATCATCGGCAACAACAAGACGGCCGACCGCGAGATGATCTTCCGTGCGCATGGTCGTTTCGTGGAGTCGCTCGGTGGCCGGTACATCACGGCGGAAGATGTCGGCACAAGCACGGCGGACA
This sequence comes from Gemmatimonadales bacterium, assembly GCA_038323865.1. Taxonomy (GTDB): domain Bacteria; phylum Gemmatimonadota; class Gemmatimonadetes; order Gemmatimonadales; family Gemmatimonadaceae; genus AG11. Next base: position 1,098 of record JBBQHJ010000273.1, read on the forward strand.
TGGACTACGTGCACATGGAGACGAAGAACGTCTCCGGACTCGCCGGCCGTTCTGGCGACCCATCGCCGGTGACGGCGCATGGTGTATTTCGCGCGATCCAGGCGTCGGCGAAGGAGCGCTGGGGCTCTGATGACCTGAGCACCAAGACGATCTCGCTCCAGGGCACGGGACATGTCGGCTACTATCTCGCGAAGGAGTTGCACGAGGCGGGCGCGAAGCTGATCGTCACGGATATCGATGCAGAGCGCGTGAAGGCGGTTGTCGCCGAGTTTGGCGCACGTGCCGTGGCGCCGGATGAGATCTATGCGGTGCAGGCGGACATTTTCGCGCCGTGCGCACTGGGTGCGATCATCAATGACAAGACGCTGCCGCAGCTCAAGTGCGAGATCGTGGCCGGTGCCGCGAACAACGTGCTGCACGAGGAGCGTCACGGAAGCGCGCTCGAGGAGAAGGGAATTCTCTATGCGCCGGACTACGTCGCGAATGCCGGTGGCGTGATCAACGTGTACTCGGAGCTCGCAGGTTGGAGCTCGGCGCGCGCGTTCCGGAAGGCGGACGAGATCTACGACACGATTCTCAAGGTGTTCAAGATCGCGAAGAACGATAAGGTGCCGACGTATCAGGCGGCGGATCGTTTGGCGGAGCAGCGCATTGCTGCCGTGGCGGGGATGGTTCGTACGTGGCCGCAGTGGCCGAATAAGTAGTCGGACCGTCTGCCAGTCAGCCGGTCGGTCAGCAACTGCAAACGCAGTTGACCAACTACTGGCCGACTGGCCGACCTGAAAGTCCAGATTCCTCGACTACGCTCGGAATGACACCTATGGAAAAAATCCTGATTGCCTCGGACCATGCGGGCTTTGAGTTGAAAGAGAAACTCGAAGCCGAGTTGAAGTCACTCGGCTTCGACGTCGAGGACCTTGGTCCATCGACGGACGCCAGCACGGACTACGCCGACTACGCGCATCCGCTCGCGGAGCGCGTGTCGAGCGGCGACGTCACACGTGGCGTGCTGCTCTGCGGAACGGGGCTCGGCATGTCGTACGCGGCGAATCGGCATCCACATGTCCGCGCCGCCGTGGCGTGGACTCCGGAAGTGGCGGCGCTGGCGCGGGAGCACAACGATGCGAACGTCCTCGTGCTGCCAGCCCGCTTCGTTGGCGAGGAGGAAGGACGTAAGATTCTCAAGGCGTGGCTCGATACACCATTTGCAGGCGGCCGACACGCGCGTCGCGTGGCCAAGATCGAGCTCGACCAGCAATCACCATCTGAGGAGAACGCGTAAATGGCTTCGTGGACCGACTGGAAGTGCAATCCTCCCCAGAGCGCACTGCGCGAGGCCGACGCCGAGATCGCGGCGTTGATTGCGGAGGAAACGGTCCGGCAGAATGACGGCATCGAGCTGATTGCGAGCGAGAACTTCGTGTCGCCGGCCGTGATGGAAGCGATGGGCTCGCCGCTCACGAACAAGTACGCGGAAGGATTGCCCGGCAAGCGCTACTATGGCGGCTGCGAAGTCGTGGACAAGGTGGAGCAGATCGCGATCGATCGCGTGAAGCAGTTGTTCGGTGCTGAACACGCGAACGTGCAGCCGCATTCTGGTGCGCAGGCGAATGCCGCGGTGTTCCTGGCGTTCCTCAAGCCCGGCGACACGTTCCTCGGCATGGACCTCTCGCAGGGCGGCCATCTCACGCACGGCTCGCCGGTGAATTTCTCGGGCTTGCTGTACAAGGCCATTTCGTACGGGCTGAATGACGAGGGCTACATTGACTACGACGCCATGCGCGCGCAGGCGCGCGAGCACAAGCCGAAGATGATCATCGCCGGATACAGTGCATATCCACGAACGATCGATTTCGCGGCGTTCGCGGATGTGGCGAAGGAGATTGGCGCGATCTTCCTGGTAGACATGGCGCACTTCGCTGGGCTCGCCGCAACAGGCGCGTATCCGAGCCCCGTGCCATTTGCAGACGTCGTCACCAGCACCACACACAAGACGTTGCGCGGACCGCGTGGTGGCGTGATTCTCTGCAAGCAACAGCACGCGGCCGCGGTGAACAAGGCACCGTTTCCTGGTACGCAGGGCGGTCCACTCGAGCATGTGATCGCCGCAAAGGCCGTGGCGTTCAAGGAAGCACTCGATCCGTCGTTCACTGTCTACTCGAAGCAGGTCGTTGCGAATGCGAAGGCGCTCGCTACGGCGCTCCTGAGCCGCGGATATCAGCTCGTGTCGGGCGGCACGGATAACCACCTGATGCTGATCGATCTCCGCAACAAGGGTCTCACGGGCAAGCTCGCCGAGACGGCGCTGAACAACGCCGGCATCACGGTGAACAAGAACACGGTGCCAAAGGAGACGCAGTCGCCGTTCGTGACGTCGGGCATTCGAGTGGGCACACCAGCAGTCACGACGCGCGGCATGAAGGAGAGCGACATGGAGACGATCGCCGGGTTGCTCGATCGCGTACTCGTCGCGCCGGAGGATGAGAGTGTGCGCGCGGCCGTGCATGCGGATGTTCGCGCATTGGCCGGTCGTTTTCCGCTTTACCCAATGCCGGCGACCGCCTGAAAACGCCGCAGGTGTTGTAGTAAGAGGGCCGGCCAATGCGCCGGTCCTTCTGCTTTTCCCGGAGGAGAGCGAACATTGTGCATGCGTGTTGTCGCGTGGCTACTCCTGTTATCGGTTCCCATGCACGGCCAGGTGCCTGTGCGCCGGCTGCGCGCAACCTATGCGGAGTCCAAGGAACCGGTCGGTGCGTTCGCTGGGCTTCGGCATCTGCCGAACGGCAATGTGCTGGTGAACGATGCGAATCGACACCAGATCGTGCTGATGGACTCGGCGCTACGCGTCATTCGCGTGGTGGCTCATTCGCGGCTCTCCTGGATTCGATGGACGGGGACGGCTTGTGCACCGCGCCGACACGATTGCGCACATGAAGGCGCAGCAGCTCGCCGTCCGCCCGACCATGGACGCCAGTGGGAACGTGCGGATGATGAGCGTCCTCAATCCCATGCCAACGGTAGACGAATGGGCGGTGCTCTCCGATGGCACCGTCGCCATTGCCCGCGGACAGAGCTATCGCGTGGACTTCGTGGATACTGATGGCACACGCCGGAGCGGACCGCGTCTTCCACACCAGTGGGAGCGATTCGTCGATGATGACGATAAGCAACGTTTCCTCGATTCTGCGAAGAGCGCCTGGAACGCTCGACGAGGGGCGGCAGCGCCGAGCGTCGGCGAAGACGATCAGAGATCGGGGCGAGTTCCACTCGACGTCATCCCTGCGTCTGAACTGCCGGATTACCGTCCAGTCTTCGGGCGCGCCGGGGTGCTGCCGGACATGGATGGACGACTCTGGATTCGCACACTTCCGCTGCGAGGAGCGGCGCCGGGTGTCATCTATGACGTCGTCGATCGGAAGGGCAGGCTGGTGGAACAAGTGCAGATGCCGACCAGTACGGTGGTAGTTGGATTCGGACCGGCGGGAATTGTCTACTTCGTTGCACGTGAAGGAATGGACGCTCACCTGTTTCGCGGACGGCTATTGTGATGCGAGCGCGAATGGCCGTTGCTGTCGTAACGCTGCTTGCCGGAAGATCCGAAGCGCAGACGACCGTTCGTGGCACCGTCTACGATAGCCTCGGCCGTGCGCCGCTCGGCGGGGCCATGGTGCAGCTCGTGGGTGGCTCGGGCGGACGCACTGCGACAGCCGATTCACTGGGCCGCTTTGCGTTCGGTGACGTTGCCGACGGCAAGTATATGGTCAGCTTCTTTCACCCAATACTCGATTCGCTTGCGCTTCAGGCGCCGTTGCGAGAAGTCGTGGTGGCGAATCGCGCGAGTGCACAAGTGGACGTTGCGCTGCCGTCGCCCGTGCGATTGCGCGCGGCGATTTGCTGCATGAGTGCCACGCAGGACACGGGCGCGATCGTCATCGGCATTGTGCGCACCGCCACCGATGGAGCGCCGGCTGAGAAGGCATCCGTCGCAGCGCAGTGGGCGGAGATGTCAATCAGCAAGGCGGGCACAGTACGCCGAATGCCGCGCGTGGTCGCGACGACTGGAGACAATGGATGGTTCGCCATCTGCAATGTGCCGCGGGGCGGACAGATGTCGCTGGAGGCAACGCGCGGCGCCGACAGTTCCGAGGCGATCGATGTACAGGTGCCGAACTCCGGATATCTGCGCCGCGAGTTGTTCATTGCTCCAACGCGACGAATCGCGATGGGCGATTCGAGGATTCGTGTTGGCGATGGGCGAGTCACGGGCACGGTCATTTCGGCGGCCGACAAGCAGCCGCTGGCCAATGCGCGCGTCGGCATCGCGAACGGACCGCAGGCGCGCACGAATGAGCGTGGTGAGTTTTCCATCACGAACGCACCACTCGGAACGCGGATGCTCGATGTCCGCGCGCTCGGCTACTATCCTGAGCACCGCGACATCGATGTCGAGGTTGGCGGCGCGCCGGTTCGCGTCTCGCTGATGACGATGCGATCCGTGCTCGATACGATCAAAGTGACGGCGCGCGCGATCAGCACTGACATCGCCGGATTCGAGCAACGGAGCCAGACGGGCGCGGGACGTTACTACGGTGCCGAGTTCATTTCGCGCTTTGGGCTCAGCAGCGCCGACCAAGTCCTAAAGCGAGTTCCGGGCTTGAAGATCGTGCATGACTTCTCGACGAGTGACGACATCATCACGATGCGAAGCGCGTCGGCCGTACATGGCGATCCGACTGGCGGCAGTTGCTCTCCGAACGTGTATGTGAACAATGTCCGTTTGGGAGAGGCCACGGCCGACGACATCGATAGCTGGGCACCGGTAAACAAGATCATCGGCATTGAGGTCTACAATGCCGGATTTGCGCCACCGCAATTCTCGGAAGGAATGTCGAGTTGCGGGTCGATCGTGATCTGGACCAAGCGCTGACTCGACGCAAATGGTGAGTCTGCGCCGGTATTCACTCGTCGCGCTTGCGCTGCTGGGAAGCGCGGCATCGGCACAGGACGGTCGTCGCCCGCGGGGCACGCTGGTGAGTGGTTCCGTCATCGATAGCATCGCCCGCAAGCCGCTCGTTGGCGCGGTGGTGCAGATGGTCACTGCTGATCGTCGCGAGCGATTCGGGCTGGTGGTGCGCGCGGATTCTGTTGGCCGCTTCGCCATCGAAGACGTCCCCTCGGGCCACTACACAATCGGCTTTTATCATCCGTCGCAGGATTCGCTCGGCATTGAGCCGACGCTGCGCAACATCGAGATAGAAGACCAGCCGTTCATGCGGGTGGACCTCGCGATTCCATCACCGGCGCGCGTGCGTGCGGCTCTTTGTGGGGAGGATGCTGGCAACGTCACGAGCGGCGTTGTCGTGGGCACGGTGCGGGATGCACGAACGAGAAAGCCCGTTGCCGGTGCAACCGTAAGCGCTGAATGGCTCGACCTCATGCTCAAACGCACGGGCATGCGGAAGACAGTGGCGCATCGCTCCACCAAGACGAAGGAGAACGGTTGGTTCGCGTTGTGTGATGTGCCAGGTCCGGGCTCGATGATCGTGATG
>JBBQHJ010000274.1:0-6642 GCA_038323865.1 Gemmatimonadales bacterium
GGCTGCTGCGCCTGCAGGGCAAAGGGAAGCGCGGCAACGATGGCTGCGCGGCGGAATGGCATGGCCTGCCTCAGAACGGGTGGGGAACTGCGACTACCGGAATCGGGCATTCGACAGCGTTCGGGCTCAATGGGTTTGAACCGGTGTGCCCTCTGGACGAAACCGACAGTTCGGCGCATCGTAGAGGCCGGTGCTAGCATGCGTCTTCGTTCAGTGGAGAAAGTTTGCCGATGAAGAAATGGCTTGGATGGCTCGGACTTGCTGCGACGGGCGTGGTTGGTCTGGTTCTCGTCTGCGCAGCCTGTGTCTACGGTTTGTCCGAGGCACGGTTGCGAAAGAATTGGGAGGTGAAGGCGGCGACGCTCGCGATTCCGGCAGACTCGGTTTCGATCGCACGCGGTGATCACCTCGTGCACAGCCTGGGTGGATGCGCCGAATGCCATGGCGAGAAACTGCAAGGCAAGAAGATGATTGATGAACCCGTCTTTGCACGGGTTTCCTCAATCAATCTCACGCGTGGCAAGGGGGGTGTGGGCGCACTACTGACGGACGCGGACTTCGTTCGTGCGTTGCGCAACGGCGTCGGTCCCAACGGCCGCGCTCTCGTGATCATGCCTTCTCGAGACTATGGCAATCTGAGTGATGCCGATGTCGCGGCGATCATCGCCTATCTCCACACGATACCCTCGGTGGACAATGAGACGTCTGCCCCGAGACTCGGGCCCGTTGCACGAGCGATGCTAGTGGCTGGCAAGCTCCCGTTTTTCGATGCCGAGGTCATCGATCATGAACGGCCGCACGTTGCTTCGGTGACGCCCTCAGTCACGGCCGGATACGGTGCGTATCTGGCGAGCGTTGGCTGCAAGGGTTGTCACGGGCCGGCGCTTGCCGGCGGGCCGATTCCCGGTGGACCACCGGATTCACCACCGGCTGCCAACCTGACTCCAGGTGGTAGTCTGAAGAACTGGACCGAACAGGACTTCGTCAACACGATTCGCACCGGCGTGCGCCCGAACAAAATACCGCTCAACGAAGCGATGCCCTGGAAGGTGTTTCGCAATCTCACCGACGATGAACTGGCAGCGGTGTGGATGTACCTGAAGACGCTCCCGGGGACGCCGACGCCGGGACTCCAGACCGCATCGCGCTGATCTATTTCAAGTTGCCAATGGCCCACCGTCCCGTAGATCGCGTTTCCCGCTCTACAACGTGTCGCTGCAGGTGCTCAAGGAGTATTTCCCGTTGCAGTCGACCTATCGATTGATTGAGCTCAAGCTCGGTGCCTCGCACGCGCACAACGCTGACGCGGAGCGGCGCCTCCAAGGACGCCGGTCGACCGACCAGACGCCGGTTGCGGGTGCGGTGTCAGGTCGCTGACGCTGGTGAGGCTGCTGCTGACGAAACAACATGTGGAAGTTCCCCGGCGAGCTCTTGAGACGAGGCCGTCATGTCAAAGGCGAGCGCGCGGATCTGTCTTTCGAGCTTGGGCGCGTTGCGAGGAGCGAGCAACGCCGCAAACGCGTCGCGCAAGTTGCTTGAGAGCACTTCGTAGTCGAGCGCGATGCGAACGCACGTGCCCTGGCCAGCGGGCGCGAAACGCAGCAGTCCACTCATTTTCACGGCCGCGCCGGGCGCGCTCTCCCAGCCGATCACCGAGTTGGTGACATACTTTGTCGTGACGGAATCCCACTCGATCGTGCCGCCGGCGGGCGTGATGGCGCACCAAAGCGAGCGACCGTCGCCGTAGTCGGTCACACGACGAAGCGACTTGATCAAGCGGGGAAAATTTTCAAAGTCCGCGCAGAGTGCGAACACCTGCTCGACGGGCCGTGGTATGACGACTGAGAATCGAAGGTGACCTGCGCGCCGCCGCTTGCCGGCTTTACGAATGACGTTGCTGGACGGCATGACAAACGCCAGCATGGCGAGCGCCGCAGCACCCACGGTCGCCGCGGTTCTCGCGGTTGACGGTCGCCTTGGTCGAGAGCCCAGAAGCAGTCCGGCAGATAGGGCGGCGGCGATACTGAGGAGCCTGCGCGTATCGGTGCCGGGCAGAGCGGTGGGACGTTCCATGGCACCGACGCCGAGCAAGGGCGGTGCCGTTCCGCGGTTCGGTCCGCTAGAGCGCGGCAAAAGCACGCTGGACGCGGGCGAGCGCGTCCTGCACGGAATCGCCGGACGCGGCGATGTGTCCCATTTTCCGGCCCGCGCGCGCCCCCGACTTTCCGTACAGAAAAAGTCGGGTGCCTTCCACTTCCAAAGCGCGATCGAAAGCAGGCTGCCGGCCATCCAGCCACAGATCGCCGAACAGGTTGACGATCGCGCTCGGGCGTGTCGGCGTCACCGCGCCAAGTGGAAGATCGCAAGCGCAGCGCACCAGTTGCTCGAACTGACTTGTAGGGCAGGCCAGCTCCGACTCGTGATAGGAGTTGTGTGGTCGTGGCGCCAACTCGTTCACGAGGAGTCTTCCGTCGCGAAGGAGGAACATCTCGATCGCGAGAATGCCCTCGAGCTCGAGAGCGACCGCGATGCCTTCCGCGATTCGGCGAGCGTCAGCGAGCACGTTCGGCGAAACGTTGGCGGGAAGTACACTCCATGCGAGAATCTGATTTTCGTGATGATTGAGCGCCGGCGGATACACGAGCAGGTCACCTGACGGCCGTCGTGCGACGAGCACACTCAGCTCGAGTTCGAGCTCGAGCCCCTGTTCGGCGACAGAGCGACGTTGACCGAGTGATGCAAAAGCGCCGGCACTGTCGTCGCCTGTATGAAAACGCAACTGGCTGCGGCCGTCGTATCCGCCTTCGCACGTCTTGACGAACAACAATGCGCCGAGTTGCTCGCGAGCGCGTGCCAAGTCGCCGGCGCTCTGTACGAGCGCGTACGGCGCGATGGGGAATCCTCGCGTGGAGAGCCATTCCTTTTGTCGCTGACGATCCTGCACCATGTGCAGCACGTGCGCGCCGGGCCGGAGCGGAGCGTGTTGTGCGGCCGCGGCGAGTGCGGCCGAGCCAATCTGCTCGATCTCCATCGTGACCACGCTGCACTGCCTGGCGAGAACGGCGGCAGCTGCAGCGTCATCGAACGGCGCGACGACTACTCGATCGACCACTGGCGCCGCGGCGCAGTTTGCACTTGGATCGAGCACGTGAATGCCATAACCAAGGTTGCGTGCGGCAAGCGCAGTCATTCGCCCGAGCTGCCCGCCGCCGAGAATTCCGATGGTTGCGGGGGGCAGAATACTCATGCGCGTGGCGACGAGAGGTCGGTATCGGCGAGCACTGCGCTGGTGCGCTCGGCGCGCCAGGCACGGAGACGCTCTCGCAATTCTGGTCGTGATGACGCCAGAATTGCTGTCGCAAGCAAGGCAGCATTCGCGGCACCGGGTTCTCCGACCGCCAGCGTTCCTACGGGCACACCTTTAGGCATTTGCACGATGGAGAGCAGTGCATCGACCCCATTCAACTGCGTTGCCGGAATCGGAACGCCGAGCACAGGAAGCACCGTGAGGGCCGCGACCATGCCGGGCAGATGTGCCGCGCCGCCAGCGGCAGCGATGATTACCTCGATGCCGCGCGCCTCGGCGCCCTTGGCGTACTCGAACATCCAGTCGGGCGTGCGGTGCGCCGAGACGACGCGCGTCTCGTGCGGCACGCCGAGAGCGTCGAGCATTTCGACTGTTGCCGACATGACCTTGAGGTCGCTGCGGCTTCCCATGATGACACCAACGAGTGGTGCTGGATTGTTGGGCATGCGTGCAAGATACTCGCTTGCAAATGTGTGTGCGCGTGCCATACTGTTGACGGGCGACGAAGCCCGCCTCCGCACTTCGCCAAGACGCATGGCCGCTCCCTCCCGCCGACTGCGCATCGCCGCCCGCATTTTCAGAATCGCGTGCCTCGTTCTCGCCAGCACCAGTTGCTCAGGTAAAGCAACCGGCAGTGGGGAGATTGGTATTGGCGTCGCACTCGATCCGAAGCGCGCCGGCATGCAATCCATTTACAACGGCGTGCAACTCGCCGTTGACCAGCTGAACGCGCAACGGAACGGCGCCGGCACGGCATTGCGAATGATCAAGGGTGCGCCCGATGTCAGCGACCCGATCAAGATTGCCGAGGGGCTACGAGATGATCCCGCCGTTGTAGGGGTCGTTGGTCACCCGGAAAGTGGAACGACGCTGGACGCCATCGGAGAATACGCCGACACGAAAAACCTCGGCAAGAACGCCGTCGTCGCGATCAGCCCGACGGGTACGAGCCCGGCGTTATCGGGCGCGAATCGTTGGCTGTTTCGGGTGTGCCCGAGCGACGTCCAGACAAGTAAGACCGCCGCGCGATTTGTGCTCGATTCGCTACATGCTGTGCGAGCGAGTGTGATTTATCGCAACGACGCGTATGGCCGCGATTGGTCCAAATCGTTCACCGATGAATATCGGCAGGGTAAGGGAACTGTGGTGGAGCGCGATCCGTATCTCGCGGGCGTTACGCCGTGGGATGCGTATGCCGCCTATATCCACAAACTCAAGCCCGATGTGATTCTCTTTCCGGGTAGCACCGAAGACGCCGTGGCCGCGCTGCGCGCTTTGAAGGCGCTGGGTGAATCCATTCCGATGGTCGGTGGTGATGCGACGTCAGGCCTGGAAGCGAACGCCGCGGAATTCCCGAATGTCCGTTACGCGGCGTTCTTCCTTGCGCGACGTGCGACCACGCCGCAAGCGAAGGCGTTCATCGCCGCGTATCGCGCTGCGTTCAAGGAAGATCCGGATCAGCGTGCGGCACTCGCGTACGACGCCGCGATGCTCATTGGGAAAGCCGCGCTCGCGGTTGGAGCTGATCGCTCGAAGATTCGCGATTACATCGAGTCGATCGGCACCACGCGCGAGGCGTTTGAGGGCGTGGCTGGTCCCATCAAGTTCGACGCCAATCACGACGCGGTGAACAAGCCGGTCGCCATGGTGCAGGTGGGCAAGTGATCGGGCTCAGCACGATTCGCGGACGACTGCGTGCCGGGTTTGGCGTCACGCTCGCGCTGATTCTCGTGGCGGGTTTGCTCGCCGGCTACGCGCTGCGAAGTTCTGGTCGTCGCAATGAAGCGCTCGTTGCGGAGATGCGGCTGCAGCAGGAGACGACGCAGCAAGTGGCCTTCCGCATTCTGCGCGAGACGGCGGCGGGCATGCGCTATCTCAACACGCTGAGCGCCGCTGACGAAGCGCGTTTCAACACCCTGTCCGACGATGCCGACCATCAGCGCCGTGAAGCGATCAAGCTCGACGTGTTATCTGGGCCGGAGCGACAGAAGCTGAAGGACCTCGGAACGCTTCAGGCGACGGTGGAAGCTGGAATTGGTGCCGCGCACGCGTATGAAGCCACGGGGAACGCCATGGCGGCGACGGTGATGCTCGGCCGAATTGCGACAGCGCTCGATGATGTGGATCGCACGCTCGAGCAACTACGCCAGGAAGGGGCTCGTCGCCTCAGCGAACGCCAGCGTGATGCATCGAACGTGCTGAAACGCAACGTCTCCTTTCTCGCACTCGCGATTCTTGCTGCGCTGATTGTCGGCATCGTGTCCAGCGTGAGCACGTCGCGAGCGGTCACGAAGCCGATGGGCGCGCTGATGCGCGATCTCACGGCGATTGGGCGTGGCGATTTACGTCACAGTGATCTCAAGCGCGAGACAATGGGCGCCGCGGAATACGAGGCGATTGCCGACGCCTTCGATCAAGCACGTGAGCGGTTGCGCGGGCTGCTGGCCGAGATGAAGCGTCAGGCAGATGACGTCTCCGGTGCTGCGGCGGAACTCGCGGAGGCAGCGGGTGGAGCCTCGAGCAGCACGCAGCACGTTGCTACGGCCGTGACCGAGATGGCACATGGCGCAGGGGTTCAGTTGGATGTGCTCACCGGTGCAGGTAGTGCCGTTGCGCAGCTTTCGGCGTCTGGCAAGACAATCGAAGAGGCGGTGAAGGAAAGCCAAGTGCGTGGCCGCGAGATCAAGCAGTCGGCAACGAATACGGCGCAGGAAATCGGCAAGGCAGTGGACACATTGCTCGCCGCGCGCGAGGTGTTCGATCGTTCGGCAAAGGAAATCAATTCGCTCCGCGAATCACTGAGCGTGGTAGACGAGTTCGCGACGACGATTTCGGAGATTGCCTCGCAGACCAATTTGCTCGCACTCAACGCGGCGATCGAAGCGGCGCGCGCCGGCGATGCGGGGCGCGGATTCGCGGTGGTGGCGGAGGAAGTGCGGAAGCTTGCGGAGCAGAGTTCGCGTGCGGCGCACGAGGTGACGGCGAATGTCGGCCGCATTCGAGAGGGAGTGCAGGGCACCTCGCGCGCCGTGGAGAGCGGAACCACACAGATGCGCGATGTCACGAAGGTGGCGGACGCGGCGCGGACGGCGTTGTCGCATATCCAGAGTGCGTCGGAGCGTGTGGATGCATCGTTCACACGCGTCTCGGAAGCAGTCGCGGGCAACGCGCTGGCGATCAGCCAGGTAGAAGACGCGATTGCCAAGGCGGGAGACACGGCACAGAGCCATGCAGCGTCTGCAGAGGAGGTGGCTGCTGCCACTCAGGAGACGTCGGCGTCTGTGGAGGAGCTGGAGGCCACCAGCCACATGCTTAACGACTCAGCGCGGCGTGTA
>JBBQHJ010000275.1:0-6631 GCA_038323865.1 Gemmatimonadales bacterium
GTCGGCACAGCGGGAACTCTACGAAAGCCATGTGGAACGGATCTATCGCCTGACGTTCAGGCTCACAGGGCGCGAGGAGCTCGCACGCGAAATGACACAGGACACGTTCGTACGCGCATTCGCGGGCCTCGACAGCTTCCGGGGCGACTCGCAGTTCAGCACCTGGCTGCATACGATCGCCGTGTCCGTCACGCTCAATGAGCTGAAGCGCGTCAAGCGCGATCGCTCGCGCAATGCACCGTTGGAAGACGCCGTCACGCTATCGAAGAGCGCGCCGATCTCGGATCCGGTGCTTCGCGAGAGGCTCGCCGCAGCCGTGGCAGCGCTGCCTGAAGGATGCCGCACCGTGTTTCTGATGCATGACGCCGAGGGCTACACGCACGAAGAAATCGCGACGGCTCTGGGCGTGACCACTGGAACGAGCAAGGCTCAGCTCTCGCGCAGCCGCTCCAAGCTGCGCGTAGCGCTGATGGATTTCTCGGAGGAATGGAAGTCATGACCGACAACGACAACAAGCATCGTTCACTGCACGGCTACGACTTCGGCGACGAAAACGAGCCGGTGCTTCCTGATGACGCGCAGTTCGATGCGTGGGTTAGCGGTGCGGCTGCATCTATCAATGTGCCGTCGGCGGCGCCACGCGCCGAGATGTGGAGTGACATCGCGGCACGCGTCGCGCAGCAGAAGACAGCGAGTGCAGAGGTGCGACCGATCCGCCGCTCACGATTTTTCGTTCCGCTCGCTTTGGCGGCTGCATTAGTGCTGGGGATCGCGATTGATCGATTTGCGGTGCAGCGTCAGCCGGTCGGGCAGTCTGCCAGTCTGCCGGTCAAGACAACGACCACTACAACAGACAGCGTCGACTCACCGAAGCTCTACCGCATGGCGGCGCAGCAGACATTGACGCAAGCCGAAGCGTTGTTGACCGCATACCGCGCGAGCAATCTCGCCACGCGCGATCCGGAAAGCGTCCGTCAGCTCGGCACGTGGGGACGCCAGGTGTTGAGCAGCACGCGGCTGCTCATTGACTCACCCGCGGGTGACGACCCGCGGCTCAAGCCCCTGCTCGAGGATCTCGAAGTTGTCCTCGTGCAGATCATCCGACTCTCGGGCGCGGCACTCGATCAGAGTGAGCGCGACCTCATCGATGGCGCCATCACCAACCGCCATCTTCTACCACGCATTCGAAGCGCGGTGCCGGCTGGTTCCGACGCCGCGACCGACTGATGAGGAATACCATGACGATCTATCGAAACCTGATGCGCAGCGCCGTGACGGTTGCCGCGATCATTGCACTCACCGCGGCCAAGCGGCCAACGCCGGTCAGCCACATCGTAAGCGAGCCGTGTCCGATCGCGCTCGCCTTCCTGTGCCAGGACGACGATCCCGCCGACGCGCTCTATCGTTCGGCGCGTGAAGCGCTCAACGATGGCGACTACAAGAAGGCCGCCAAGATGTTCGGCGACGTCATCAGCAAATACCCGAAATCGCCGGTCGTCGCCGATGCGCTCTACTACAAGGCATTCGCACTTTACAAGATCGGTGGCGAGTCCAACCTGCGCGACGCATTGAGCGCGCTCGAAACCGAGAAGTCGAAGTACCCGAAGGCAAACACCATCGGAGACGCCAATCCGCTCGCCCTCCGCATTCGCGGCGCCCTGGCGAAGGCGGGCGACTCGGACGCAGCCGAGCGTGTGAGCAGCGCGGCACAGTCGAGTGCAAACTGTCCAAAGGGCGGCGGCGAGAAGGACGACGACATGCGCTCGGAGGCAATGAATGCGTTGCTTCAGATGGATTCGTACAGCGCCGTCCCGATCCTCAAGGAAATTCTTTCCAAGCGCGATGGATGCTCGGCGTGGCTCCGCAAGAAGGCCGTGTTCATGCTCTCGCAGCATCGCAGCAACGAGACGGAAAACCTGATGATGGATGTCATCAAGAACGACCCGAGCTCCGACGTGCGCGAAGATGCGGTGTTCTGGCTTGGACAGGTACGCTCGGAGAAGGCCGAGTCGATGCTTATCGACATTGCGACGACGGCGCGCGACATCGACCTCCGCAAGAAGGCGCTCTTTGCCATGACGCAGCAGCGGATGCCGCGCGGCCAGGCGCTCATTCGCAAGCTGGCTGGTGACAACGGCACGCCGGAAGAATTGCGCAAGGACGCCATCTGGCAGCTCGGCCAACAGCGGTCGCAGGAAAACTCGGACGCGCTCCGCGCATTGTTCATGAAGACCAAGGGCGATGAAGAGATCGCCAAGAGTGTGCTGTTCTCACTCTCGCAGATGCGGGGCTACGGTAACGATCGTTGGCTGTTGGACGTTGCGCTCGATCGCAGTGCCAGTGACGATGTCCGCAAGCACGCGATCTTCTGCGCCGGGCAGGCGGGCATTTCCGGCAGCGAGTTGATCGCGCTTTACGACAAGACCAGCGATCGCGCTGTAAAGGAGCAGTTGATCTGGGTCATGTCAGACTCGCGCAATGCGACGGACAAGCTCATCGACATCGCCAAGAACGACAAGGATATCGAGATGCGGAAGAAGGCCATCTTCTGGCTCGGACAAAAGAATGACCCGCGTGTTCGCCAATTGTTGATCGACATCATCAAGGGCGAATAACATGCGAAGCGCACGGCTGACAATTGCGGGATTGTTCCTCGTTGGATCGAGCGCAGCGGCGCAGACCTCGCTTGGCTCGCGCATCGCAGCAGTGCGCGACGGGATGGTGCGGATGGAATACGCCGCCCGCCCCGGCACCTGCGGAAATGGAAAAGACATCATCGCGTTCCGTCATGCGTTCTTCTCACGCGACATGCAGTCGTGGGGAGGGCGCTGGCAGAATGTGGACTGCAAGCCGGGTGGACTGCGCGTGGCACTCAGTGTGTCTGCTGGTGAAGTGCAGCGCATTCGCATGGAGGTCGGTGGCAACTGGCGCCCCACTGACGAGCGCGTGACCGATCTTGGACAGGTCTCGTCGCGTGAAGTATCCGCGTGGATCTTTGCGAATCTCACGAAGTTCGACGGAATTTCCGACAAAGATCGCGTGTTGCTGCCAGCGGTGCTTGCCGCCGACGCACAGGTCATCGAGCCACTCAAGTCAATCGCGAGCAACGAAAGCCGCGCCGATCACATGCGACGTCAAGCCGTGCAATGGCTCGGCCTCGTGGGCGATGCCAGCGTCGCCGGTGATTTACTCCGTTACGCCAAGTCGGGAGATGCGAGCGGCAGGAAGAGCCTAGCCAGTGCGGCGATGGGTGCGTTAGCGCAGCTCGACGACGATGCCGGAGTTCCCGGCCTGCTCGAGTTGTCGAGAGACGCCGAGCAGCAGATCCACCACGACGCAGTGTTCTGGCTTGGGCAGACGTCCGATCCACGTGCGTTGCGTCGCCTGCATCAGGTCATCGGCGACGGCAACGAGTCAGTCAACGTGCGCAAGAACGCGATATTCGCACTTGGCCAATGCGATGCCGCGCCGACGAGAGATCTCGTCGCCGTCTACAAGAACGCGAACGAGAGGTCGCTTCAGGAGCAAGCGATCTTCGTGATCTCGCAACGCGACGACAACGCGGCGACTGAGGCGCTCATCACGATCGCAAAGACGGACTCCGACCGGCAGATGCGCGGCAAGGCCATGTTCTGGCTCGCCCAGAAGCATGAACCGCGTGTGACCAAGCTCCTCACCGACATCCTGGTAAAATGATGCGCACACCAGCGGTCGTCCTGGTCCTCGCGCTCGCGGGACGTGCGAGCGTGCATGCACAGTCGCTGAGTGAACGCGTTGCAGCAGTGCGCGAGGGAGCGGTCATGTTCCACTTCGCGCCGAGGGCGGGCGTCTGTGGCGATGGCGCACACTTCATTCGGTTCGGCCACTCGTACATGGGCGAGTACCGGAAAGACTACGTCTCCTCTGAGTGCTACGCAGGTCCAGTGGTCGTCCGCATCAGCAAGATGAACGGAGAGATCGATCGCGTGGAGGCGTGGGTGGGTCCAGTACGCAACCAGGAAGGCCGCGATCTCGGAGTGATCAGCGCTTCGTCCGCCGCGAAATATCTCATGGATGTGGCACGCACGGTCCCGGGCCGAGCAGCCACCAAGGCAATTCTGCCTGCCGTGCTCGCGGATAGCGCGGTGATCTGGCCTGCCCTCTTGGAGATTGCTCGCGACACACGAACGCGAGACCGCTCAACGCGCCAGGACGCCGCGTTCTGGCTGTCTCGCTTTGCCGCCGGTGCGATTGCGGGTAAGCCCAATCAAATCCTCGATGACGAGGATCGGACGGGAGAAGAGGATCTGAAGACGCACGCCGTCTTTGTGGTCTCGCAGCTGCCCCACAGTGAAGGGGTACCCATGCTGCTAGACGCCGCGCGGACGACCAGGAACTTGTCGGTGCGGACGGCTGCCCTGTTCTGGCTCGGACAGACCGGCGACGCTCGCGCGCTCGACCTTTTCGAGACGCTATTACGAAAGTAAGCACGGCCGGCATCGCGGAATCGCGAGCCGGCCGTCAAACCGTCAGGGGCGCTTGGCCTTTAGTGCATTCAAAATTGCACACATGGCAGTTGCCTGAACTTCGGCGTCTTCCAGCGTGCGCTTGGTGCGCGTTCCGTAGTAGACCTTGTGGGAGTATCCGCTGCGGCCATTTCTGACCAGCACAGCGCGATTCGCGAGGTCGGGGACCATTTTCCATGGACCCTTCCCCGGGTCGGTGCAATCGAGGCGGCGAAGATTGACTTCTGGCATATCCCGTGGGTGGAGCCATAGTCCGGTGGGAAAAACTGGACTAGGCAGGGTGAGCAAATACCGCAATGTGTCGTTCGACCTAATGCTTAAGATTTTCTAAGCGTTCACGCAAGCGGCATTTTCCAAAAAGATCCGTAACATTTGCAACTGACGTACGCTTTGGACCGCCGCACTGTTCCCACCCTCACCTCACACGGGTCCTAGGTGTCGTCCAAACGACCATTACGTCGCGCCTTCCTGACGGGCGGCACAGGATACCTTGGGCAGGCTCTTACCCAAGCTCTCGTTGCCCGCGGCCACGAGGTCCAGCTGTTATGCCGGGCCGGCTCGGAGGCTAAGGTCGGGTCAGGCGCGATGCCGCTCATTGGTAACCCACTCGAGGCGGACACCTTCGGCGAGCATCTCAAGCCCGATCACGTCGTGGTTCACTTGGTCGGCACGCCGAAGCCTGCCCCCTGGAAAGCGGAGTCGTTCAAGCGAGTGGACCTCGGGTCCATACAGCAACTCGCATATGTCGACGCGCGACGACAGGCAGAAGCCGTCCTGGCGGCAACGACGATCCCTCGCACGATCCTGCGACCATGGTATGTACTGGGGCACGGACATCGGTGGCCCTATCTGCTGCTGCCGGTCTACTGGATGGCCGAGCAAACTCCGGGGCTACGCGCGGGAGCTTTGCGGCTCGGCCTTGTCACCCTGCCGCAGATGGTGCGGGCGCTGACGACAGCTGTTGAAAGCGCCGGCAATACGAACCGAGTGATTGACGTCCCGGGCATTCGTGCCGCGAAGCTTGCATGAGCGTTTCGCAGTTACTTGTTCAACACTTCCATGAGGAAGTCGCGGACGCGAGGATCGCGGCGCTGGCCGACACGGAGAATGGCCTTCCGCCGCAAATCGATGTTGGTCTCGTTGCGCGCGATCTGTAGCAGTTTGTCCGTCGCGACAGACTCCGGACGCTGTGAGATCACATCGAGTGCGCGGTCCTGCATCTCGATCTGTCCCGCGAACGAATCGTAGAGGCCGAGCAGTGCGCTGAGATCAATGCCGCTGACACTGCCGATCTCATTCTGCCGCACCGCTTGCCCGACTGACGACAGCGCCAGGCGACGAACCTCGATGTCACGGTTCTTGTCGCGAGCAATCGCGAGCAGCCAGTTGGTCGCCTCGGGTGTCCGCTGGTTTGCGATGCCACGGAGGACGCTCTCGCGCAGATCGGCATTCTCCGCCTTTCCGTACAGTGCGATGAGATACTGCGAATCATCGGGTTGGCGACGTGAGTTGCCGATATAGCCCACCGCGCGAGTGCGCAGTTCGAGTGGCATGGACGTCTGCTCCGCCGCGCGACGAATGCTGGCGCGTGCCGCAGCGGCAGGTTGCTGCGAGAGGGCTCGGAGCGCCGCGTCGCGCAGCTCGACATCTCCACTGGAGAAAACAATGGAATCGAGCGCGCTCACGGCGCGATCGCTGTTCGACTGCGCGAGCACTTGCACAGCGTAGCGTCGCACGTCGCTACTCGGATCGGTACGTGCAACACCAAGCAAGATGTCGGTCTGCTCGCCGTAGCGGGAGCGATTGAGAAAGCCAACAACCTGGCGCCGGAGGGGAATCGAGCACACGTCGCGACGCTCGAGAATCTTCTTCATAACAGGCATAACCTGATCCGGCTCGAGCTGAGCAAGTCCGGAGAGTGCTGCAACACGGATGTCTTCTGTGCCGCTGGGGCACGAGGCGTCGCTTTGCGCGAGTACAGGCGCCGCGGCAAAGAGGAGTGCGATTGTCAGGGTACGCATGGTGTGTCGTGTGTGGGTACACCACGTAGACACGGGCATTCGAAGTCTGGTTGGGTCATTACCCGCTACCCGCTACCCGCTACCCGCTACCCGCTACCCGCTACC
>JBBQHJ010000276.1:0-6599 GCA_038323865.1 Gemmatimonadales bacterium
TGATCGAACTGCGATAACGCATCGAGGCCAAGAAGCTCCTCCATCGTGCGCAACACATCGGTGGTATTCGCGAAGCGACGGACGAGTCCTGCACGCACCCACGGGGAGATCACAAGCAACGGCGACCGATGCGAGTCCACATGATCGGGACCGTTCTGCGCATCGTCCTCCAGCACGAACACCACCGTGTTCTTCCAGAATGGTGTCTTGGACAACGCATCGATCATGCGTCCCAATGCCAGATCGTTGTCCGCAACCGCGGCTCGCGGCGTCGCCGCACCGGCGGCCGCACCCGAAGTATGATCGTTCGGAAGGCGAATGATCTCGAACGCTGGCATCACACCACGCTTCGTGAACTCGCCAAGCTCCGCAATCCAGATGTCGGCGCGACGCTGGTCCGGAATGGCATTCGAGAATCCGGGAAACGCCGTGTTGGTGTGCGCCGCGAGAAATGGTTTGTTGCCGCGATAGCCCGCCGGAAGCACGTCATCCGGATCCGTTTTTTCGGGCACCACGAACTCGCCGTAATTGCGGAACGTGAGTCCTTTGCGATTTGCGAGATCCCATAAGTATCCCTGCGCGGGCGCGTTCACATCATCGTCGTCGATGACCGTCTTGCCACCCACAGAACGAGTTCCCTCGTAGTCGTAGGACCGCCCGCGCTGCGAATAGTTCAACTGCACCGTCTTCTCGACGTAGTCCGTCGCGTACGCCGCGGTCGACCAGTTGTGACCATCGGCGCTCACCTCTGCATTCACGAAGAACCGATCGAAAATGCCGAACCGCTCCGCGAGTGCATGATGATTCGGCGTGACGTCACGGCCGAAGAGCGTAAGCGTGGAATCACCATCGGCCGCTGACATGTCGCCAAGCATCTGGTCGTACGTACGGTTCTCCTTGATGACGTAGATCACGTGCTCGATCGGTGGATACCGTTGCGCCATCATGCGTGTGCCGGTCCATCCGTTCGCGCGCTCCACGCGGGCAGTGTATGGCTGGAGCACCCCGCCGTCGACACGTGCGAGCGGAACGTTCATGAATCCGCCCGCGAGTTGCGCGAGCGTTGTGTTCCGGCCGGGCAGCTGCACTTTGTCGCGGGCCGTTGCGGGACTTGGCCCGTCACGATTCGCACGCGTGCCGCGGCCCTTCGCACTCGCAACAACCAACTCGTCGCCGTGAACCAGCACCGCGCTCGGATACCAACCCGTCGGAATACGTCCGAGCAGACGGTCGTCGCCGATTGCGTCGGAGATACCGCTCGTCGATGCCGTAAGATCGAATACGGCGATTGCATTCGCGTCGCCCTCCGCGACATACAAGCGCTTGTCATCTGGCGAGAGCGTGAGCGCATTCGGCGTGCTGCCCTCGCGTGGACCAGCCGGAGGGTGATCGAGCAACTCGCCGATCACACGTCCCCGCGCGGGATCGATCGACACGATCTTGTCGACACTCGCGAGCGTGACGAACAATCGATTGCCACGCGCATTCGCCACGATGGCCGACGGATGACGGCCCGCCATGACATCCGCCGCGCGAGCGAGGCGTCCGCTCGCATCGCGACTGAACACGCTCAGATGATTGTCGCCCCAATTCGTGACGTACACCTTGCCGTCCGGCGTCTCGGCGATCGCATACGGGAAACGGCCGGTGGCGATACGCTGCACAACGCGGCCCGCACTCAAATCCACTACCGCCAATGAGTCAGCAAGATTTTCGGTGACATACAGCATGCGTCCATCGCGCGACGCAGCGATGCCGCCGGGATAGCGCACGCCATTCGCCCTCGGCGTGGCACGCGCCTGAAGGACAATGCTATCCGCAAGCGTTGCTGAGCCACTCTTCCAATCGAACACATAGATGTTGTCGGTATTTCCACCAGACGCGTAGAGGCGTCGTCCGTCGCGCGAAAATGCCAAGCCGAGAAACGCCGCTGGCAACGTGATGGTCTGCGTCACCTTGCCGCTCGCACGATCGACAACCTGAATGCCTTCTTCGCGCCATCCGTTCAACAGCATCACGACGCGATCGCCCTCTGGTGATTCGATCATCGCGAGAGGCATCTGTCCTATCGGATGTAACTCACCCGCCGGATCGAGGCGTGCGCCTGTTGGAAGTCGAGCGTGTGAATCGTCGGAAGACGGAGTGGCGGTCGAGTTCGGAGCACCGCCCGCGCAGCCAACGGCGAGCAGTGCAGTCACAAGAAACTTTCGCATCATGCAGTCGGCGGCTCGAGACGGGATCAGAAAAACAGAACGACGCTGGAGCGGATAGTAACGGATTTGACGGATACTGCCGGATCGGAAACAGAAGCCTTTTTGATTTTCCCCATTTCGTGATCCGGTCGTTTCAGTGCAATCCATCCAAATCCGTTTCCGCGTAGTTCTGTTCATGGCGGTCAGCGGTCAGCGGTCAGCGGTCAGGGATCTGTCGCATAGTGCAGAACATCAGCCTCAATAGTGGTGCGTTTGATCTCGCCGCGCAGCAGCCGTTGCATCCGGAGAAGCAACAATGCTGCAACGACACCCAGGCCGGCCACGAATCCCCACCAGAGGCCAACAGCGCGCAACGGCGTATAGAAGCCGAGATACACACTCACCGGAAAGCCGGCCACCCAGAATCCAGCCAGGTTGATCACAAACGGAACGCGAGTATCTCCCAGGCCGCGCAACACGCCAGCGCAGACTGCCTGCACGCCATCAAAGATCTGGAAGACACCGGCAATGGGAATCAACACCGCAGCCAGTGCGATCACGGCGCGCTCATTTGTGTACAGCTTCGCAATCAGATGCGGGGCCATGAGAAGAATCGCGCCCATGACGGCCATGAACCCAACACCGCACACCACCGCCGCCGCGGCCGACTCACGCGCCGCATGGCTGTCACGAGCGCCGGCAGCGCGCCCGACCCGCACCGCCGCGGCCGCGCCAACGCCAACCGGAACCATGAACGTGAGGCTCGCGAGATTGATCGCGATTTGATGTGCCGCCATCTCGTTCGTGCCCAACACACCCATCAGCGCGCCGATTGCACCGAACACGGCGAACTCGAGGAACTGCTGAAGTCCGATCGGGATACCGAGATGTAGCATCGCCCCCAGCGGTGCGAGATGAAACGACGCGCGCCGGATTGGGCGCAGCGAATTGCGAAGGGCGGGCCAGCCGAATACGACCAACGCCACGAACATCAACCACCGGCTCACGAGTGTGGCCCATGCCGAGCCCACTGCGCCAAGCGCGGGGCTGCCGAGATGTCCGTACACGAACACCCAGTTGAGAATCGCATTGGCGATGTTCGCCGCAACAATCACCACGATCAGCTCACGGACATGTCCCACGGCCTGGAGACTCTGGCGAAGGACAACGAAACCGAGATACGGAAAGACGCCGGGAATGGAGATGAGCACATATGACGTGGCCAGCGGAATCGTCTCCGGCGCCTGATGCATCAGGTGCAGCATTGGCCGTACGGGCAACAGTGCAAGACTCGCAATAACGCCGAGCAGGACGACAAGGATCATTCCGCGCTGCACGCCACGCGCAACGGCTTCATGATCGTGCGCGCCGACGGCTTGCGCCACGACCGGGTCGAGCACCATCAGCGTGCCCTGTGATGGTACGATCAGCGTAAAGAAATACAGGTTGCCCAGCGCCACGGAGGCGAGTGCAAGGGCAGACACGCGTCCCACCATGAGCGTATCGACCACGCCCATGGCAACGAGTCCCACTTGAGCCACCACCATCGGCAGTGCCAGGCGCGACATCGCAGACAGTTCGGTACGGCTGGGGAAACGCATTGTGGTGGAGAGCGAATCGGGTGGAGTGGTGTATCAACTAAGTTATGACAATGCGCCCTTTCTGGTTCACCGTGCTTTCGCTGTTGTGCCTCCTGTTGTGCCTCGCACCGCGCGTATTCGCGCAGCACGAGGGGCACAACATGGCGGGCATGCGCATGGACAGCACGTCGGGCGCAACGCTGCATCTGATGGCGCAGGCGATTCCACTCGTGACGCGCGCGCAGCCCTCGGCAGAAGGAATCACGCGCACCGAAGGCGCCCTGACCCAAGCGATGCTGATGGCGCGTGCCACCTATGGCGCACATTTCTCTTTCGACGGCACGCTCAATCTCGAAGGGCTCACCATGAAAAAGGGTGAGCTCAACACGGGAGCGCTTGGCGAGGGTTACGTCGACCGACGGCATCCACACACATACCTGCACGAGGCCGTTGCGTCGGCCCTGGGTGCAACGGGGCCGCTTCGTTATTCGCTTTCAGTCGGCCGCGGATTCGCGGCGTTCGGAACCGATGATCCCATGATGCGCCCGCTGGTGAAGTATCCCATCAATCATCACCTGGCGCAGATCCTCGAGCGCGGAGTCGCCACCGTCGCCATGCGCGCCGGCGCGTTCATGGGTGAGGTGACGTCGTTCAACGGTGATGAGCCGACGGGACCGTCGTCGTTGCCGACTGCATCGCGACTGGGCGACTCGTGGTCGGCGCGCGGCACGTGGCTTCCATTCGCGGGCGCAGAAGTACAGGGCAGCGTGGCTCGCGTGAAATCACCCGAAGAGCTTTCGGGGGCCGGTCTCGATCAGCGCAAAGTCGATGTCTCGGCCCGCGCGGTTTCCGGCGACAACCGGCGCTACGTTTTGCTGGAATGGGCACGAACAAGAGATCGTGATCGGGCACGTGCACAAGACGTCTTCTCCTATCAGTCGGCGCTCGCCGAAGGTTCGGTCGAATTGGGTGGTGCCAAGTTGGCCCTTCGCCTCGAACAGACGGAGCGTCCCGAGGAGGATCGCACTGCCGACCCCTTCCACACGCCGCTGCCGGCAACGGACCTGAGCATCAATGGCATCACGCGTTGGCGCGTGGTGACGATGCATGTCACAGCGCCGCCGGTGACGGCGTCCGTATTCTCAGGGTTCCCGTTTGTGGAGGTCGCACACCTCGGTGCCTCCGCCACGCAGCCGCTGGCCGTCTTTACTCCCGCTCGCCTGTACGGCACGTCGCAGTTCTGGATGTTCACCGCCGGTCTGCGCCTTCGACTCGGCGCCGCACACGACCGCATGGGGCGTTACGCGGTTGCGGTGCCTTAATACTGACTCCCGCCTCTCCAATCTCTTCTGATGCGTCAACGATCTGTCCTTTTCATCGCGGTCGGCCTCATCGCCTGCGCCGGTTCCGAGCCCACCGGTAGCGGGCCACCGGTGACCAGTAGCAACCCGGTCACCATGACCGTACTCGGTCGCGGAGACTTCAAGCCACTCACGGCGACCAACGGGCGATATACCGGCGAGATCTCTGTCCGTGGCACCACCGGATACACAACCACGTGGAGCAACTCGTCCGCTGCACAGGGAGAGTTCTTCATCTGGGATGTCTCCGGGAACGTTCCAGCACTCGTTGATTCCGTACACATCGATCAGGCCCGCACGCTCGGCGACATCGCCGTGAGCGATGACGGATCCTTGCTCATCGTGGCCACGGAGCAGGGCAACGGTTCTATCGTCATCTACAGCTTGGCCAATCCACGCAAGCCGGTGTTGGTATCGCGTTTCTCGAGCAACAGCACCATTCTCGGCGTGCACACGGCGGAGATCGGCCGGGTGAATGGAAAGTTGTACGGCTTTCTCTCCATTGATCCGGGCAGCGGCGTCACGTCACAGCTCGTGATCGTGGATCTGAGCAATCCCGCAAATCCGACGCAGGTCTTTCAGCAGTTCATCGGAACGCCGTATGTGCACGACACCTTTGTACGAGACGGCATCTTGTTTCTTGGACTTTGGAATGACGGCGTCGCGATCTGGGACATTGGTGGTGGAACGCTTGGTGGCACGCCGTCAGCGCCGAAGGAAATTGGCCGCCTGAAGACGATCAATGGCGAAGTCCACAACATCTGGTGGCTCAAGGATCCGGTCACCGGCAACAAGAAGTACGCCTTCATTGGCGAAGAGGGGCCGGGCAGTATCGGAACGTCCGCGGTTGGCGACATTCATGTCGTCGACGTGAGCAACATGGCGGCGCCGAAGGAGGTCGGGTTCTACACGGTTTCGGGCGCCGGAACGCACAATTTCTCGGTGGACGAGGCGAACGGGATCCTCTACGCGGCCTACTACAATGGAGGCGTGCGCGCCCTGGACGTCCGGGGCGACCTGGGAGGATGCGTTGATGTCCAGAAGGGTTTGCTGGCCAATAGCCTCGTCCAGTTGTGCGATCTTCGTAAAATGGGGCGCGAATTGGGCATCGGATTGGTGGGACAAGGCAACCAAGCGTACATCTGGGGCGTCCAATACCAGGGCGGCTCGGTCTATGCCTCCGACATGATCAACGGAATCTGGAAACTGACGGCCGTGTCCCGGCCGTAGTCATTGTGACCGGGGTGCCGCGACAGTGGCGCCCCGATTTAGTACATTTCAAGCACGACCGGCCCGCACCCGCGGGTTGGTGCCCTCTGATGAGGTCGTTCGAATGCTTCGTCCCCGTACAGCGGCAGTCGCGTCGCTCCTGCTCCTGCCGATGGTGGCCGGCGGCTTCCTGCTTCAGGGTGGAACCGGGCGCGCTGCGCCGCGGCTTTTCCAGCAGGTCGCGCAAATTGTCCAGG
>JBBQHJ010000277.1:0-6598 GCA_038323865.1 Gemmatimonadales bacterium
TCAGCGGCGTCTTGCTGTAGGTGGTGAAGCCGTAGAAGCCCGGGCCCGCATAGTTCGCGTTCCACATCATCGGCGGTTCGGATTCATCGCCACTCGTGCGACCGTACGACTGCCCGCGCCCATCGAGATTTGGCGGCGTGTGGTTGCGATCCGCGCCCGAGAGGCTGTTCGCATACTGATTGAACCCCTCGTCCATCCAGCCGTACCACGTCTCGTTGTTGCTCACCGTCATTGGCGCCCACTGATGGAACGTCTCGTGATCCGCCGCGCCCTGATTGGAATTGATCACCATCGGGTATTCCATGCCGGCGCTCGGTCCATCCTGCAGCGTGAGCTGGGGGAACGAATACGGGAACCAGAGCTTGGAGTAGAACTCGAGCGCATGCCGCGCGAGCGGACCCGCATTCGCGTAAGCGGCAGCGTTGCCGGGCTGGTAGTACATGTTCACCGGCACGGCGCCCTTCGTCGGAATTGTCGCGCGCGTTGCTTCCCACACCAGCTTCTTCGCTGTAACCCACGCGAAATCATTCACGGTGTCGGCGACAAAGTGCCAGGTGAGACGATCACCGGCGGCCGTCGCTTGTCCGGGACCAACTTCACTCGGCGCAACGATCATCGTATTCGCATCCGATGCGAGCACGTGCGTGAGGCGCTCACGAGCGGTGGACGTCAACACTTCCTGCGGATTCTGCAACACGCCCGTGCCGCCCACGATCCAGCCGGCGGGGACGTCGATGCTCACGTCGAACTTGCCGAAGTTGTTGTAGAACTCCGAGGGGCCGAGGTAGAACTCGGGATCCCAGCCGCGCAGGTCGTCGTACACGGCGACGCGCGGGAACCATTGCGTGGGTTGATAAAGCGTGTCGGCCCAGCGTTGCGTCATGCGATGCGCTTGCCCAGGTCCGCCAGGCACCTTGTGACTCCACTCGATCTCGAGGGTGGCGTTGCCCTTTGCCGGAATGGCATTCACGAGTTGAATGACGCCACGCGTCGCCGAAAACGCACCCAACCGCATCTCAGGCGACGTCCTCGGCGCAGCAGCACCGCCACCGCGTCCCTGCGACGCCGGCGGATTCATGTTCACCGGCTGCCCATTCACCGTGAGCTTGGTGATATCGAATCCGCCCGTCTCCTCGGCGGGAACCCACGTGGCCGCGTGCGGGCTCTGGAAGCGAAAGAGATTCATGTCGAGCCGCATGACGATCGACGTCAGCGAATCGGCCGTGTTGTTCTGGACGACGATCGTCTCGCGTCCCGAGATCCGCGATGTCGACGGATCGAGCCGCGCGTGAATGGTGTAGTCGGTGCGCAGCTGCGCGTACTTCGACGTAGGACGCCCGGATGAATCGCGCGTGCCCGCAGCGAATGCCTTCCGGATTGCGTTCGTCATAGGGATGTCACGTCGCACCGCGCGCTCGGGCAACTGTGCCTGAAGCGTGGTGGCAACGAGCAGTGCGGCAAGAATACGACCCTTCATGAGTGCTCCCTCGAGCAGTGTTGGTGCTTGAATATCGGTGTCATTCCGAGCGAAGTCGAGGAATCTGCACTTCACGCCGTTCCCAAACCGAATGCACAGACACTCCGGATTGGACACCCACACACCGGAATACCGATCTTTAGTCCGCAGTGTCTGTGAGATATCCGCAGTGTCTGTGAATTCAGTTGCCCACGAAATGGGGCATCAGGACGACGACCAGGTCCCGAACCGCATCGATAGCCTTGTGAAGGCCAACGTTGGGCTCGACGTGAACTCCATTGCCAAGTGGAATTGGCGCTGGTTTGGCGCGAGCCAGGGCGTCGCTCGAGAGGCGCTGTGCGACTACAAGGGTGCCAAGCTCATGGTGCAGGCCGGCTATTCTCCTCGCGGGTACTATCTCCTGTTGAATTCGTACATCGTGCTGAGCGATCTGCACACGCCGGAGGTCGACCAGCATGTAATCAAGGATCGGATTACACAGATCCGCGCTGACACAGACACGGCGGAACAACAGCGGACACTCCGGACGGGAACTGCGGAACTGCGTGACTGCATGACAACCCGTTTCACAACCGGGTCGGGGCCAAAATGCAGCAATAGGCCGACCTCTTTTTTTGAACTGCGCAGGTAGCTGAGTAGTTGGGCGCGGCCGCCCTCCTTGAGTTCATTCCCCGCCTTGAGCTCAACGATCACCTTGTCCTCGACCAGAAAATCGAGGCGATAGAAGCCAACCCGCTCGCCCTGAAACAGCACGTCCACCACATGTTCGCGCCGCGCCGCCAAGCCAGCCTGCCGGAAGAGAATGGCGAGGGCAGACGCATATACGGACTCACTGTACCCGTGGCCCAATTCCGAGTAGGCCACATAGAAGCACCCAATGATTTTCTCAGTCAGTTCTACGTATTTCCCGTCCTTCATGGGTTTTCATCCGGTTTGTCCTGCTGTTGTTCCGCCGTGTCTGTGTAGGCAGTTGTTTGGATAGCCGGACCAAGGTAGGACAGAGTCGTCATTTCCCCGTCACTGCTTCGAACGAACCCCCGCTCAAGCTCGTATATTCGGAAGGACTATCCCCCATCACCTCAGCGAAACGCAGCCTGTGACAAGATCACGTCGCGACTTCCTGAAAACCTCCGCCGCTGCCGCCGCCACGGTCGCCGTCGGAAGCAAGATCCTCCGCGCAAGCGATGCCTTCGCAACCAGCCTCCCAAGCGCCGGCGACCCCGCCATCAAGGCGCTCATGCAAGTCGCCCTCGATACCGCCAAGTCCGGCGGCGCCTCGTACGCTGACGTCCGCGTGAGCGCGCGCAGACAACAAAACGTCGGCACACGTGACAAGATCGTCACCGGCGTCGGTGACCAGGACACCTTCGGACTCGGCGTGCGCACACTCGTCGACGGTTCGTGGGGCTTCGCGGCCACGAGCAACCTGACGAAAGACGCTATTGCCAATGTGACGCGCAGCGCGCTTGAACAGGCGAAGGCCAATCGCATCAGCCAGCTCAAGCCTGTCGTCCTCGCGCCAACGCCCGGCAATCAGATCGGCGAATGGAAGACGCCAATCAAGGTCGATCCATTCAATGTCTCCATTCCGGAGAAAGTCGCGCTGTTGCTTGCGGCAAATGAGAATGCGCTCAAGGTGAAGGGCGTGCGGCAGGTGCAGTCGAGCATGTTCTTCCTCCGCGAGGAGAAGACGCTGATGACCTCCGACGGCTCGTACATCGTGCAGACCGTGTATCGCACGCAGCCGAGCATGTCGATCACCGCTGTTGGCGACGGAGATTTCCAGAGCCGCCAGAGCAATGACGTCGCACCGATGGGTCGCGGCTACGAACACGTCACCGAAGCGGACCTCGGCGGCAATGCGACCAAGTGGGCCGAAGAGGCCGTGCAGAAGCTGACGGCGAAGCCAGTGGAGCCGGGCCGTTACGACCTGTTGCTCCATCCGAGCAACCTGTGGCTGACCGTGCACGAGACCATCGCGCATCCCACGGAACTCGATCGCGCGCTCGGCTTCGAGGCCAACTACGCCGGCACCAGCTTCGTCGCACCGCCGGACAAGGTGCTCGGCAAGCTGAAATTCGGTAGCGACATCATGAACGTCTACGGCGACCGCGATCAGGAAGGCAGCCTGGGCCGAGTGATGTGGGATGATGAAGGTGTGAAGCCGGTGAAGTTCGACATCATCAAGAACGGCGTGTTCGTGGATTACCAGACCACGCGCGAGCAGGCGACGATGATGGCCGACTACTACAAGAAGGTTGGCAAGCCTGTGCGCAGTTACGGATGCAGCTATGCGCAGAGTTGGAGCGACGTGCAATTTCAGCGCATGCCGAACGTCAACATTGCTCCCGGCAAGAACGATTACACCTGGGAGGACATGATCAGCCAGATGGACAAGGGCATCGCGATCGTTGGCGACGGATCATTCTCCATTGATCAGCAGCGTTACAACGGCCAGTTCGCGGGGCAGGTGTTCTATGAGGTGAAGGGCGGCAAGATCGTCGGCATGCTCAAGGACGTCGCGTATCAGTTCAAGACGCCGCTGTTCTGGGGCAGCATGAAGACCATTGGTGGCCCGCGCAGCTGGCACCTCGGTGGTGCCTTCGGCGATGCAAAGGGACAGCCCGGCCAGAGTAACTCAGTGAGTCACGGATGCCCGCCTGCGCTGTTCAGCCAGGTCAACATCATCAACACCGGACGGAGAGCGTAACATGCCAAATACACTTTTCGCTCCCGTCGACATTCTGAGCCGCGATCAGGCGCAGGAGATCGCGCAGCGTGCGCTGAAGAATTCTCCCGCTGAGGAAACGCGGGTGACGATTAATTCTTCTGCTCGTGCAGATACGCGGTTCGCACTCAATCAAGTGACGACGAGCGGTGAGAACCGCGACGTCACCGTCACCATCACCGCGCACATCGGCAACAAGAGTGCGAGCGTGAGCACGAACAGGATCGACGAAGCATCACTCGCCGAAGCCGCGAAGAATGCGACGGAGGCGGCGAAGCTGGTGCCGCCGAATCCTGAGCGGATGCCTGAGCTGGGGATGCAGGAATTTCCGTCGCCGAAGGCACGAGCCATTTCGCTTCCGACGCCGGCGGAGCGCGCGAAGGCCGCGAAGCTTGTCGCCGATGCGGCGCGTGCGAAGGGGCTGATCGCGACGGGCTTCATTGAGTGTCGCGCAGGTGCAACTGCGCTCGCTAACAGCAAGGGCCTCTTCGCGTACGACTCGTCGTCAGTCGTGACGATGACCGCAACCGTTCGCACGACGGATGGAACTGGTTCGGGCTGGGCGTGCTCTGACGGCGACACCTTCGCCGACATCGACGCCGCTCGCGTCGCAAGCATAGCGGCTGACAAAGCGAATACGAGCAGGAATCCAGTCGCAATCGAGCCGGGTCGTTACACCACTATTCTGGAGAGCACGGCGGCGGGCAATCTCATTCAGTTCATCACCGGTGCGATGCAGGCGCGTGGTGCGGATGAAGGTCGCAGCTTCTTCAGCGTGAAGGACGGCGGCAACAAGCTTGGACAGAAGGTCGTTGACGAACGCGTGACGCTGCTGACTGATCCTGATGACTCGCCTTCGACTAGCGGCGGATATGATCAGGATGGACTACCGCTCGAGAAGGTGGTGTGGATCGAGAACGGTATCGTCAAGAACCTGAACTACGATCGCTACTGGGCGCAGAAGAAAGGCGTGAAGCCAACGCGCTCGGGTGGTGGCGGCTTCGGTGGTGGGCGCTCGCTAAGAATGCTCGGCGGAACGTCGACGACAGCGGAGATGATCAAGTCGACGGAGCGTGGGATTCTCGTGACGCGGTTCTGGTATATCCGGCCGGTGGATCCGCGGACTTTGCTCTACACTGCTTTGACTCGCGATGGGACGTACTTGATTGAGAATGGGAAGGTGAGCCATCCGATCAAGAATTTCCGGATTAACGAGTCGCCGATTTTCTTCCTGAACAATCTGGAGATGATTGGACCGGCGATTCGGGTGAATACGTCGGAGAACCTTGGGGCGGGCGGGGCGGTGTATATGCCGGCGGTGAAGGTGAAGGACTTTACGTTTAGTTCGTTGTCGGACGCAGTGTAACCGCTCGATTCAACCTATAGGCCCATGCTGGAATGGGTTCTTCATGACGGCGTGGTCAAGCACGTCAGGGCGTTTGCAGCTCTCCCAACGCGAATGCGACCGCGTGTTGCCTGTCCCGGGTGCGGCGAAGAAGTCCGTCCGCATCTGGGAACCGTCGTACGGTATCACGCCGCGCACCTTTCGACATCAACCTGCCGCCTTGCAGCGGGTGAGTCCGCGCTGCACTTCAACCTCAAGCTGCACATCGCCGATGCGTTGCGATGCTGCGACGAGCAGAGCACGCTAACCGTCGAAGAGGCCTGCGCCACGCCCGACTGCGAAATGCGTGAAAAGCGCGAGTGGATCGCGTGCTGGGACGAGGTTCTCGTCGAGCACCGGATCAGCGATGAGCGGGGCGGCCGTGTTCCGGACATCGTGCTGCGACGTCGTGGCCGGGACATTGGCGCCATCGAAATCCGCGCAACCAACAAGGTCTCGGTGCTCAAGGAAGCTGCCCTCGCTCGGATAGGCGTTCCATTTGTGGAGGTGCTGGCCGATGCGTCTCTCATCTCGGTCGAGGAGCCGTGGATCGCGCTGCGCTCATTGCCGGTGGTTCGCGAGAGTGGTCGGCCGCGATGGCGTTGCGCGCGTCATCATACGCATAGCGAACAAACGGTTCTATATGCGGCGCGAATCGTGGATATCCTCTCCACGAACGGCATTGCCTTGCGTCATCTTTTCCGGATCGAGATACGGTACGCGGATGGCGCGGCGACGGAACTCATGCTCACGTGCGGCGGAGATATTGTAGCGCGTGCTGCCATTGCGAGCGGATCCGTGGCGTCCCGAAAGCATGCAGTGGACGAGATCGAGGAGGCTTACGCGCGCGATGCCAGGACGTATCGCGACAATGCCGGAGCCGTAGTCGATAGTCCAATGACGTGGGCAAAAGGCGCGGTCGCGCGCGCGTTAGTCAACAGTTTTGAGCAAACGCGCGGCCACCGGCGGCTTACGCTGTGGTCGCGGTACCCGCGCCGCTATCGATACT
>JBBQHJ010000278.1:0-6596 GCA_038323865.1 Gemmatimonadales bacterium
TCGCGGTGCGCCGTGGTCACGACAAGATCTACATGGACGACCTCGAAGAGGCGAAGGACAAGGTCATGCTCGGCGCTGAGCGCAAGAGCATGGTGATGAAGGAAGAGGAGCGTCGTCTCACCGCGTACCATGAGGCGGGACATGCGCTCTGCGCCATCAAGGTCGAGGGCAACGATCCGCTGCATAAGGTTACGATCGTACCGCGCGGCCGTGCGCTTGGTCTTGCCTTCACGCTGCCGGAAGACGATCGCGTGTCCATCACGCGCCAGCAGCTCGAGGCGGCACTCGTGATGACATACGGTGGCCGCACCGCCGAGGAGTTGGTGTTCGGCCACGATCGCGTGACGACTGGTGCGTCGAGCGACATTCAGAAGGCCACGAGCATTGCGCGTCGCTACGTCACGCAGTGGGGACTGTCTGATGCGATCGGTCCAATCCTCGTTGGCGACAACGAGCAGGAGCTCTTCCTTGGTCGTGAGATTCAGCATCGTCGCGAGGTGAGCGAGCAGACCGCCCAACTTGTGGACGCCGAGGTGAAGCGCGTCATCACGAAGGCGTATGATCGGGCCAAGGAAGTGATTGGCCTGAACATGGATTTGCTGCACACGCTTGCCAGTGCGCTGCTGGAGCGAGAGACGCTGACGTCGGAAGACATCAAGATGATCGTCCGAGGTGAAGCGCTCCCCCCTCGGCAGAGTGGGGCGCCTAAGGTGCCCATGTTCCCGACGCCGGCTGCAGCGCCGGTGACCGAGCCGCGGCGGAAGCCGTTGTTAGGTGGGCCGGAGCCGAGTCCGGCCTGATCGCACTCCGCACTCCGCTTCCCGCTTCCCGCTTCCCGCTTCCCGCTTCCCGCTTCCCGCTGACCGCTACGGCACACCGAACTCGCTTCGGTGTGCCGTGCTGGTTTAGCGTTTAGCGGTTAGCGGTTAGCGGTCAGCGGTCAGCGGTCAGCGGTCAGCGGTCAGCGATCAGCGATCAGCGGGAAGCGTTATCTTTGCGAATGGCCTGGCAGCTCCGCGGAAGGACATTGTCGCTCGACAAGCCGCTCATCATGGGCGTTGTGAACGTCACCCCCGACAGCTTCAGCGACGGCGGACTGTACTACTCCGTCGAAAACGCGGTGCGTCACGCGCGAACGCTCGCCAAGGAGGGCGCGGACATCATCGATATCGGTGGTGAGTCCACTCGGCCGCAAGGCGCAACGCCGGTGCATGCGTTGGACGAAGTGAACCGCGTGGTGCCGGTGATCGCACTGGTGGCGGAGGAGCTACCGGATGTCGTCATCTCGGTGGATACGGTGAAGAGTGACGTGGCGCGCGAGGCGATAAAGGCTGGCGCGCACATCGTGAACGACGTGTCCGGGTTTCGGCTCGATGCGTTGATGGCGGCGGTGTGCGTGGAGTCAGGGGCGGGTGTAATTCTCATGCATTCTCGCGGCGACGTGACCGACATGGCGACGTATGCTCGAGCGGAGTACGCGGGCGATGCAGTGGGCGAAATTCTCGCTGAGCTTCGCGCATGCGTGGACGCAGCGCTCGCTGCGGGTGTCGCACGTGAGTGCCTTGCAGTGGATCCGGGCATTGGATTCAGCAAGCGGAGCGAACACTCGCTGCGGATGCTCGGGTGCCTGCATGAGATGACCCAGTGGGAATTACCGATTGTGGTGGGGGTGTCGCGCAAACGATTCATCGGTGACCTCACGGGACGTTCAGTCGCGAACGAGCGTGTGTTCGGAAGCATTGGCGCGGCCGTGTCGGCCTACGATCGTGGCGCGCGGGTTTTCCGTGTGCACGACGTTGCCGCAACTCGCGAGGCGCTTGACGTTGCTGCAGCCATTCATGCCGCGGGAAGAGACAATGCAGATTCCTCGACTTCGCGCGGAATGTCACCATGTTAGGGCTCGACGGCCTGCGCCTGCTGCATCCGGGCTGGCGCGACGTGATCGAGATACTCGTCGTGGCGTATGCGGCGTATCGCGTGATGCTGCTCTTCCACGGCACGCGTACACTGCGCGTGGTTGTCGGGCTTGGCATGCTGCTCATCGTCTATGCACTCTCGTGGCTGTTCAAGTTCGAGATGCTCGAATACCTCCTTGGTTTCGTCTTTCAGTACGGTGCTCTCGCGTTGCTCGTCGTGTTTGCCCCTGAACTGCGGTCTGCGCTTGCGCATCTTGGTGAAGCGCGCATCGGCCGTCTGTTTCTCGGCATGGAGGGTCGCGAGATCACGGAAGAACTTTTTGATGCCGTCGAACGACTCAGCCGCTCGAGTATCGGGGCCATTATCGCGATCGAACGCGAGGTGTCGCTCGATGCCTATGCGGAGTCGGGATCGACGCTCGATGCAAAGGTCTCGGCCGACCTGATAAGCACGATCTTCACGCCGTACTCGCCACTGCACGACGGAGCCGCCATCATTCGTGGCGACAGTATCATTGCCGCGGGCTGCATTCTTCCTCTCTCGCAATCAGTAATGGCCGATCGATCGCTAGGCACCCGTCATCGCGCCGCGCTGGGGTTGAGCGAAGAGACCGACGCGCTCGTGCTCGTGGTGAGTGAAGAGCGAGCAACCGTTTCCATCGCGGAGCGAGGGCGGCTGTGGCGCGACCTTTCACCGCTCGAAGTGCGTGGTGTGCTGGCGGGCCGAGCGCCAACGCGTGAGGCCATTGTGCCGGCTGGAGCGACGGCCTGACCCCGCGTGGCGTCGCGTGGGCAGCTGGGATTGCGCTGCTCGCGGTATACGTACTCACGCTCGCGCCGGGCGTCACGTTCTGGGACGCCGGCGAATTCATCACCGCCGCGCACGTCTTCGGCATTCCACATCCGCCGGGCACACCGGTCTATGTAATGATCGGGCGGGTGTGGACGCTGGCCCTGGGCAACATCATCGGTGTCGCGCGCGCGATGAACTTGCTCTCGGCGGTGGCGACCGCAGTCGCGGGTGGCGTGAGCGCATACGTGATTGCCCATGCGACACGCGCCCGGGCCGAGGGCGCATTCGGCGCGCTGGCAGGAGCACTCTGTGCGGGATTGATGTTGAGTGCGTGGGCGAATGCGACCGAGACGGAGGTCTATGCGATCGCGTTGACGCACGTGGTGCTCTTGCTGGGGGCCGCATATCGCACGTCGGTCGCCACGAATGAAAGACGCCCGGCGTGGATTCTCATCGTCGCCTACCTGATTGCGCTGATTCCTGCCGTTCACCTGAGTGCGATGATCGGGGTGCCCGCCGCGTTGTTCCTGGCCGCGCGCGATGCGAATGGCGATTGGAATCATCGCAGTACGGCGCTGCTCATTGGTGCTGCGCTGATGGCCGCTGGAATCGGACGCATGTCTGCGCCGATCACATTGATCGGCGCAATCGTGACGTTGTCGGCCGCCGTTGGCGGACGAGAATCATCAGACGCACGCGAAGCGCTCGGGGCGTTCGCTCTCACCGCGCTCGGTGTGAGTGCGTTGCTGGTGATGCTCGTGCGCGCGCAACAGGGGCCGCCGCTCAATCAGGGAAATCCCTCGACGTTCAGCACGCTGGCAGACGTGATTGCGCGTCGTCAATACGACGTGGCAGGGCTTTGGCCGCGTCGTGCGCCCATATGGCTTCAACTCGCGAGTATCGGTCAGTACGCAGATTGGCAGGCGGGAATGGGATGGGGGAATGGCGTGTTCACGAGCCCAGCACGCATCGTGGCGCTGCTCGTCTTCCTGCTGTTCGGCGTGTACGGATGGTATGCGCTCCGCCGCGATTCACGGCGGCTCGCCGGGGCACTGCTGGTGTTGATGGTGTGCGGCACGTTCGGCATCGTGGCGATTTTGAACATGAAAGCCGGCGTGTCAATCGGATATGGAATTGCCGGCGTGAATGATCACGAGGCGCGTGAGCGCGACTATTTCTTTGTGCTCGGATTCTGGGCGTGGGGGTTATGTACGGGGTACGGCGCCTTGGCGATTGCTCGCGCGAGGCGCTTGCCGGCCTGGGTGGCCGTAGCGCCGGCGCTCATTCCACTCGCCGCGAATTGGCGCGTTGTCGACCGGAGTGCCGGCATTGAGGCGGCGGCGCCGAGCCTGGTCGCAGGGGCGCTGCTCGGAAATGCGCCGCAGAATGCCGTACTGTTTCTGGCCGGGGACAACGACACGTATCCGATCTGGTACCTCCAGCAGGTGGAAGGCGTTCGGCAGGACGTCACTACGGTGACGATTCCGTTGCTCGGCGCAGACTGGTACGTGCGTGATGTCGCGGCGCGTACTGGGGCGGGGGTCGTGGAGACGCCGGGAATGTCGCGAATCACGCAGATCGCCGAGGGGGCGCGACGCGGTCATCGGCCGCTCGCCGTGTCGACTCAGGTGCCGGCAACCCAGCGCGCGCTCGTAGGTCCAAGCTGGCATCTCGACGACGTGCTGTTCCTGGAAGGCCCGTCGGTTCGTGATCCTACGAAGGTGATGGTTCTCGATTCTGCCGTGGCAGGGACTCCGCGGCGAGTGCGCTCAGCACACCTGCCGGACGATGTTTCGGATATGATGCTTGGGAGCCTGAAGTGCGGCCGTATGAGCGATTCCGCACTCTCCAGAGCGACCCGAGACTCGCTTGAAGTGAGGTGCAACCTTCGGTAAATTCTCGTGTTATGCCTTTTCAGGACCTGCCAGACCGGCTCGCCCACGTAATCGAGGGAATCGAGCGGGCTCGAGCACGGGGAGGGCACAATCAACGAGTCGGAATCATCGCCGTCACCAAGACATATGGCGCTGAGGCCCCGATGGCGGCGTGGGAGGCGGGACTTCGGGACGTGGGAGAAAACCGCATCCAGGAGGCCGTGTCCAAGATGGCAGAAGTGGCAGCGCCCCTCCGCTGGCACCTGATCGGTCATCTGCAGCGAAACAAGGTGAAGCAGATCGATGGCTTCGAGCTGGTGCACTCAATGGATAGTGCACGTCTGGCCGATGCACTTGACGCGCATGGCAGGAGCAGGGGAAAGCCGGTCGAGGTGTTGATGCAGGTGAATGTGTCGGGTGAAGGAACGAAGGGCGGCTACGAGCCGGCTGATGGTGCGCGTGAAGCTGACCGATTGCGTGCGATGCCGGGTCTGGTGGTGCGCGGGGTCATGACCATGGCGCCCTTTGATGCAGAAGAGGAAGCGCTGCGCCGCGTGTTCAGCGGAGCTCGCGGGGTTGTTGAGACGTTGCGGCGCGCCGGACATCCGGCCACCGAGTTGTCGATGGGGATGTCGGGCGATTACGAGATCGCGGTCGAAGAGGGTGCCACCCTGGTGCGCCTTGGAACCGTGCTGTTCGGAGCGAGAGCGGCCTAATGGACGAGACTTTTCATCTCACACCGCTGGACGTACGCCGGTACGATTTCGGGCGCTCCCTGCGCGGGTATGATCCCGAGCGCGTCGAGCAATTCCGCGAGCAGGTGGCCGAGGAGATGGAGCGCCTCGCACGGCTATCGCAGGATTTCGAGACCAAGGCCAAAGGCTTTCACGAGCAGCTTCGTGCATTTCGTGAACGCGACAAGGCGCTGAACGACGCGCTCGTGAGTGCACAGCAACTGCGGGCGGAAATCCGCGACACGGCGGAACGCGAAAGTGCGCTGTTGATGCGCGAAGCGCAGGCGGAGGCGGATCGCCTGCTCGACGAGGCGCGCAACCAAGTGCGCGTGTTCGAGGCACACATCGCCGAGCTGGATCGTATGCGTCGTGGGCAGCTCACGCGAATGCGTGTGGTCGCCGAACGCAACCTCGCCGAGATCGCGTCGGAGGAGGCAGCGGCGGAGTCGAGCGCGCTGGCGTTGGAGATGCCGCCCAGCCCGCGCATGAGCAGCCGCATGTCGCAGACGGCGTATCAGCTCAGCGGAGATGGAAGCGCGGAATGACGACCGCGATGTACGCTGCGCCGGCAACGCACGCCGGATTGCACACCGTCGAGGTGATCGAGACGGCGGCCGAAGTCGTGCGCGCGCGCTTCTCTCGCACGGCCGACGTCGCCATCGTACTCGGCACGGGGCTTGGTGGTCTCGCGCGCGAGATGCACGTCGAGGCGACGATCTCGTATAGTGATCTCCCTGGCTTTCCACTCAGCACCGTGGAGAGTCATGCGGGGCAGTTGCTGTGCGGAACGCTCGCTGGAAAGACGGTCATTGCAATGCAGGGCCGCTTCCATCGTTACGAGGGCTACTCACTTCAGCAGGTGACGTTTCCCGTACGCGTGTTGCAGGCGCTTGGCGCATCGACGCTGATCGTCTCGAACGCGTGTGGTGGAATGCATCCGCTGTGGGCGGCTGGTGATCTCATGCTCATCGCCGACCACATCAACTTGCTCGGCGACAATCCGCTGATCGGTCCGAACGACGATCGCCTTGGTCCGCGCTTTCCTGATATGTCGGCGCCGTATGATGCATCGTTGCGTGCGTTGGCGCGCGAGGTGGCGTCCGAGCAGAAGATCACGCTGCGCGAAGGTGTGTACGTCGCGGTGACCGGGCCGAATCTCGAGACGCGCGCGGAGTATCGCATGCTCCGCACGTTCGGCGCCGATGTCGTCGGCATGAGCACCGTGCCGGAGGTGATCGTCGCGCTACATTGCGGCATGCGTGTGCTCGGCGTGTCGATC
>JBBQHJ010000279.1:0-6579 GCA_038323865.1 Gemmatimonadales bacterium
GTCATCAGGTTGAGCAGCACGCGGCTCACAGCACCCGGATACCCAATGCGACCATCGGCAGCCGGTAATACATAGGTGATCGGCACGCCCTTCTCTTCGCTGATCGGGCGCACCGTATCACAGACGCCGAGGATGACTTCCGCCACTGAGAACGGAATGGCACGCCCGTCCACAAGGCGCGAGCCGCCCTTGATGGCATCGATCACGTCGCACGAGAGCGTGTTCAGGCCAAGCGCCGCGCCGTAGATGAGGCCCAGCTGACGTTCCTGCACCGGCGTCACGGGACCACTTCGGCCGCGCCGCAGTGTCTCCACAAGAAACAGGATGGACGTGAGCGGCGAGCGCATGTCATGCGCAATCTCCATCACCGCGTTGATCGCATCCGGCGTCGCGAGGTGACGCGTGAATTCATTCGCCTGCACTGGATCGGGGCGCGCCGTCAGGCGCTCTATGCTGGCCAGCAGCGCCGCGAAGTCCGGCATGCTCATGCCCGTGCTGTCCTGCATGGCCAGCGTCACCACACAGCGGCGCAGCATGGTCACGTAGTCCAGCGGCATTCGCTGCGCCGCTACCCGGTCAGCCTCGTACCGGCTGTCGAACTCAGCGTCGGCCGCGGCAATACAGAGCCGGAGTACCGGGGAGTACAGATCCCGGATCTCCGCCTCTCCGTCCGTGTCGCTACCGGCCAACTGTGCTGCCGCTCGATCTGCCGCGGCAAACAGCAAGTCCTGAAGCGCTGGACTCACGATGTCGGGAGCGACATGCGATGAGGTCAAACGCGCCCAGCCTGTGATATCGGGTGGTCACTAACCGCCGTGCCGCCTGTGCCAATGGCAGTATCGGCCACGGCGCGCACCGGGTAAATCAACGCGAGAGGGAGTTCGGGGGCTACAACGAAAGCGGCTCGTTGGAATCCTTGCGGAATCCGTGGCGCTCCAGGAGGCGGTACAACGTGGTCCGGTCGACATTCGCAAGTCGCGCCGCTCGTGACATGTTGCCGGCCGCGCGCTGCACGAGCCTTGTGACGTACTCCTTCTCGAACGACGCCAGAACCTGGTCTTTGGCAACGTGATAGGCGTCGTGCATGGGCACGCCGAGCGATACCGTGGGATCGCCGCTGACGTCATCCTGACGCTGGACGGGGATATCATCAGCCTTGATGACGCTTCCGGGGCTCGTCAGAACGACGAGGTGCTCCACCACGTTCTGGAGCTCACGGACGTTGCCTCGCCACGTCCGCCCCTGAAGATACTCCATGGACTCGGAGCTAAAGGTCGGCGGTACGTCGCGTGGCGTGTGATGCCGCTTCCAGAAGTGCGCGAGAAAATGATTCGCCAGAATAGGAATGTCTTCCACACGCTGCCGCAAAGGGGGCAGGGAGATGGACACGACGTTCAGGCGATAATACAGGTCCTCACGCAGGTGCTTGCTCTGGATGGCCGCACGCGGGTCGCGGTTGGTGGCCGAAATGAATCGAATGTCCACCAGCGCATCCTGCTGCTCACTGCCGACTCGGCGCACCACGCCATCTTGCACCACACGAAGCAGCTTGGCCTGTAACGGTAGCGCCATCTCCGTGAGTTCGTCCAGGAAGAACGTTCCCTTATGCGCCGCTTCCAGAAGCCCCGTCTTGTCGCGATCTGCACCAGTGAACGCGCCCTTGCGATGGCCGAACAGCTCCGACTCGAGCAGGTGCTCAGGCATGGCCGCGCAATTGATCGGTACCAGCGTTTCGTTGCCGCGGCGGCTATGCCGGTGAATGAACTGCGCGAACATCTCCTTGCCGGTGCCGCTATCCCCAACAAGCATCACCGACGCATTCGTGGCAGCGACTTTCCGCGCCAGCTCCACGGCCGTCTTGAACGCGGGAGACACCCCCAGAAGCGTGACCTGGTCGCTATTGCTCGTGGCGACCAGCGCCTCTGCACTAGCCTCCGTTCGTGCGCGATTCGTCAACACGGCGTGAGCCGCGCGGCCAAACATCAAATGGAGGTGCGTGCCGGAGAACGGCTTCGGTAGGTAGTCCCACGCGCCAATCCGCATTGCTTCCAAGCTCGACGCAACGCTGGGATTGCCCGTCATCATGATGACGATGGTGTTGGGCTGTGCCTCGAGAACTGCCTTGAGGATTTCGATGCCCGGCACGGGCGTCATATAGAGGTCAACCAGCACAATGTCGAAGCGCGACCGGCGGAACAGCTCAATCGCCTCGTCACCGCGACCACTGGTCACCACGTTGTAGCCCTCGACCTGAAGCACG
Source organism: Gemmatimonadales bacterium (assembly GCA_038323865.1). Lineage (GTDB taxonomy): Bacteria > Gemmatimonadota > Gemmatimonadetes > Gemmatimonadales > Gemmatimonadaceae > AG11. The sequence goes on from JBBQHJ010000279.1 coordinate 2,261, forward strand.
CTCGCGCAGCCCTCGCGCAGGATGCGGTCGTCGTCGATCACAAGTACGCGAATCGACGCGCGCGCCTCCATTGGAACCATCGTCGTATCGGGAACCGGCGCCTCACCCTCCGGACGACGGAGCGAAACGGCCGAGTCGGTAAGCTGCGCGACTTGGTCCCCGTACGAGGAAGGAGGGGGGAAGCTGTTCTCTGTCTTTGCCATCAGGGGCCCGGCGTCGAGAAACTGGTTCAAGTGTGACGCACTGCCCTCAGCGTTGTTGTGTGCTCCCAACAACAACAGTAGGTGATGCGCGGCACCAAGGTTCCGTATTCCCCGTCCGATTGTCAAGCGCAGGGCGCGCATGCGAGGGGGGATATAAGAAGGCCCGCGATCAGGAGGGGGATCGCGGGCCTCTCACGTGCAAAATATACGAATGTGTTGCGCTATCGCAACACAGGGCGCATCAGCTGACGGGCAGCTCGCTGAAGCTGAAGGCGCCAGACGTCCGCTTGCCTTCCATCTGCTTTTGGGCGTGCTGGAGTGCGGCCTTGGCGCGACGGACGACCTCATGCGCGTCCACGCCCGCGGTGCTGAAATCGCGCACCGCGAAGTACCCGGCATGGAGTCCGGTGAACACGTCCTCTGGCTCCACCGCCGTGCCCGTCCGCGTGACAGCGCGGGTGAGCCGATCCACGAACTGGCGCGCGCCAGATTCGTCGGTATCCGGAGCAAGGATGGCGAACCGGCTTTCGCCCACATAGCCGACAATATCCGACTTCCTGCTCTGCGCACGACAGATATCGGCCATGTAGGTGAGTTCTGTGCTTGCCGGCTTTCCGGACGAGCCGCCGCTGCTCACCGTGTTGCTCGTCACTGCAAGGCACGCGAACGCCTCGTGCTTACGGCTCGCACGCGCACCCAATTGCTCGGCCCACTGCTGAAGCCCGAACATGCTGTAGAGGCCAGTGCCGGGATCGATGAGTGACGACGCCTGCACATCCTCGAGACGACGGCGTGCGCGTACGTAGGTGTTCAGCTTGAGCAGCAACGTTTCAATGTCCAACGGCTGGCTGCAGAAATCCCACGCACCCGCTTCATACGCGGCGAGTCGCACCCGGTTGGACGCAGGCGCCGGCGACGTCACGAAGATCGGAATGGAATGATCGAAGAGCGGGTCATCGCGAAGCGCCCGGCAGACTTCTACACCACCCATTTCTGACAGCGTGTCGTCGAGCAGCAGGGCATCTGGATTCACTCGGCGCGCGAGGTCCAACGCGCGACGGCCACCAGCGACCCGCAGAACGGTGAACCCGTTCAACTCGAGCACACTCTCGACGGAACGGCCCACCCACTCGCCGTGGCTGGCGATCAGGACGAGTCTCGGGCGCTTCGAAAGCTCAACCATGGAGGTGCACGTTGGGGCGAAGGTAGTCCAAAATCTCTTGCGAAACGGCTAACGGCCGACTGCTGCTTCCGCATCCTGCGCGAGGTGCGCAGCATACCAACTCAATGCTTCTTCGAGGCCCGCCTGTACTGCATGCGTCGGCTCATAGCCGAGCAGGCGACGAGCCTTGCTTACATCTGCGAGTGAACGGCGTATATCGCCCTGCCGCGCTTCGCCATGCTGGGCCTCGAGGCCAAGTACCGATGGCTGAAATGCGGCAAGACCTGACCGAATCATGTAAAACAACTCGTTCAACGACGTCTCGCTGCCACACGCGACATTGTAGGCCTGCGAGGTCGCGTTCGAATCCGGCGCGGTGGCCGCCAGAATGTTCGCCTGCACCGTGTTCGCGATGTAGCAGAAATCGCGGCTCGTTTCACCATCGCCGAAGATCTCGATGCCCTCGCCAGCAAGCAACTTGGCCACCCAACGCGGAATCACGGCAGCGTACGCGCCGTTTGGATCCTGCCGGCGGCCAAACACGTTGAAATAGCGAAGGCCGATGGTCCCCAGCCCATATGTCCGTTGGAATACCGAGGCGTACAACTCGTTTGTGGCCTTTGTGGCCGCGTACGGCGAGAGGACCTGACCGGTCTCGTCTTCGACCTGAGGAATCGTGGTAGCGTCGCCGTAAACAGAACTGGAGGACGCATACACAACGCGCTGTGCCTTTGCGTCGCGCGCGGCCACGAGCACGTTGAGAAAGCCTTCGACGTTGACCTGACTGCTCGAGATAGGATCCGCGATCGAGCGCGGCACCGAGGCGAGTGCCGCCTGGTGCAACACGAAGTCAGCACCGCGCGCCGCCTCGTGGCACGCATCGACATTGCGAATGTCGCCTTCGACAAAGCGGAATTGCCCAGCACCCTCAGACGACGCCACGTCGTCGATGTTCGACTGGTGTCCGGTGGAGAAATTGTCTAGCCCAACCACATCCTGGCCGAGCAACAACAACTCCTGCACCAGATTGGAGCCGATAAAGCCGGCGGCGCCCGTCACCAGCCACGTGCGCGGAGACGCACGCAGCTCGTCGCGGATTACGTCATAGCGCGTACGGTTGCCGGAGGGGGGCATAATGGTCATAGATGGCGATTTCAACGATAGAGGGCTCGGGCATCTTCCATTCCCGAGATACGGTGGGAGCAATCAAACTGTAAAGTTATGCCACATAACGTTTTGAGCTGTCACAAGGAAATCTTTGTGACAGACTCAAAACTCAAAGTGTCGCGGGAGTCCTGCACATTTGTCGTGGTGACTCCGCAGCAACAGATTCGTAACGACGAGTTTGCTTACCGCCAGTCCTACGGAACCAGCGTGAGCTGAACGCCCAAGGTACGGGTAGCGGGCAGCTGACCCATCTCCAGGCCGCGCACCGGAGAGGTGCTCAACACGGTCTCGGGGTCGATGTTGGGCACATTCGACATCGTCATGAGGTTTCGCGCGATGAACGACGCCCGGACCGTCTGCGCTCGCAATGCGCTCACGAACTGAAGCGGCAGGATGTAGCTCAGTCGCACCTCGCGCAGCTTCACGAAGCTCGCATCGTACAGCCACCGCTCCACAATCGGCGCCAACGCGTGGTTGTACGCCTCTGTGGTCACATGCGTGGCGTTCGCTGCCTTTGTCGTCGCATCCACGCCAGTGATCAGCAGCCCGCTGTCCGGGCGATACGCGGTCTCGGCGAACGTGCCTGATACGTTGCCGGCGCGATTCGTCGCGCTGAACAACTTCCCGCCGTGATGGGCGTCCACCAGCACGCTCAACTCGATTCCGTGTCCGTGATATGCGGTCGTGATACCGCCGATCCAGGACGGCGCACTCTCCGCCAGCACCTTTGCGCCTGCGGCGCTATCTGCCTGCGGCAATCCATTCCTCAGGAGCAGCGCGCCGCTCGCGTCGCGGAGATAACCCAATCCAACGAGGGCACCCAGCGACTGTCCCGCGCGTGCCTCCACGGAGACGCCCGCGTATGGGGTGGCGAGCGCAACGGACGTTAGACCGCCGCCGAGCGATTCCACCGTATTGCTGTTCTTCGACACGTTGGCGCCGATCGTCCACTCAGCGCCTTCCGGCGTGCGCACAGGTACCAGCGTAAGCGCGAGTTCAATTCCCTTGTTGGCGAGCGATCCGGTGTTCAGGAAGCCCGTCCCAGAGGGGAAAACAAGATTCTCACTTCGCTCGTTGTACGCAGTGACGTCCGCTGTTAGGCGGTGGTGCATCATGCTGAGACTGGCGCCGGCTTCCCAACCCGTGGTCAGTTCCGGTACCGACACGCTCCCAACCGGGAACGAGCCGGTCGCTGCAAACAAGCCAAATCGCTGGAGCGCAGAACTCGTCGCATCGTTTCCGCTGCGCGACCAACCGCCATGCAGGATGAACGACTCGAGCGAACCTCGCTTCGAGGCGCTATCGAGCCGCGTGAGATCAATCGTCGCGACCACCGCGGGATACAACGTGGACGTACTCGATCCGCCAGAGGGTGACGCAGACTCCTGTCGCGCTCCCACGGTGAGCGAGGCCATGTCGCGCATGAGGGCTTCCACGCCGCCGAAGAGGTAGGTCGTGGACGAGCCGGCCTTCCAGGCAATCGCCGCGGGCACGCTGGCATTGGAGAGCTTGTCAGAGCCGAGGAGCGTGACGTCGAGATTGTCCGAGCGCAAACCGGCGCCGCCGGAAAACGCAAACGACATCCCGCTCGTCGATGTCGGCGCAGCGCGAAAGAGGACGTCGGCGTTCGTGGCGGAACGGGTCATATCGTCGTTCTGGAAGCCGCCGTTCGAGAAATCCCCTCGGCCGGCGTACCAGGGATATCCGCCTAACCAACCACTGGCCACCGACAGCGTGCGCGCTTCAGTGGAATGATCTGTTCCCACGCGGCCCCATGCGCTCACCCA
>JBBQHJ010000280.1:0-6570 GCA_038323865.1 Gemmatimonadales bacterium
TCCTTGATATCGTTCGGACTCAGCGCCGAATCCGGCCGGTAACCCGACTGGACCAGGAACTGGTCGATGTCCTTTTTGGGATTCGGCATCAGGGTGCGGATGCTGTACTCACCCTGAATTCTGCTGCGAATTTCATCGGCAGCGCGGATTCCTCCTTCCACATCACCGCGGAAGGTCGTCACCAGCACTCGCTTGGTGTCGGGTCCCGGAACCTGCTGCCGCTGGGCGCGGGCGACCGATGGAAGGGCCGACGCGACGAGCGCGACAGCAAATCCAGCGGTCAGAAGCGCAGAGCGATGCGGAGCCTTCACGTGGGTAACCTCCAAAACGTTAAACAAAAGTACACCAATCGGTCATTCGAGGTCCGCTACTTGGCGGCACACACGCGCCTGGCCGATCCGTCGACAAAGGTCTGAAGCTGGGGAAGATAACCGAGAATCTGCTTGGCCGTTTCCGGGCTTACTCTTCCACCGCGGGGCATATGAATGCTTACCAGACTGAGCATATCCGCCGCGCCCTTGAAATCCTCGCAGGTCTTCAGGGCCTTCATGGTTTCGGGGTTGCTCGCAATTGCCTGGAACACTGACACAGCAATGAAAAATGACGCGTTTTCACTCGGCGCGATTTCGTCGGACGCCTGAAGCACTGGAACGGCCTTCAGGTAATCTGTAGGCAGTTTCGAGGCCGCGGCTGCATCGTACAACTTTTTCCCGAAGCTCAACAGGAGCGCCGCGTCACGATCCTTGTTCGATGGATCAGCTGCGTAGTCGGCCTTGAGCACCTTCACCGCCTCGTCAACCTGCCCGAGATCGTTGTCGATTGTGGCAAGTTGCGCGGCGGCTAGCGGCGCCTTGGGATCGAGCTTGAGAATTCGCTCGAGCGTGAGCTTGGCGGCGGGCAGCTGACCACTCTTGCGTTCGTTCTGCGCCTTGAGGAGCAGGAAGTCCACTCTCGTCGGGTATTTCGCCGACGCGCGATCGGCGAATTCCACTGCCTTCGCGTACGCGCTGTCGGCGGCAAGGTCCGAGATCTGGCGAAAATAGTAAGCGGAATCTGCCGAGGCGGTATCGATCGTCACCCACGCGATTCCAGCGGAGACGGCCTCCTTGTACCGCTTCGCGGCGCGAAGAATCTGCCAATAGGTCTTGGCCAGTTCAGCATCGCCGGGATTTTCATCGACCAGCGGCTTCATGGCGCGCGCGGCACTGTCCGGCTCACCCAGATTCACGATGCCGATGATTGCGCTCTTGCGACGTTCGGTGTTCGTTGGATCGGCATTCATGAGCGCGATAAGCATGCGCATCGCGTTGATCTTGTCAGCCTTGGCGTTGTACGCACCGTAGGCAAGCTCGATCGCCGCGGTATTCGTCGGGTCGAGCTTGACGATCTCGTTGGCAATGGAAATCACCGAGTCCTTCCATGGACCGGTGGAATCCGCCGTCGTTCTCATTGAAGCGTACACGCTCGCGAGACAAAGCCGCGTCAGCGTGGACTTGTTGTAGTTCTGAACACCCTTCAGTGCAGCAGCAATGGCGACAGAAGGGGTGTTTGAACGAATACCGTTTTCACACGCCTGATTGTCCGGAATCTGCTTGCGTGCGCGGTCATATTCGTCGACGACCTGCTTGGCGATATCTCCGAAATCCTTCGACTCAAAAGTGCCGAGCGGTTGCGAGAGCGAGAGATCGCGCGGCAAGAACATGCGCGCCTGTACGCGATAGCCTGTGGCCGTCTTGACGACGACGCCATCGATGATCTCGTCGGCGCGCAGAATTCTCGCGAGTTCCTTGTTGTCCTGCGGTGCGAGCGCGGAATCCGGCGTGTAGCCCGCGTTCTGCAAATTTGCGTCGATGTCCTTCTTGGAGATGGGCATCAGGGTCTTGATGCTGTACTCACCCTGAATGCGATTGCGAATCTCATCGGCCGCACGAACACCACCGGCAACATCGCCACGAAACGTGGTGACGAGCACTTTCTTGGTATCGGGTCCGGGAAGCTGCTGGCGCTGGGCATTGGCTACGGTTGGACGAGCCAACGCCGCGAAAGCGAGCGCGAGTCCAGTAGCGAGAAGAACGGAGCGATGCGGAGTCTTCACCGGAATGTTCTCCAGTAGTGAATGACGCACGGTGCTCATGGAGGCAGAGACCGTGCTACGGCGCTGCGATATGTGAGCGAAGAGGGACTCGAACCCCCGACATCCTGCGTGTAAGGCAGGCGCTCTAACCAACTGAGCTATTCGCCCGGCGAAACGCTCGCACGAGCGAGGCCTTCGCCGGCCGCGCTCGCCAAGTGTTGTGAATTGTCGTCAAACCGGCTCTGCAAGCCGTCCACTACTTCAAGATGGCAAGCGGCACGAGAACGCAGTATCCGGCCACTAGAAGAATCGGTGCTATCGTCGTTCCACCGCGAGCCAGGTCAGCATAGCCGAGGAGAATTGTCACAATAGCAATTCCCCACCAGAGCCACGGGCGTGCCTGCGGCTGCGTATCCGTTTGTGCCATATGGTATTAAACGATATCCAAGCGAGGGGGGGTGTCAAGCAACTTTATGGTGCCTTAATCGACATTTAACTTAGCGCCGCGGCCTCGCCCAGGCGCTTACCCTGCGACGGCGCCCCGGTCGCGCTTTGGTGCCCGCCCAGCTCCGAATGGCCGATCGAGGATCATCCCCCGAAGCCCCTGCCCACCACCTCGCGCGGGCTTGGAAGGATTGAGCGAAGGGTTGTAGACGACGTCGGGGCGCATGATTTTGTGATTCGAGAGGTCGTCGCGCTCGTCAGGCATTGTTGTCATCTCGAGTGGTTACAACTGAATACAAAGAAACACCGGATGGGACACAGACATGCCGGACACTTCAGAAGAAAATCGTTGGAGGTTCGCCGTTTGGTCCGGTGTGTCTGCTGTTCAATCAGTTCACGTCCGTGGATTCAGTTTCTGTCTCTCCTGCCCCCAGTAGCATCGCCAGAGCAGACTGCCTCTCGGCGTGCTCTGCTGCCTCGTCCGCAACGAGCATCGCCGCCAGCTTCCGCCGATTCCGCGCGCGGCGCGCGAGAAAAAATGGAAACAAGAGCACCATCAACACCAGCGACGCGATCGAGACGTCCGCGAACAATGCGAGCCCACCGTACCGCCGGCGCGTGCGATCCTGAAACAGCTTCTCGAATCCGGAGAGCGTGATCCCGAATGCCTGACGCACCGCACCGTCGAGTGTCGCGCGTCCAGACCAGTACTGAAAGAACAATGTCAGTCCACGCTCGCGATCGAGTGCCGCCAGCTCCGACACTGCACGATACGCCAATGCATACGACGACTGCGCGGCTGAGGAACCACCGTGAAACCCCTCTTCGAGTTGATCGAAGGTTGGTGTGCCTTGGAGCGCGAGCGCCACGTTCGTTGCCAACACGTCGTCGCGACGCCACTCGCGCGCCGCATAGCTCGCATAGCCTTCGTCGAACCAACGCGGTGGTTTGTTGCCGAGCACTTCGTGGAGTGCGAGGTGCGCGAGTTCATGACGCAGCACTTCGATTGGATCGCCGGCCTCGGACGTCGCTGCGCGTCCCTGCATCACCACTCGGCGCGAGTCCGGGAATGCGAGCGCGGCACCCCATTCCGGCGCGTCGGGACCGGCCCACGCGCGAAACCGTACGGCGTCGGGCGCGATGGCAATCAAGACGCGTTGCGCTGGACGCGGCAACCAGGGAAAGCTGTCGTTCTTCGCGGCAGAGGTGATCAGCGATTGCGCGAGGCGTTCATCCTGCGGGTAGAACACGGCCGTGAACCGGCCGGAGTCGAGCCGGCGTGGGGCATCGTCTTGAGCGCGTAAAGGAGTGCAGGCGAGGATAAGTGCGAAACACCAGAGGTGCAGATTCCTCGACTTCGCTCGGAATGACACCGACTTCGCTCGGAATGACACCGGGCTCAGGGCTCGCCGCCTTCCTCCACCGTCTTCAACACTTCTGCGCACTTCTTGCCCCACGGATTGAACTTGTTCGTGGCGAATCCATCGCGCCACGTCTGTAAGGCCTCATCGCGCTGGCCGTTGAACCAGTACGCACGCCCCAGCTCGAAATACGCCTCGATCAGGTTCGGACCGAGCGCGATTGTCTTCTGGAAGAAGGTCTGCGCATCCTCGAACATGTCGCGCTCGAGATACACCAATCCCAGATAGAAGTGCGCGTACAGCGTCGCCTTGCGATCGCTGTCCAACCGGATCGCGCGCGACAAATGTTCGATGGCCTCGCCAAAGATTCGCTTCTTGAGACAGATATATCCGACGTTGATGCGCGCGAGCGCGTTCGCCGGCTCGCGCATGAGCACCTTCTGAAATTGCATCAGTGCTTCGTCGTATTTCTCCTGAAGCATCTGCGCCCAACCGAGCAGTGACTCCGCTTGCGGGTCGCCCGGGACCAACTCGAGCGCCTTGTGCAGACTTTCCTCGGCCCCCGGATAGTCGCCGAGCGAGATGCGACTCCATCCCTTCTCGATGAACGTCGACGCACCGATGTGATCCATCACGACGGGCTTCTCGGCGCTGAATGCCGGCGCGGCACTCGCTTGCAGTCCCTTCCAGCGCTCGACCAAACCCTTGGCCTCGTCGCGGAGGGCATTGATCTCGGCAAGATCCTGCTCGAGCCGCTTCCCCAGTGAAATCAATTCGGCGCGAATGGCGTCCTTGTCCGCCATTGCATTCGGTGAATCCAGTCGCGCCGTGAGGGCAGCAATTGAATCGCGATACGTCTCGGTGCGATCACTCATGGGTCAGTGCCTCCGCTCCCGCCTGTAGCAGCGCTATGCGTTCGGTGGACGTGAGCAGGTGTTCGACGTCCAGGTACATGATCAATCGATTTCCAAGGCGAACAATTCCCTTCAGATATTCGCCCGTGAGTCCGCGAAACAACTTTGGTGGAGGCTGCACAGATGCGGGATCGTATGGCGCAACTTCCGCGACGCTGTCCACAACCACGCCAATCCATTCGCCCGTCACGTGCACAATCACGATGCGCGTTTCGGAGCGGACGTCCAACGCCGGCAGCTCCAGCCGCCGCCGCAGATTCACGATTGGCACAACGCGGCCCAGGTAGTCCATCACACCTTCGATGTATTCGGGCGTGTCGGGCACCGCCGTGGGCGCCGCATAACGCAGCACGCGCTCGACCACGTGGACATCGGCAGCGAAGAGATCTTCGCCGAGCCGGAACACGACGAGCTTGTTCGATTGGGTACTCATGCGGACGTCGCCATTCTTGCCTCGCGACATGCGGCAACGAGTCCCGCCGCGCGCATGATGGAAATCAGGTGTCCTTCGTGGTGCACGACGCCAATAATCAGGTCATCGCTGCTATTCGCCGGCAGTTCCCGAAGGTCGCCGTCGCCGACAAGGATTGCATCCTCGACGTCATCGACCACCACTCCGACCAATCGCGCACCAGCCCGAAAGATGAGCGCTGCCGTGCGCGACGCGAGCGCCTGGCCGAGCGCGGCGCCGGGCGAGAAGACCGGAACGAGCACTCCGCGCAGGGAAATGACGCCAAGCATGGTCTCGGGCATCTCAGGAACGAAGTGAATGACAGGAAGGTCAACGGCCTCTTCGACATCGGCGAGTGGAACGCCGAATCGTTCGTGGCCAACCGTGAACAAAAGAAGTTCCGCGTAGGAGGGCGTACGTGCGGATTCCTCGACTGCGCTCGGAATGACGGCTCGTGCAGATTCCTCGACTTCGCTCGGAATGGCACGCGTTGCAGCAAGCGCACGCGCGAGTTCCACCGGCGAGGAGACACGTGGTGCCTTCTTCGGCGTCTCCGCACCGAGCTCGCTATACCGAATCCGTCGCTTCGTCATTCCTGGTCGTCCGCCACGTCGAGCAGCAGCTCTTCGGTAATCAGGCTCACGCTGCGCATCGCACCCACAAACATCGACTGTGTTGCGAGCGTGTTGATGCGCCTCGGCACGCCTGCACTGCGCGCCGCAAGCAACGTGAATGCATCGTCGCTGAAGATCGGCGTGCCGTCCCAACCCGCCACGCGAAGCCTATGCTCCACGTACTGACGAACGTCGCCCGTCTCCATTGGCTCGACATGGAAACGCAGGCTCACGCGCTGGTCGATCTGCGGACGCTTGCGCACGCGCTCCCGTAGCTCGGGCTGGCCGAGCAGCACGATGTGAATGTGCTTGTCCTGCCGGTCTTCGTGATTCGTCAGCAATCGGATTTCTTCCAGCAGCGAGGGAGTCGCCAACTGCGCTTCGTCGACAATCATCACTGGCCGGCGCCCCTGCGAATGCGCCTCGGCGAGTTTCTGGCCGAGCAGCTCCACCATTGCCAACTTGTTACGCGGCGGTTGTTCGACACCAAGACCACGCGCGACTGTCGTCAGCATCTGCGACGGCGGGACTTTCGGATACGGCAGCTCCACCACATCGCAGGCGGAGCCAGACAGCCGCTCGGCGAGTGCCTGTGCGAGCATCGTCTTGCCACAGCCGATCTCGCCCGTGATGAGCGAAAGTCCGCCGCGCAGGTCGGTTGCGTCGTACAAGAGTCGCGCATAGCCCTCGGCGAACGACGGCGAGCGAAACA
>JBBQHJ010000281.1:0-6556 GCA_038323865.1 Gemmatimonadales bacterium
CGAGCGGGTCGGTGGTTCCGCCGAACACGAAGAGTTGCGCGATCTTCTCGCGGAGCCCGGTGGCCTGGGCGCTCACCGCGGCGGGAACGATCAGAGAAACGAAAACGGCGAAAACAGTACGACGCATATCACCTCGTGCGCGGTTGATGCCTGCGGATAGCGCATCTCCGGGCGGTGGAGATGGCATGAGACTTCCCTATGACGAACGGCGTTCTCGTTCAGCATCCTGCAGAAGGTACCCGAGGCGCGCCCTGACCCGCACCAGGTCGGCTCCCCGGCGCACTCTTGAGCGTTCGAAGAGCAACTGCCGAAGGAAGCGTAGATCACGCGCCCCCTTTACGAAGACGTCGAACGCGAATCTCGAAAGTGCATTGGCCACCGAACGAACCGGCGATCGCCAAGCATCCTGCTGTCGCGGGAGATAGTAGACAGTGAGGCGTCGCGCAAGAAGGCCAATCCGCTTGGAGATCGATGTCTGCTCGACAATGACAGCAGCATACGATGGAATACGGTAGATCACCGCATCGAGCGCCGAGAGCCGCGCGAGTTCGCACATCTCCGCGAGATGGTCGGGAGGCGCCACTGCGGAGAAGAAGGAATCGGGAACGGGTGCGTTCATCAGCTCCCGTGCAACGTGCAATGCCAGGAACACGGCGGTGAGAGCGCCCAGGCGGTCGCACCGCTCGGCGAGCGCCGGCCAATCGATCTCGTCGCGCCAATGCGCGACCGCAAGTCGCAGGTCGAGCAGAGGCCGCAGCCCGATCCTGAAATGATCCTTTGCGATATTCAGGCAAAGGTGCACGATCATGTCAGGCGGCGCTAACACGGCCGCCGTGACGCCGCCCAGCGATGCGTCGCGAGCTCTCGTCCACATGGCCGCGCGTTCGTCGCCGGCAATGGGAAGCAGCGATTCGGGCGGATCGTGGAATTCGATCGTGACGGCAATGTCTGGATGCCGAAGCATTCGCGAGCCTTCGGTGGTCACTCCTTCACGCTGATCCCGCCCACCGCGCGGGCCCTTCCAGCCGGCGGCGCGCAGGAGGTCCACCGCGTGATGAAGGCGTCCCGGTTGGATCCAGAGGTCGACATCCATCATCGGGCGAATCGTCGGATCCGGATACACAAGGTGGCGCAACGCGCCGCCCTTCAGCACCACCATGCCAATGTCGTTTGCGACGAACAGGTCGCGGGCCGCTCGAAATACGGCGCGCTGCCGCAGCGACATCACGGCAGCGTGCCGGCGCTGTTGGACGATCTCGGCGCGCGCGATGCCGGGAATGAGCGCGGCGCATGGAGTCTTGTCGATGGCGTAGCCGAAGTAGGGAACGATCTGCGGACCGGCATCCCGGAGAAGCGCCATCCAGTCGGCGCGCGCGGCGGTCTCCTGCCACCAGGCGTCGTCACGAGGGATGCCGCTCAGCGCGGAGAGCAGCAGGGCGCGCTCCGCGCTCGCGGCATCTCTGTTCTCGTTCACGAGCGCGTCGTCAACCGGTGCAATGCCCATGGTGATGACAATTTACACATGGCGTCAGAGGCGCAAGTCGCGTCGTTGGCGTAACGTTGTGTCGCTCGCCCGCACTCACTCCCAATTGTCTTGCGACTTCGCCTCGTTCATCGCGTCACGCATCTCACCGCCGCGGCGGTGCTGTTCTTCACGCCTGTTCCGGTGCTGATCGCGCAACGCGCGTTTGCCGTCGTCGACGTGAACGTGGTGCCGATGGATTCGGAACGTGTGCTCGCGCACCAGACGGTGCTCGTCAACGACGGACACATCACGGCAATCGGCAATGTACGTGACGTGTCCGTGCCGGCGAATGCCCTCGTCGTAACGGGCACGAACCAATATCTCCTCCCCGGACTTGCCGACATGCACGTGCATTTCGGCGGTGATGCGGACGAGCTGCTCCTCTATCTCGCGAATGGCGTCACGACCGTGCGGGAGCTTTCCGGCGAGCCGCCCTATCTCCAATGGCGACGCGAGGTGGAGGGGGGCACCCGAGTAGGACCGCGCATGTATATCGCCACGCCGATTATCGATGCGTCGACGGGCCGGCGCGCCACCGTCTGGATGCTCGTTGGGTCCTTCGTACTTGGCGTACTCGCGCTGGTGATATTTCATGTTGCCATGCGAACGCGCGGCATGCGCGTAGGGCGCGCCGCGCAGGCCATCTTTGCACTGATTGCGATCGTGGGCGGCTACGGCATCATGCGTCGAGTGGTGCCCTTTCCTGACGGGCTCATTCCCGCTGGTGTGGTCGCCCACTGGTGGATTGGCACGCCTCACGAGGCCACCGCAGTCGTGCGCGGCGCCGTCGGTAGATACGATCAAGTCAAGCTCTACGAAAACCTGTCACCCGCAGAATTCTCGGCGGCAGTCAGCGCGGCGCGAGCGGGCGGACTGCACACCGTCGCGCACGTGCCATTCAGCATGGGCTTCGAGCGCACGCTGCACTCGGGGCTCGATGAACTGGCGCACGTGTACTTCCTCGTCGTAGAGCTGCAACGCCGAACAGCTGGTCGTCCGCAGGCGCTCGACAGCGTGATGCATGCGATCGTGGCGGAGGTGCGTGCGGCAAAGATCGACGTAACGTCCACGCTGATGCCAATGCCGGAAGTATTCCAGCGATTCACCGATACTACCGCATTCAATGCGCGTAATGACCTCCGCTATCGCACGCCGGCAGCGCGCCAGAAACTCCGCGAGCAGATGCGCCTATCCCATCGCCGCGACGAGATCGACGACGTCGCCATGCACGTGCGTTGGGGCTCGATCGCTGCCCGTGAGCTCGTGCGCGCCGGCGTTCCGCTGGTCTTCGGAACCGACGACTCACCATTCACCTCGGTCGCCGGATTCGGCGCACACCAGGAGCTGGCAATGTTGCGTGCGAGCGGATTGTCGCCCTACGAGGTGCTGCGCACGGCCACCGTAAATGCGAGCCGCATTGTCCGCGCGAGCAATCACTGGGGCGTGATCCGCGTTGGCGAAGCCGCCGATTTTCTCCTCGTCGATGCAAATCCCCTGGAGGATCTCGCATCACTCGAACACGCGCGCGGCGTCATGTCGGCAGGGCGATGGTATCCACGGCCCGTACTCGATAGCCTGCTCGCCAGCGTTGTAGCGCGCCGAGCTGACCCCAGTTCACAAAAATGAGTAGCTGCGGCGTGTTGAGAAATACGATGTTGAGGCTGAAGATGATTCCGATGTGCAGCGCGAGCGCGAGCAGAAGCCACGCTGGCCGAATGCGTCGCACAAAGAGAATGACCGGCGCCGTCAACTCGAACACTACGGTGCCAACGCCCATCGCCGCGCACAGCGCCGGGTGCTCGACGAGGTAGCGCGCGAGCGCGGTATGCACCGAGATCGGCTGCCACAGCGAGAGCGCGAGCAGCCACCGGCGCATGTTGTCCGCACTCATCCACGCGAGCCCGGCGTGATGCAGCTTGTGATATCCGGCGAGGAAGTAGATCTCCACAACGAGGATCTGAAGCAGCAGCAGCGGCCAGTGATACGGCCAGCCCTCGCGCATGCTGCTGCGACGTCGGCCCACGGCCCACACCTCGGCGCACGGCGCGAAACTCAGAATCACGAGCGCGAGAATCGTGACCTCGAAGCCGCGCTCCATCGCGTTGTCACTCCAGATGATGGTCTCCAGCGGAGCGAGGTGATACAGCAGCAATCCGCTCACGAGGAGGCTCACGCGCGTGCGCACGCCGAGCATGCCGCACACCAGTGCGCTCATCGCGATGAGTTGGATCGCCCACTCCGTCTGCCCGTGCCCTGGAAAGAGCAGGTAACGCCACCGCGTGGAGGCAGGGACGAACTGCCAGTACACGCGCGGCAGGTCGGAGATGTCGGGCAGACTGCGGCTCAACAACAGCCACAAGGCGTGCACGCAAAAGACGACTCGTGCCGCCGCGAGATCGTACGGCGATCCGTCACGAAAGAGCCAGCGTTCCCACGCGGCGCGAACGGCGCTCATTTCACGCCTCGGTATTCGTACAGCAGCTTTCTCGGCACATTCGCGGGTTTGCGTGCACCGTCATCGGGGTCCCAAGTCTCCACGTACAACTGAAACGCCTGAAAGGGCAGCGGCGGCAGCGCGCCTGAATCGTTCCACGGCTGCGGATGAACGTGAAACAATGGCGCCGAGAAGGGACCAAGGAATCGGTCATACGTTCCAATGCGCTGTCCGGCGCGTGCACGCTCCACTCCCGCCGTCGCTCGGCGCATGAGATCGCGCGCGACACTATCGCGCCGAGTCGAATCGAGCCCCATGAACCGCATGGCCATCCATGACGCGAGCTCGTCGGCGCTGAGCGGCTCCCACGCGCGACCATCGATGTCGTGCTCCGCACCGCGCGCGTCAACGAGGATGTATCGTCGCAGTGGGTACGAGCGCGGATAGAGCCACGAGATCAACGGCCACGATGTGAACGGATAGAGATCTCGCTCGAGGAGTCCTATGCCGAGCGTGGCGACGAGCAGCCAGATGGTGAAGAGTGAAGCGCGTCGCCGTGCCGGGACGCGAGCAATGGTTTGCGTGGTGCGCGACCACGCTGCTCCGCCAACAAACGTTGCGAAGCATGCGACGGCGAGCACGTCGCGCACGAGGATACGGTCGATCACGTCGGCGCCCTGCCGAGACGAACAACGCCGCCGCGGCAGTAGAGCTCGAGGCCGCCGTCGTTCGCGAGTAGCGCACCGAGTTGCTCGGCGTGTGCTCGCCGTTCGTAACTCACGACATCAACGTATCGTACGGGTGCGCCGTGCTCGTCGCGCAGCGGTTCGTGAATCAGCGGATGCAGTCCCGCCAATACGTGCCACACGCGCTCGACGTCCCAGTCGGCAAAATTCACGAATGCGTCGCCGCGACGGTAAATGGGTTCGGTGGTCGCGTCGGCCTCGTGCTGGGGTACGCGCGCGCTCGTGCCACGCTCAATGGCATCGACCGCCGACGCGACGAGTGCTGCGCCTCGTTCACAGCTCCGCTCATGCACGTGCACGATGCTCTCGCCGCGCTCGAACGCGATGGTCTCCTGTGCGATGATGTCACCGGCGTCGGCGCCGTCAGTGACCCAATGCACGGTGACTCCGCTTTGTGTGTCGTTCTGCACGTACAACCAGAACAGCGGCATCGGCCCGCGATGGCGCGGCAGCAGCGACGTGTGAAGGTTGATCGCTCCTCGCGTGGCGGTGCGGATCACGCTCGGCGGCAACAGCCACGGAAAGCCCGCAATGCAGATCAGGTCGGGCTTCAGGCGTTGCAGCGCGTCGATCACGCGGGGATCGTTACGGTCACGCATGTGAAGGTAAGGCGCGCCGATCTCACGGCTCGCCCGCTCGACGCCATCACGACGGCGCATCAGCCGGTTGAGAAGGACACGTACCTGACCCCGCGCTCGGCTCACGAACGTGCGCCGGCGCGGTCGGACACCGATCACCGAAATCACTCTATGATCGCGCGCCACCGTCTGCAGCACACGGATGCTGAGGTCGCCCCCAGCGCCAAAGACGGCTACGCGAAGCACGCGCGCCGTCGGCGAGAGAGGGCGGGAATTGCCGCACGGATGAGCACGCGGCCAATGTGAGAGTGGGGTGCGGAGCGAGCAAGGCGCTGTGCCCTGCGTCCTTGACACTGCCGCGTCGTTGGGGCTTATATTCGCAAGAAGATTGTCTTCCTGCAGCCGACAGAACATGCCGACCTACGTCCGACGCTCCGAGATCGAAGCGGCGCCGATGATGGATGAGACAATCCTGTACAGTCCTGCCGCCAAGCAGTTCTGTGTGCTGAACCCCACTGCGGCCTATATTTGGGATCAGCTCGCGACGCCCGCGACCTCGGAAATGCTCACGCATGCCCTGCGTGAGGAGTTCGCGACGGACGGCAGTGACCTCGAACGCGACGTTCTGGCGACGCTGGAGCAATTCGAGACGCTGCAGATGATTCGCCCGGTTGAAGATCAGTAATGCACACCCTCGACATCAGAACAGGAGCCGCCGGATGACGCAGCGAGATAGGGGCACCACGCAGCAGAAGCGCGCTTACACGGTGCCCACCGTTACCGTGATGAACGAGGACGAAGTCCTCAAGAACTTCCAGCTCACGAGCGCGATGGCTGGGTGGTGGGTCATCGGCGGAACGCCTGCCGCCTGATTCTCCGCGTTCTCCGGGCGCGCGCTTCAACATCTCCACCATCTGGTTTCGCTTCGGCGACGGCTTCCTCGGCGTGCATGGCGACGATGACGCCTTCCGCGACCGCTTCATCGATCAATACGGCGAATGCTGCGTTGATGAATGTCCCGTTGGTGCCACGGCCGTCACCTGTCAGGTGCGCACCAATGGAAGTCACGTCGAGATCGCATTCGCTGATCCGGAGCCCCTCGATCAAGTTCCCTTTGCGTTGAAGGCGCTTCGCGATTTCGAGTTTCGCGAAGTGGCGCCCGCCATCACGGATTTCAGGACGATCGAGTCGCCCGCCGGGCAGCGTTTGTCATTCGCGCCGTCGCGCGTGATTGCCGATGCCGACGCGCCGTGGCAGAATGTCATTGGACCTC
>JBBQHJ010000282.1:0-6527 GCA_038323865.1 Gemmatimonadales bacterium
GGGTTCGTGTGAATCTCGCCCTTGCCACCCGTATCGGCCCGCCCAGTCAGTCCGCGCGAATCAAGCTCCTTCTTCACCGCATCGGCGTCCCACGGCGCTATGCCGAATGAAACGTGACCAATGCTCACACGATGCGGCGGCACGTTGCCGTTGAACGTGGAAGGGTTTCCGCCGCGGACAATGATGTTACCCGCCTCGCCCATGTGCAGCTCGTCCTGGCTCCCTTCGTCACCGGTCGTGGAACTCCAGCCGAGGAGCGCCTTGTAGAACGCGGCCTCTTCCTTATAGTTGGAGACCTCGAACGAGATGTGATCGAGCCAGGTGGTCTTCCAGTTCGTTGACGCGAATGGCGCGGCGGCACCCGCCTGCGCCGCACCACCGCCGGAATAGCGCTGCGTATTTGCGATCTGGAGATCGAATCCTTCCGGATCTTTCACATGGAAGCTTTCGAACTTGCCGTCATTGTCGGCAACCGGATGCAGTCCGCGTGACTCGAGCGCGGCCTTCACCTTGTTCGCATCCCACGGTGCGATCACAAAGCAGAAGCCGTCCCACGCCACTTTGCGCGGTGCCCGATTGCCTCGGCCCGCGCGCGCGCTGTCGGCGGGCGTAGGTGCCGGCGGTGGTGGCGCCTGGAACCCTCCGCGAATGACCACGGCTCCCGCGTCGCCCGCTTCGAGGATTGCGCGCGATCCGTCATCGTTCATCAACTTCCAGTTCATCAACGCACCAAAGTACGCGGCTTCGCGACGATAGTCGGCTGCCTGAACATTGAAATGACTGAAGGCGACGGTCTTCCAACCGGTGGCCGCGAACGGTGCCTTGAGTGCTACGGTGTCGCAGGCGGGTGAGCCGGCGCGGTCACCGCCACAGCGGCCTTGAGCGTGGAGCGCGAGGGGGGGAGCTACCAGCAACAGCGCGACCAGCGGACGAGATCCACGAAGCATCAAAACCTCAACAGTGAGGCGGGGGGACGGCGTACGTGATGAAGACGCGGCGAACTTGTCTCCTACCGCGGCGTCCGGCAAGCAGGCTGTCATTCCGAGCGCGGTCGAGGACTCTGCACCTCCGCTGTTCTGGCGCGCAGCCATAAAAGCCGTAGTTTCAGGTACTTACGTCCCGCAGTCCGATAGTTCTCGTCACGAGGAATCACGGATGCTCGGTGTACGTCTCGCCGCAGGACTCGTAGTCGCCGCACTCGCCGCACGAACTGGGTCAACCCTGTTCGCGGCGCACAGTCCCGAAGCGCCGCGCAAACTCTCGCGGCCCGCTGTGCGCGGGTTGGTGAAGTACTACTGCACCGACTGTCACAACCCCGACGACAAAGCGGGCAATCTCAATCTCGAGACGTTCAATCTCGACTCGGTCACCGCGCCCGGCCGCGTCGCGACAGCAGAGAAGATGATCCGCAAGCTGCGCGCGCAGATCATGCCTCCGCCGTCGGCCGCCCGCCCCACGGGCGACTCGTTGGTCATGCTGGCGCAGGCGATGGAAGAGCTGATCGATCGCGCGGCCCGCCCTGATCCTGGCTATCGCACCTTTCCACGCCTCAACCGCGCCGAGTACGAGCGAGCGGTTCGCGATCTCGTTGGCGTGAGTGTCAATGCGGGCGACTACCTGCCGCTCGACACCAAGAGTGCCAACTTCGACAACATCGCCGACGTGCAGTCACTTTCGCCGACGCTGCTGGAGTCCTATCTCAATGCGGCCGCCGCGGTGAGCCGCGCCGCACTCGGCGATCCCTCGGCGGTGAATCTTGTTGCGACGTACACGGTGTCTCCCTTCGCGTCACAGCACGCGTGGGATCACATCGAGGGCACGCCATACGGAACACGCGGCGGCATCGTCGCTGATCACATCTTCCCAGCCGATGCGAACTACGTCTTCCGTGTGAATGTCGAAGGTGGCGTCGGCACGAAGCTCGAAGACATCGACATTTCTATCGACGGCAAGAGTGTCGCAGTTCTGAAGTACGATCGCGGCGTGGAGCGCTCGATCAACTCCGCAGACAACATCCTGGGCGCCGACTACATCCGCACCGAACCAGTCAAGGTGAAGGGGGGCCAGCAGCGCGTGACTGCGGCATTCGTACGCCGCATTGAAGGTCCCTACGAAGATCTCATCAAGCCGCACGACTGGTCACAGGCGAACCACGGAAGCGCCAGCTCCGGCACCACCACGCCGCCGCATGTGATTGACCTGAGCGTGCTCGGCCCCGACAAGCCGGGAGCCGTGGCTGAATCGCCAAGCCGGAAGATGATCGTGACGTGCCATCCCAAGGCGAAGGCGCAGGAAGAAGGCTGTGCGTCGCAGATTATCACACGGCTGGCGACGCGCGCATATCGTCGCCCGCTCACCGCGCGCGACAAGGATGGCTTGATGGGCTTCTATCGTCGCACCGCTGCAACCGGCGGTTTCGACGAAGGACTGCGCATGGCCGTGCAGGCCATTCTCGCGAGCCCGCATTTCGTCTTCCGTTTTGAGACGGCGCCACAGAACGTCGCGCCTGGCGCCACGTATCCCGTGAGCGACATCGATCTCGCGTCACGTCTCTCGTTTTTCCTGTGGGCGAGCATTCCTGACGACGAACTGCTCGCACTCGCGAAGCAGGGCAAGCTCTCGAATTCGCAGACGCTCAATGCCCAGGTCAAGCGGATGCTCGCTGATCCCCGCGCTGAGGCGCTATCGACGCGCTTCGCGGCACAGTGGCTTCGGTTGCAGGACATCGAAAAGGTGCGTCCCGATGTCTTCTGGTTTCCCGACTACGATCAGCAGCTCGCCGATGCGATGCGACAGGAAACCGAGTTGTTCTTCGGCGACATCGTGCGTAACGACCGTAGCGTCTTCGATCTCTTCACCGCAAACTACTCGTACGTGAACGAGCGGCTCGCCCGGCACTACGGCATTCCGAATGTTGCAGGGCCCGCGTTCCGTAAAGTCACGTATCCGGATTCGACACGTCGCGGAATTCTCGGGCAGGGAAGCATGTTGGTGCAGACGTCGCTCGCGAACCGCACGTCGCCGGTGCTGCGCGGAAAGTGGGTGATGCAGGTACTCATTGGCATGGCGCCGCCACCACCGCCACCCGACGTGCCCGGTCTCGACGAGACGTCGGACGCCAAGGATGGCAAGCAGCTCACGACGCGTCAGCGCATGGAGATTCACAGAAAGAATCCCACGTGCAATGCATGTCATCAGTACATGGATCCCATCGGACTCGCACTCGACAACTTCGACGTCACCGGTCGCTGGCGCGTGCGTGAGAACTCCATGCAGCTCGACACGCACGGCCGCCTCTACGACGGCACCGCCATCTCCACGCCGGCGGAGTTGAGCCGCGCACTTGTGTCGCGGCCTGTTCCTCTCTCGCGGACATTCGCCGAGAACCTGATGGCGTATGCACTTGGTCGTCGTACGGAAGACGCAGACCAACCGACCATTCGCGCCATCGCACGTTCGGCGGCGGCGAACAACTATCGGTTCTCGTCGTTCGTGACGGGCATCATCGAGAGTCCAGCTTTCAGAAGTCGCCGCGCCGATGATGGCGTCACGGCTGCAGACGAACATTCGCGGCAGTAGCGATCACCCACGCTAACATTCCGGACGATGCACTTTCTGAAACGCGATGCGATGGACCGGCGCTCCTTTCTCCGCGGTATGGGAGCAGTGGTCGCACTGCCGTACCTCGATGCGATGGTGCCGGCACTCGGCAAGCTCGGTGCGGTGGGACGCGCGGCCGCAGCGGAGCGCGATGCGCTGCGCTTCGTGGCCATCGAGTCGGTACACGGCGCCGCGGGCAGTAATGCCTGGGGTGCGACCAGGAACCTCTGGGCGCCTTCGCTGGTGGGAAGCGCATTCGAATTGAATGCCGAGAGCGCTCTCGTGTCGCTCGAGCCGTGGCGGAAGTACCTGACCATCGTGAGCAACACCGATGTGCGAATGGCCGAACCGTTTTCGGCACCGGAAATCGGCGGCGATCACTTCCGGTCGAGCGCGGTATACCTCACGCAGTCGCATCCCAAGCAGACGCAGGGATCTGATCTCTTCGTGGGCACGTCGCTGGATCAGATCATCGCGCGGCGAATCAGCGGCAACACGCCGATTCCATCGATGCAATTGTGCATCGAGAATCTCGATCAGGCCGGCGGCTGTGACTACAACTACGCGTGCGCCTACACCGACACGATCAGTTGGGCGAGTCCCACGGAACCGTTGCCGATGATTCGTAACCCGCGCGTTGCGTTCGACATCCTGTTCGGTGCGGGCAATACCAACTCGGATCGTGCTAACCGTCGTCAAGCCAACAAGAGCATCCTCGATTGGATTACCGGCGAGGTTGCGGCAGTGAAGCGCGACGTCGGTCCGCAAGATCGCCAGCGGCTGGACAAGTATCTCACCGACATTCGCGAGCTCGAACGTCGCATTCAGGCGGTTGAACAACAGAATCGATCTGGCGAAACACGCGATATTCCCGAAGCGCCGGCCGGTGTGCCCGATTCGTTCGCCGAGCACATGAAGTTGATGTTCGACTTCCAGGTGCTCGCGTTCCAGTCTGACATGACGCGCGTGTTCTCATTCAAGACTGGTCGTGATGCATCGAGCCGCGCATATCCGGAGAGCGGTACGGACAAGGGGTTCCATCCGGCCTCGCACCACGGTGGACGCGAGCAGGCGATTCTCGAGTTCAACATGATCAACCGCTATCACGTGGCGATGCTGCCGTATTTTCTCGACCGGCTCAAGAACACGGCCGAAGGCGACAGCAATCTCCTCGACAAGACGGTCATGATGTACGGCTCGCCCATGGGCGATCCGAATGTCCACAATCATCGTCGCTGCCCCATGCTTGTGTTTGGCCACGGCGGCGGACGCATAGCGGGCAACTTGCACATCAAGGCGCCAGACGGCACACCGATGGCCAACGCCATGCTGTCGCTGATGCACACGATGGGTCTTAACGACATGAAGAGCTTCGGCGACAGTACCGGCGAGCTGACACTCGGTTAACCAGGGGCCTTCGAATGCGTGACCGCATGCAATTGGACGCTGGTGTTCGGCGCGCGAGCATTGTTGCACTGGCAATGATGCTTGTGCTGGGCGCGGGACAGAGACTCGCGAATGGTGCATCAGCGCCGGACAGTCCCATCGCCGACGCCGCCATGAAGGGCGACCGCGATGAAGTGAAGAAGCTGCTCGCGAAGGGTGAGCGCGTGAGCGCAGCGCAAGGCGACGGCATGACCGCGCTGCACTGGGCCGCCGAGCGTGGTGATTCGGCACTGACGATGCTCCTGCTGGCGGCGCACGCAGACGTAAAGGCCACTACGCGAATCGGGCACTACACGCCGCTAGCAATTGCGAGCCGCACGGCCAGCACGCCAGTCGTAAAGGCATTGCTCGCCGCGGGCAGTGATGCAAATGCGCTCACCGAGAATGGTGTGTCGCCTTTGCATCTCGCTGCGGCGGGCGGCAGTGCCGAGATCGCATCGGCACTCATTGCGAGGGGCGCGAATGTGAACGCGAAAGAGCCGGCGTGGGGCCAGACACCGCTCATCTTCGCAGCGAGTGCCAATCGTGCTGAGGTGATCCGTGTGCTGCTCAAGGGGGGCGCTGACGCAAGCATCCACACAGCGCAGGTCAACCTCACGGAGGATGGTGCGCGCGAGCAGGCAGCCATTCGGAAGCGCAATGCGGTGCTGGTGTCGTTCGAGCCGGAGAAGCATCGCGACTCTACGAAGAAGGCAGACTCGGTTCGCACCGATACCACGCGTGCCGATTCGGCTGCGCAGGGCGCTCGCGCGGGGCGCGGAGGACGCGCTGCTGCGCCACAGCCAAAGGGACCGTTCACCGCGACGCAGATTCAAGCTGCCATCGACTCAGGACGCGCCGTGTTGATGTCCAATGGGCCACTGACGGGTCCGGGATTCACCGAACAGGTTGACACGATTAACGGTGGCGTACAGGGCTATGTCGGCTCAGTGGGTGGCGTTGGTGGATTGAGCGCGCTGCATCATGCTGCGCGCGACGGAAACATTGAAGCGGCAGTCGCGCTGCTCGACGGTGGTGCCAAGATCAACGACGAGAGCGGCGTCGATCATTCCACGCCGTTGCTGGTCGCAGTGATCAACGGCCAGTTCGATCTCGCGCGCATTCTGGTCTCTCGCGGTGCAGATCCGAACATCCCCGGCACGAGCGGGATCACGCCGCTGTATGCGGCGCTGAACACACAGTGGGCGCCGCGCACGCGCTTCCCGCAGCCGCAATCCATTCAGACGAAGACGACTGGCTATCTCGAGCTCATGGACCAGTTGATCGCAGCCGGCGCCAATCCGAATGCACGACTCAAGACACAGCCCTGGTATTTCTCGTTCAATAACTGCGGCAACGCCAACTGTGGTCTCGAGAACATCGATGGCACCACCGTATTCTGGCGTGCCGCGTACGCACTCGATGTCGATGCCATGCGTCTGCTGATGAAGGCGGGTGCTGATCCGAGCATTCCGTCGCAGAAGGCGCCGCCGCCGCCACGT
>JBBQHJ010000283.1:0-6523 GCA_038323865.1 Gemmatimonadales bacterium
TCATGACGGAAGAAGAAGCGCGGCTACCGCGACTCGATCCCGCCTCGGCACCAGATGCCGTCAAGCCGACGTTCGACGCATTCATCCGCGAGCGGGGCAAGGTTCCCAATCTCTTCCGCATTGCCGCACATGTGCCGGAGATGGCTGCCCGGCTCGCGTCGCTGAACAGTGTCGTGATGGGGCCGGGTGAGGTCTCGCAGATGCTCAAGGAGCTTTTGAGCACGCGAGTATCACATATCAATCTTTGTGATTATTGACTGACGTCCCACACCGCCTTGGCAAGGCGGCAGGGTGCGACCGACGAGCAGCTCGATGCCGTCGGCCGCGCGGAATACAGCATATTCGAGGACGCATGGCGCGCGGCATTCGCGTACGCTGATGTGATGACGAGAACGCCGGGCATCGTGAGCGAGGCGGTCTACGATCGGCTCGCAATGTTCTGGAATGCCCATCAGATCGTTGAGATCACGGCGGTGGTCTCGATGTACAATTTCTTCAATCGCTTCGCGCACGCGCTGCAGATTCCGATAACACGATGATGGTTGTCGTGCTGAGCGTCGCGAAGGACCTGCTTTTCCAACCAATCCAGCTCGACTGATCATGTCTTCGACGCGCACCGAAAAAGACCCACTCGGCAGCAAGCAGGTCCCTCTGGACGCGCTGTACGGCGTGCAAACCGTTCGCGCCATAGAGAATTTCCCGATCAGTGGACTGAAGCCGCTGTGGCCATTTGTCATGGCGCAGGTGTGGATCAAGAAAGCTGCGGCGCTCACGCACAAAGAGACTGGTCGCCTCGACGCAAAGCTCGCCGACGCCATCGTGCAGGCCGCCGACGAAGTGTTGATCGGTCGTCACGAACAGCATTTTGTCGTGGACCCGTATCAGGCGGGCGCAGGCACGTCGCACAACATGAACGTGAACGAGGTGCTGGCCAATCGCGCCAACGAGCTCCTCGGCGGTGAGCGCGGAACGTACACGCCCGTGCATCCGAACGATCACGTGAACATGGCGCAAAGTACGAACGACACGATCCCCACGAACATTCGCCTCGCGTGTCTGTCGCAGCTCGCGGCACTCACCGAAGAGTTCGACAAAC
Source organism: Gemmatimonadales bacterium (assembly GCA_038323865.1). GTDB lineage: Bacteria > Gemmatimonadota > Gemmatimonadetes > Gemmatimonadales > Gemmatimonadaceae > AG11. Next base: position 1,097 of record JBBQHJ010000283.1, read on the forward strand.
TGCGCGATGCACTGGCGCAGAAGGGCAGGGAGTTCGATCACATCGTCAAGGCCGGCCGCACGCACTTGCAGGACGCCATGCCGATCCGTCTCGGGCAGGAGTTCACGGCGTACGCCGGTTCGATCGAACGTGGCACGCGTCGCGTGCGTGAGGCAGCCGACTATCTCCGCGATCTCGGCATCGGTGGCAGCGCCGTCGGCACGGGCGTCACCGTGGAAAAGGAATATCCGGCGTTGATGAACAAGCACCTCAAGGAGATCAGCCACCTCGATCTTCGCATCGGTGCCGATCGCATTCAGTTGATGCAGAGCATGGGCGACGTCGCTGCCTTCAGCGCGTCGCTGCGCGTACTCGCGATCGATCTCAGCAAGATCGCTAGCGACCTTCGTATCATGGTGATGGGGCCACGCACCGGCATCGATGAGATCAAGCTGCCCGCGGTGCAGCCAGGCTCGTCCATCATGCCCGGCAAGATCAATCCGTCCATCGCCGAGATGGTGAATCAGGTCTGCTTCCAGGTCATGGGGCTCGATACAACTGTTGGCATTGCGTCGGAGCACGGGCAGCTCGAGCTCAACGTCATGATGCCTGTCATCGCGTTCAACGTGCTCCTGTCCATGCGCATCATGACCAGCACAGCCAAGGTCTTCACGGACAAGTGCATCGCGGGCATCGAGGCCAACGAAGACATGTGCGCGTACTGGGTCGAGCGGTCAGCAGCGCTGGCCACCGCGCTCATGCCGCATGTCGGATACGCTCGCGCCGCTGAGATCAGCAAACAGTCAGTCAAGGAAGGCCTGCTCGTGCGCGAACTTGTGAAGCGCGACCAGTTGCTTCCCGCCGACCAGATTGACGACGTCCTCGACCTTCGCAAGATGACGGAGATTGGCGTGCCCGGTGGCGCGCACGGCATGGTGGCCGGGGGATGATGCCCCCGGTCCTCGCACCCCGCCCCTCGTCCCTATAGTTTCAAGTCATGCGCATTACGACGCAGGCAGAATACGGGCTCATCATTGCGCTCCATCTCGCGCGGCGAGTTGGGGAAGGCCCGGTCACGGGCCGTGAGATTGCCACGACGGAACGCCTGCCGGCCGACTACGTCGAGCAGATAATGCTGAAGCTGCGGCGTGCTGACATCGTCACGAGCACGCGCGGCGCGCATGGCGGATACCGTCTCTCGCGCGCCCCAGACGACATCACGGTCCGCGACGTCATCGCGGCGTCCGAGAATCTCACCTTCGACGTGCATTGCATCTCCAATCCCGTTGAAGCCGAACGCTGTGCGGAATCACATGATTGCAGCATCCGGCCGGTGTGGGTCCTCCTCCAGCAGCGCATCGACGAAGTGCTCGAAAGCGTTTGCCTCGGCGATCTTCTGCATCAGGAAGGCGAGGTGCGCGAACGTGTTGGATTGGGGCCGCCCATGAAGTCCGCGTCGGGACGGTTGGCGCTGCCGGTTCTGCAGCGCTGACGGCGAGGCGCCATGCGCCTGTTTCGTTCGTTCCGTGACAACCGTGCGTTGCTGCGCAAAAGCGCCGCATACGCCGCCGCGCTCATGGAGGATCCGTCCGTGGGTGATATCGAGTGGCTGGCAAGCGATGCCACGCGCGGTGATACCGATCACTCGCTCTGGGAGCTTCGCTACCTGAAACGGTCGCTGGGCATTCTGGTGGCGCAGCGCGATTCTCTCGACGATCGCACGCCGTCTGAAGTACTTCGCGCCTTGCTGCATCGCATGCACAAGGACCGCAATATCGATGCGGAGCTTCACGATCTCGCCGAACGTCAGTTCAACGCGAGGTTGAGCGCCTATCGTGATGCGTTTTCCTCACGAGGGCACGGACCGGCCTCGATGCGCGTGGCCCAGAACCTTCTCGCGTTTTCTGGCGGGCCTATTCGCAGCGACGATCCGGCCGTGCAGCGCGGGGGACGGCTCGTGGCCGAATACCTGACGTCGGCCAATGCCGCGTTGCAGCAAGTATTCGGTACGGTGCAGCTGCCCGAGGACATCCAACCATCAAAGCTGGCGCGTTGACTTAGCGGCTCGCAGGCGACTAGGTTCAGAGACTCTCCGCGAAATTCTTTCGCGGCGCGCGCTCGGGTGGTGGAACTGGTAGACACGCAGGTCTCAGAAGCCTGTGCCTTCACCGGCGTGGGGGTTCAAGTCCCCCCTCGAGCATTTCGTTTTCTTCTCGCAGCGAGCGCCAGCGAGCGGCCCAGTTTCTCGCGGTGAGCGAAGCGAAGGACCTCGCTCCTCCCATGGCCAAGCCTGAAGAAACAACCGACGTCGTCTCGATCGCAAAGAATCGGCGAGCTCGGCACGACTACATCATCCTCGATACGTACGAGGCTGGCCTGGTACTCACAGGCAGCGAGGTCAAGGCCCTGCGTGATGGCAAGGCCAACCTCTCGGATGCGTACGGCATTGTACGCGAGGGCGAGATCTATCTCATCAACCTCCATATCTCGCAGTACGAGCGGGCCAGCTACAACAACCACGAGCCCACGCGAACCCGGAAGCTCCTGTTGCACAAGCGGGAGATCGGGCGTCTGATAGGAGCCGTCGAGCGTCAGGGACTGACCCTGGTGCCGCTCGAGCTCTACTTCAAACGCGGGATTGCCAAGGTGGTGCTGGCTCTGGGCAAGGGTAAGAAGCTGCACGACAAGCGGGAGACGGAGCGGGCACGGGACGCCGATCGAGAGATCGCGCGGGCAGTGCGCACGCGATGATTCTCTCCCTCGCCGCGGCATGGCAGCTTGCCGTCGCAATTCCGTCGGCCACCATTCCCCAAAAACTGGTGGTCAGGGACGCCACGCGCAGCACGTCCGTCGCGCTGGTGCCATCGGACTCCGGGCCGCTCATCCGCGCCGATCAGCTCAAGCCGATTGTCCCGATCACGGTGTCGCACGTTACCGATGCCCGATGGATGCTCATCGTGAATGGCACGGCCATCGAGGTGGAAGAGGGAATCCGCTTCGCGCGCGTCGGTGAGCAGACCTATCAGCTCGCCGTTGCTCCACAGGTTCGCAAGAACGCCCTCTACGTGCCGCTTCAGCTGATCGCCGAAATCATTCCGCGTGTGGCCACCAACATCGCATGGGATCCTGAGCATTTCGAACTGCGGGCGTTCTCCACACCTGACCGCTTCGCGTCAGGTGAGCCGGCGCCGGTTTCCGCGCCACGCCGTAGCGCATCGGCGCCGGTGCGGAGCGGACCGCCCGAGGCGGAGCACATCGATCGCGCGTCAGTGTCCATGGTGCGCGCATCGGTCAGCGGACCACTCCGCGCGCATCGCCTCGTTGTTGTCGACGCCGGACACGGCGGTCCAGACGGTGGCATGCATGGCCCCATCGGTGGCGCTCCCGGAGTGCGTGAGAAGGACATCACGCTCAACGTCGCCAAGCGCCTTGGTTCCGCGCTCAATACTCGCGGCATTGATGTGCGCTATACGCGCACGACCGACACGCTGATTGCACTGTCCGACCGCGGGCGCATCGCCAACGATGCACACGCCGACCTCTTCGTGAGCATTCACGTCAACGCGGCCAATCCGAACTGGAAAGATCCCGGCGGCGCGCGTGGCTTCGAGACGTACTTCCTGTCGGAAGCAAAGACTGAAGACGCCCGCCGCGTCGAACAAATGGAAAACGAAGTCGTGAAGTTCGAGTCGGGCCCCTCAGCACGCGCAGGGGATCCGCTCAGCTTCATCCTCAACGACATGGCGCAAACAGAACATCTGCGCGAGTCGAATGAGCTCGCCGACATGATTCAGCGCCGGCTTGGCCAGATTCATCCGAGCCCAAGTCGAGGCGTGAAGCAGGCTGGCTTCCGCGTGCTCGTGACCGCGTTCATGCCCGCGGTGCTCGTGGAAATAGGGTTTGGTACCAATCCGGCGGAGGCGGCGTACATGACCAATGCCGCCAAAATGGACGAGCTCTCCGGTGCCGTAGCCGATGCGGTGCTCGAATATCTCAAGCGATACGAGCGACGCGTCTCCAACACCACCGGCGCTGCGTCGTCCGGGGGACTCGCGCAGCGGTGAGTGTGCACCGCGGTTCGCTCGCGGTGCACGTGGCCGGTCTCGATTTTCAGAACCCTATCGTCCTCGCGGCTGGCACCGCAGGCTACGGTCGCGAGCTCTCTGACATCGTCCACCTCCGCGCACTCGGCGGGATTGTCACGAAGGCGATAAGCCCCGAGCCGCGCGCCGGTGCTCCCGCGCCGCGTGTTGCCGAGTTCGATGGCGGAATGATCAACGCAGTGGGTCTCGCGAATCCGGGAGTCGTGCACGTGGTTCGCGATCACCTGCCGTGGCTCGCGACTGAGCTTCCGCCCGTCCGGAAGATTGCCAACATCATCGGCTTCGCGACAGATGAATTCGCGCATGTGATCGGCATTCTCGAAGAAGCCTTGGCGTCGTCCGCCACGGGAGCGCTCGACGCGTACGAGTTGAACGTGAGCTGCCCGAACACCAAGAAAGGTGGAATGGAGTTCGGCGCTGATTTCGTGGCACTTTCCGATGTTGTTCGCAGCGCGCGTGCAGTCACCAAGCGGCCACTGTTCGTAAAGCTCTCCCCCACACTTCCGGAGATTGCGAGAAGCGCGTCGGTGGCCGCGGATGCCGGAGCAGACGCCCTCACCCTCGTGAACACCATTCCGGGCCTGGTGATTGACGTCGACCAGCGCCGCCCGGCACTCGGGTTTGGATCGGGCGGTGTCAGCGGCGTCGCGCTGCGCCCCGTGGGTGTGCTCGCCACGTGGAAGGTGAGGCGCGCGGTACAGCTTCCATTGCTCGGCATTGGTGGAGTTTCGACGGCGGACGACGCGCTGCAATACATCATCGCCGGCGCGTCGCTGGTCGGCGTCGGCACGGCCATGCTTCGTGATCCACGAGCACCAGAGCGGATCGTTGCTGGTCTCGCCGAATGGTGTGATCGGCACAATGTGACGAGTCTGCGCGAACTCGTCGGCACACTCGACTATCCGTCATGACTGGCTCCGCAATTCCCATTGTCGCGCTCGACGTCGCTACGGGCGCAGATGCACTTCGACTCGCGCGCTCGTTTGGCGAGAGCTGTCGTTTCTTCAAGGTCGGCAACGAGCTGTTCACAGCAGAGGGACCCGCTGTGGTTCGAGCGCTCCGCGAAGAGTTGGGCGCCGATGTCTTCCTGGATCTCAAATTCCACGACATCCCCAACACCGTCGCTGGCGCCGTGCGCAATGCGGCTGCGCTTGGTGTCCGTCTGTTGACGCTTCACGTGACTGGCGGCGCCGAGATGATGGCGGCTGCGCAGGAGGCGTCGGGCGGCAGGTGCGGTCTGCTCGGCGTGACGCTACTCACGTCGCTCGATTCGGAGTCGGTCGGGAGCGTGTGGGGAAGGGACTCAGTCGACACAGGCACCGAGGTGCTCCGGCTCGCAGGCCTG
>JBBQHJ010000284.1:0-6500 GCA_038323865.1 Gemmatimonadales bacterium
GCGCATGAACCGTCGCCCCCGAGACCAGCAGGGCGACGGTGATAAAGGTCAAACGTCGCATCAAGGCAATATACACAGGAAAAGGCCAACGAGGTCCCCTTGCTTGGACCCCGCTGACCTCTCTCAGGTTGCTACGTACCAGCGAATTAGGCCTTCGACGCGCTCGACAACACCTTGAAGTCCAGTTTGCTACCATCCGCTGCTGCATCTACCTCGATTTCATCACCCCGCGAGAACTCGCCCAAAAGGATCTTCTCCGAGAGCGGATCCTCAATGAACCGCTGGATAGCCCGCTTGAGCGGACGCGCTCCATACGCCTCATCGTATCCATTCTTCACCAGTAGCTCGGTGGCCGCATCGGTGAGTCGGAGCGTGAGCTCGTCCTCCGCCAACCGCTTCCGGACGTCCTTGAGCAACACCGAAACGATCTGCGAGATGTGCTCGCGCGAGAGCGGATGAAACACGATCACGTCATCGAGACGGTTCAGGAACTCAGGATTGAACACGATCTTGAGCTCTTCCTTCACCTTCTCCTGCATCCGCTCGAACGACGTCGTGCTGTCGCCCAGTGCGAAGCCCAGTCCCTGGCCCTTGGTGATATCTCGCGCACCAACGTTCGACGTCATGATCACCACGGTGTTCTTGAAGTCGATCACACGGCCGTAGTTATCCGTGAGATGTCCCTCGTCGAGCACCTGGAGCAGGATGTTGAACACATCAGGATGCGCCTTTTCGATTTCGTCGAGCAGGATCACCGAGTACGGCTTGCGGCGGATTGCCTTGGTGAGCGTGCCGGAATCTTCATAGCCGACATAGCCCGGAGGCGCACCGATGAGGCGCGAGACGGAGAACTTCTCCATGTACTCGCTCATGTCCACGCGAATCAACGCTGACTGGTCAGCAAACAGGAACTTCGCCAATGACCGCGCGAGCTCCGTCTTACCAACACCCGTCGGACCGCAGAAAATGAACGAACCAATCGGACGGTTCGGATCCTTGAGACCTGCTCGGCTGCGACGGATGGACCGGGCGAGCGCCTTGATGGCTTCGTCCTGACCGATGACATTCTGGTGTAACTCGTCTTCCATGCGCAGCAAGCGGCTGGTCTCCGCTTCCTGGAGACGCGTTACCGGAATGCCCGTCCAGCGGCTCACGATGAACGCAATCTCTTCCTCGCCGAGGACCGGGCGGTGCGACTGGCGCCGCTGCTCCCACTCCTCCTGCTTCTTGCGGATCTCGCCCTGAATCTCCCGCTCCTTGTCACGGAGCGACGCTGCCTTCTCGAAATTCTGATCACGCACCGACGCTTCCTTCTCGGTGTTGACCTTCTCGAGTTCACCCTTGAGCGCCGCAACCTCCGGTGGTGGCGCCTGCGCCGCGAGGCGCGCGCGTGCACCAGCTTCATCGATCACGTCGATGGCCTTGTCCGGGAGGAAGCGGTCGGTGATGTAGCGCTCCGACTGCTTCGCAGCGAGCAACAACGTGCTATCAGGAATGGTGACCTTGTGGTGATCCTCGTACTTCTTGCGAAGTCCCTTGAGGATTTCCACGGTCTCCTCAATGGAGGGTGGATCAACCACGACCGTCTGGAAGCGACGCTCGAGTGCTCCATCCTTCTCGATGTACTTGCGATACTCATTCAGCGTCGATGCACCAACGCACTGCAGCTCACCGCGCGCGAGCGCAGGCTTCAGCATGTTGCTCGCATCAATGGCGCCTTCAGCCGCACCGGCGCCAACAAGCGTGTGCAGCTCATCAATGAACAGGATCACGTTCTTGTTTTGCGCGATCTCGTTCATGACCGCCTTCAGGCGCTCTTCGAACTGGCCGCGATACTTCGTGCCTGCGATGACAGCCGCCATATCGAGCGACAGCACGCGATTGTCTCGCAGTGACTCGGGGCACTCACCGTTCGCAATGAGCTGCGCCAAGCCTTCTACAATGGCCGTCTTGCCCACACCGGGTTCACCAATGAGAACAGGATTGTTCTTCTTGCGTCGCGTGAGCACCTCCATCACGCGCTCGATTTCCTTCGCACGTCCGATCGTGGGATCGAGCTGGCCTTCGGCAGCAAGCTGCGTGAGGTCTCGGCAGAAGTGGTCGAGTGCCGGCGTCTTGGACTTCTTCTCGCCCTTTGGCGCTGGCGGTTGCGGAGCAGCGCTGCCTGGCTGTCCGCCGGGCGGCTGCGGCATCTCAGTGCCAAGAATGCGCAGTGTTTCCGCGCGCGCAGCTTCGAGGTTCACGCCCGCGTCAGTGAGCACCTGTGCAGCAATGCCCTTTTCCTCCCGAAGGAGACCAAGGAGCAAATGCTCGGTGCCGACGTACGAATGGCTGAGCTCGCGAGCCTCGCTCATGGCGAGCTCGAGCACCTTCTTGGCACGCGAGGTATAAGGGAGGTCGGGACCGGTGGTCTGGGCAGCTTTGCCCTTCTTCACGGTTTCCTCGATTTTCTGCTGAATCTCGTCGAGTTCGACGGACAGATTCTGCAGGACGGTGGCGGCGACGCCCTCACCCTCTCGGATGAGGCCAAGCAGGATGTGCTCCGTGCCCACGTATTCGTGGTGAAGCCGTGCGGCTTCCTCGCGCGCCATCGCAAGGACCTTCCGCACCCGCTCGGTAAAATTGTAGCCGTTCATGAAGTCCCTCGGAGAGACCCAGGTGGACGTGCTGCTTAACCGACCGCCCCTGCTTCCTCCTCCAGCGCTTTCCGCACATAGCGGGCGCGCGCCAGATTCGTTTCGCTCTCGGTTAGCGATCGCCCTTCTGCCGCTGCGAGATGCGCAGCCTGCGAGAAGATCAGGAGCTTGTTGAGGGTATATACACTAAGGCCACGGATCAGTTTCAGTCCCGCAGCCAATCGTACGCCGCTCAGGTAATTCATCGCCTCTTCGAACGTCAGGCTTCGCGCGTATCGCAGCGTGCCGTATGCTCTCCAAAGCTTGTCTTCGATAATATAGCCCGCGTCGCGCAGCAGAACACGCCGCGCCTCCTCTTCCCGCTCGATCACATGACCAACCACGCGAATCAACAACTCGAGCAGGTCTTCTTCGGATCGACCCAAGGTAGTCTGGTTTGAAATCTGGAAGAAATTCCCAACTACTTCCGACCCCTCTCCATACAATCCTCGGTACGTCAGCCCCATTTGTTGAAGCCCTGCCAGCACTCGGCCGATTTCCTTCGTCAGCACCAGGCCCGGCAGATGAATAAGTACGGAAGCCCTCATTCCAGTTCCCACGTTGGTGGGACAGGCAGTGAGAAAACCGAACTCGTTGTGGTATGAAAAAGGGACCCTCGCACCAAGATCGCGGTCAACTCTGTCGAGCATCGCATAGGCCGCACGAAGCTCAAAGCCCGACTGAAGCGACTGCATGCGGAGGTGATCCTCCTCATTCACCATGACGCTCAAGCCGTCCGAGAGGTACACAGCCGCGCCGCTGCGCAACGGATGTTGCACGTCGAGGCCCGCAAGCTCCTTGCTCACTAAATGCCGCTCGAACAGCATCGCGCGCTCGGGGGGCGACAAATCCTCCAGACGGACGAGGAAGCTCTCAGGCATCGCGGACATGTGGCTGAGCGCTTCACGCACCTGCGCGAGTACGCGCAGACGTTCGCCATCACGGGCGCGACCCGTAAAGGCATACCCGTCAACATTGCGCGCGAGACGGATGCGCGTCGACAGCACCACGTCGGCGTGTTGGCCGGAGGCATCGAGCCACCGTACGCCTCCATCTGGCAACAGCGAAAGGTCGAGCGTCATTCCAGCACCTTGATCCGGTCGCGCAACTCCGCGGCATGCTCGAACTGCTCCTGTTCAATGGCGCGGCGCAACTTCTCGCGCAGCTCCCCGAGAACACTCGCCTTCTCCAGCAACTCGTCGTTCGGCGCCCGATACTGACGTCCGATGTGCTTCGGGCCGGCATGCACGCGGCGCAGCAATTCCCGCATGCTTGGCTCGAACGTGGTGTAGCACCGCGCACAGCCCATGCGTCCCGTTTCGCGGAAATCGCGCATCGTCTGCCCGCAAAACGTGCAACGGCCCGCGTCCGAGGCGCCGGGAATGCTCTGTTCCTGCACGGCCTTTACAAATTCGCCGAGCGGATGCTTCGGTGTCGCGACGGAGGTCTCCACGCCTCGCTCGGCCGCACACCGCTCGCACAGGTGCAGCTGGCGAACAACGTTGTTCTCGATCGTCGTGAGGTTGACGACGGCGTCGCGTTCCTGGCAGCTATCGCACACCATTATGCGACGACCTCCGGCAGCCCGATCTGGCTCAGGCGCGCGTCTTCGAGTTGCAGCACGCGATCGGCGCGCGCGGCGAGCGACCGATTGTGCGTCACCACCACCATGGCAATTTCGAGTTCGCGCGAAAGCTCCGAAAACAACTCGTGCAGTCGCTCGCTGTTCATGTGATCCAGATTCCCCGACGGCTCGTCGGCGAGCAATACCGCGGGATCTGAAGCAAGTGCTCGCGCCACCGCCGTTCGCTGCTGCTCGCCACCCGATAGCGCCGATGGCCGATGTCCCGTGCGACCGGACAAACCCACCCGGTCCAACAGCGTCCGAGCGCGTCGCTCCGCCGTGCCGTCGTCCATGCCGCCGATTCGCAGCGGCATCATCACGTTCTCGAGCGCGGTGAACTCACGCAGGAGATGATGAAACTGGAAGACGAATCCAACGGTGCGATTGCGCAGCGCCGACACGGCGTCGTCATCGAGCCCTGAGAGCGACTGTCCCGCGATGCTCACACTTCCTGAAGTCGGACGATCGAGCGCGCCAAGTAAATGGAGGAACGTGCTCTTCCCTGCACCACTGGCGCCGATGATCGCCACCATCTCGCCGCGGGCGACCTGGAGATCGACATTGTCAAGCACGACGATCTGACCGCCATCGCCGCCCACGTACCGCTTCGAAAGCGCCCGCGCTTCAATGACACTCATTCGCGCATCGCCTCCACCGGGAACAGCTTCGCCGCTTGAATGGCCGGGTAAATCGTCGCCATCGCGGCAACGAGAAGGCTCGCGGCCACCGTGACGCCAATGTCGAGCGGCGTGCGTGCCACCGGCAGGTGATCGATGAAATACACCTGCGGATCCAGCTTGATCAGGTGGTATTTGTCCAGCGCAACCGCCGTGATCAGGCCGAGCGTCAATCCAATGGTGGTTCCAAACAGGCCGATGAGCGTGCCCTGAAGCAGGAAGATTCGGCGAATCGATGCCGCCGGCATTCCCATCGCACGCAGGATCCCGATTTCCTTAGTCTTGTCGGCCACAACCATCGTGAGCGTGCCGACGATGTTGAACGCCGCCACGAGAATGATGAGAAGCAGAATGAACGTCATGCCGAGCTTCTCGAGCTTGAGCGCTTGGAACAGTGAGCTGTTCTGCGCCTGCCAATCTTCCGTTCGATACGGATATCCGAGCTTGTCGGCGAGCATGCGTGCGACGTCGGGTGCTTCCTCACGCGTCTTCGTCTTCAGTTCGATTCCCGTGATGCCCTCGCCAAGCCCCGCGAGTTTTTGCGCGACCGGTAGTGCGATGTAGATATAGCCGTTGTCGTATTCGTAGAGCCCCGTATGGAAAGAGCCCGTGACTTGCAGTCGAATCTCATGCGGAATCGGCGTCCCCGTGACGGGATTTACATCAGTGCCGATCGTGGTCAGCGTAATTGAATCGACGCCGGGATACACGCCGAGTGAGTTGATCAGCCGCTCTCCGATCACGGCGCCATTGGCGCCACCGGTGGTTGCAAAGGTGAAATCACCAGCTGCCTTGTAGTTCCGGATGTCTGTCACTGCCGAGCCCTGACCTTCCGGAATGATGCCCATGACGTAGGCGCCAGTGCTGTACTTGTGCCCTCCGCCAACGAGGGCCTTGGTCAGCACAAACGGTGCGGCGGCGATAACCCCGGGCGTCTTTCCCACTTTATCGAGCACAGGACGCCAATCCTTCAGCTCCATGTCCGACCCGTAGTTCAATACGCGCACGTCTGGGCTGCCGATGAGAATTTTCTCGCGAAGATCGTCCTGCAGCCCCGTCATGATGCCCATGATGACGATGAGTGCGCTCACGCCGATCACCACACCGCCAATCGCGATCATGCTGATCAGCGAGAGCAGCTTTGATCCGCGTCGACTCCGCAGATATCTCCAGGCGATGGCGAACTCGAGACGGCTCATTCGGGGCGCATGGTCGGAAATAGAATCGCGTCGCGAATGTTCTGCGTATCGGTAAGGTACATGAACAGGCGATCGATGCCGATGCCAACACCACCCATCGGCGGCATGCCATACTCCATCGCCCGCAAGTAGTCCTCGTCAACACCGCTCGCCTCTTCGTCGCCCGCGTCGCGTAACCGCGCCTGCGCTTCGAAGCGTCGGCGCTGGTCAATTGGATCGTTCAACTCGCTAAAGGCATTCGCGAGCTCTCGGCCGCCGGCAAACACTTCGCAGCGCTCCGTCAACGCTGGAGTCCCACGCTTCGGCTTCGCCAGCGGGGACAGCT
>JBBQHJ010000285.1:0-6485 GCA_038323865.1 Gemmatimonadales bacterium
CCGAGATCGCGGGAGTGCCCGCGCGTTGCCCGATGGCAGCGTGGAGATCGATCCCGACGGCGCGAACGGGCCGCTGTCACCGTTTACCGTCGCGAGTGCCGACAACGGTGCGAGCTTCCTCTCGCGCGCATTGCGCGTGAATGGATTGTTTCGATGGGAGTACCGGAGCGGCTCGGTCCTTTATCTCGTGTGGCAGCAGACGCGCGATGGGCGGGCCGTCCTGAATGACTCGTCGTTGCGGTCCGGATTCGATGGCGTGGCGCGCGTACCGGCCAAGGATGTGGTGATTCTGAAGGCGACGTACCAGCTGGGACGATGACGCCAAACGCTCGGATCGCGCGTCTCGCTGCCCGATGGGATTGTAACCGGCATTTCAATCGACGTCCGCCCGTTGGTTCACGAACTCTGTAAAACAACGGCTTCACACCGTTCACCCAGAAAAAAGCCAGTGAAGCACGGGCTTCACCACTCGCAGTATTTCTCACACTACACATTTGGCACGTGTCGCGTCTCCTCGCACGGTTTATCACTTTCTCCGCGCGGTTGAGCACCGTACACCTTCCGGCGGTCACGCACGCCGTTGCTTTCACACGGACGAACGCTCCCGCGCCATGCGTGAGGCGTCGGTCGCTTGCGTCTATCGAGGGCGCGCGCCAGCGGCACCTTGTCCCGCCGTATATGGATGAACAGCCATGCCGCGCGACTTCACCGCCCGGCATCGTCGCTTGCGTGATCCGATTCGTGCGACCCCTCGATGGACAGGCTGGCTAGGACAAGACCAGCAGGTGTGCTCGAGGCCTCCTGCATGGGAGTGATCCGGATACCACTTGAAAGGAGAGAAAATGCGTCTCGCCTGGTTGACTCTCGTTGCCTGCGTAGCTGGTCCGCTCGGGGCGCAGAGCGTTTCGATCGAAACGGGCTCGGCGCAGTTCCCCAAGCTGCTCTGGCAGGACGGTACCGTGGACGTCGATATCCGCACCACAACGCGCCGGTCGTTCGTCTACCTCAATTTCCGGATGGCGAGCGAACTGGAGCACGAGGAGTTCTACCTGCGGCCGCACAAGTCGCTTCTCCCCGATGCGTCGCAGTATGCGCCGGTTTACAAGGGACAGAGTGCGTGGCAACTCTACTTCGGGCCGCGCGGTGCGGTCGCGGTGGGAATCGTCCCCGAACGCTGGCAGCACCTCCGCATGGTGGTCCAGGGCGCGCGTGCTGCGTTTTTCCTTGGCGACACCCTGCAACCATTCATGGTGTGTCGCTGGAGACGACATCACCACGGTGAGTCCGTCGGCGCTCGCGTCGCCGGCCACAGTGGCGATCGAGAATGGAAAGCCTCCACGAGGATATCGAGCGACTGTTTGAAAGGTTCGTGACTGCTCCGGTGACCGCCATCGGCGTCCGCGAGCAAGTCCTCGTCACGCAGCGTAAGCACATTCACGGCGTGCCGTCGTACTGGTTGCGGAATCGGCGACCGGGTGCCATGATTAGGTATACCTTTTTAGTATGCTAATTATGGCACCGTCGGGCCTGTCCGGATCGTACGAACAACTGCGGAATCTCATTGTCCGCGGCCGTCTTCGGCCGGGAGATCCGCTGGTCGAAGCCAACGCGGCCCGTGCGCTTGGAACCAGCCGCACTCCCGTGCGCGCCGCGTTGCAGCGACTCCAGATTGAAGGGCTGGTCGTGAGTGATGGAGGCGGGGAGCGACCGAGACTGGCCGTGGCCCCACTCTCCCGCGCTGCGGTCTGCGAACTCTATCGCGCTGTTGGCGCCCTCGAAGGCGTGGCCGCGCGAGCGATCGCCGCGATACCAGCGTCCGGCCGGCGCAAGCTCGGTGTCGCGTTGGCTGCGCACGACGTGCGCTTTCGTCGTGCCGCGCGGGCGGCAACGCTCAACTACGAAACGCTCTTCCTCTTTCACGACGCGTTTCATTCTACCCTTCGAAATGCATCCGTCGGCCCGCACGTTCGCGCGCTCCTGGACGGCCTGCGGCCGCAGATCGATCGCTACGAATGGATCTTTGGCCCCATGATGGCGCCGGACTTCTCAGCCACCTATGCGGAGCATGCCGAGATCGTGCGCGCAGTGGTCGACCGCCCCCCTGCGCAGATCGAGCGCGCGGTACGCGCGAACTGGTTCAATGGTGGAGAGCGTTTGTCGGCGGCCATCGAACACGCTGACGGGTCGATCTTGACTGGCCGGTGGGGTGCAGCGTGAGCCCCTCCCTTGGCGTTGCAGCGCGCGCGATCCTCGCCGTCAGCTTCATCATGGTTCCCCCCGAATCGGCGATGGCGCAACCGGGGGGCGCGGGCGCGTTGCCACCGCGTCAGGATGCGCGAGATGCCGTATTCAAGGCCTTCGAACAACATCAGGTAGTATTGCTCGGCGAAGTACACTGGAACATCGCCGAGCACCAGTTCATCAGGACGGTGCTTACTGATCCGCGCTTGCCCGCCACAGTCCGAGACATCGCGGTCGAGTTTGCGAACGCGAGTTATCAGCCAGTGATCGATCGGTACATCGCCGGTGGCGACGTGCCCGCTGACTCGCTCCGGCAAGTCTGGCAGAATGTGATCGTCCCCATGGCGTGGGACAGTCCCCTGTACGCGACGTTCTTCCGCACCGTGCGTGACGTCAATCGCAAGCTTCCCGCGGATCGAAAGCTGCGCGTTGTCGCACTTGATCCTCCGATTCACTGGGACGACGTGCGCAAGACTGATGACATCCCGCGCCAGTGGGGGTATCGCGATCCAATGTGGTTCGAGATTCTCGATCGTGAAGTGTTGCTACGCGGCCGGAAGGCGCTGGTGATCTGCGGTGGGTTGCACATTATCCGGCGGGATCCGGTCACCGGCTTCCTTCCTGCGCCCATTGAACAGGCAGGCCTCGGTGACGCGCTTGATCAGCGCTATCCCGGCGCAGCCTACTCGATCTTTCCGTTGGTTGGGACCGGTGGCCGCCTCGTGAACATGTGGCGACCGAACGGCCTGGGCGAAGTCAAAGGGACGTCGGCCGGTGCGCGATCGTCACACGACTTGCTGCCGGGATCCATCACGATTTTTCGGATGGTTGACGGAAAGCGCGTCCCTCATCAACTCGAGGAAAAGGCATATCCGCCGATCGAGTCGCTAGTCAGCGCCATCGCGTTTTACGGATCCAGCGATCTGACTCAGGCCGATGTCACGTCGTATCGCGATTCCGCTTACGTGGCGGAGCTGCACAGGCGGTCCGCGATTGTTCAGCCGATGTTCGGCCAGGACCTCGATTCGCTGATTGACGCGAGGGCACGACTCGCGTGTGGTCGATCACGCAAGCGCACGGCGAGTCCAGGCTCGGGCGGACGGTGCAGACGGTAGGGCGTTCCACCAATCCATTCACTCGTGCGTGAAGCGGCACCAACTGCACCGAACGAGTTTACCCTCCATTACGACGATCGCGGCTCGACTTCTTACCGAAGACACGGCGCGCGCGGGTGGACACGCCTCGGCGCGCGCCGTTGGCAAACGGCTCATTGATCATTCTCTCCTTGAGGAGATGCCGTTTGGGTGCCGCAAGCAGTGACTGGCCGCCGCAGGAATCAGGGAGTGGAAGTGGCCTGGCGTAGGCGCAGCGTCGGGTCTCCGAGGATTATCGACGTTCCCATGTGGTACTCTCGTGAGTTGAGCCACGGCTGAATCAACGGCAAACTCGCGTGCCCGCGCACCGCGTCGCCAAGGGATGCACCGCCAGTCATTCTTCTGGCGATGTTCGCGCCGAAAAAGCCCTCCTGATTGTTGCCCATACCGCCGGAGTTGTTCGTCGTTCCCTTTGCCACGAGCACGCTGCTTGTGGTTGAGTAAAGCACGGCGCTGAGGAAGTTGTCCGGATGGTCCAGGTCACCCACGCCGCAGCCGTTGCTCCAGAAGAAAATCGTGTTGATCGGGTTGAGGTTCACCCAGTCCAGTGAGAGCTTGCCGTGTGATTGCCAGCTGCCATGGGCGTCACCGACGAAGAAGTCACCGAGTCCGTTGATCAGCGCCTGATAGCCCGGTTCGTTGGCCGGCGCCCGCCCCGGAGTTGACACGAAAAGATTGGCGGTGGCGTCGTTGCTGAACGGAGTCCAGGAATACGGCCCATTGCGCATCAAGTTGAGGCTCTGGAATGCGGCGCCCGCATTGGCCGTCTCGTTGAATTCGTCGACCTCGACCAGCGCGCGGGGCAGCTTGAGTTGCCCGGCGCGGTAGGCGTGATTCTTGGCGACGTACCGCTGCAGTGCCGCCTCGGTTGCCGCGTAGCTGCCGTGGTCGAGCGGGAACAGGCCCATCCAGATCTCCCACGCCAGGTCGCCGGAATGCACGTCGAAGGAAAACGGGTGATTCCCTCGCGATCGGTAGCCGGACGATGCTGAAAACCGGCCGTCGATATCCGTGTAGTACTGCGTGGACAGCACCTCCTCGACCGTTGATTGGATGGTCGGATTCGCGGAGGCCGCCGTCACCTCCTGATAGACGCGCGGGAGATCGCCGACGATGATCGCTCCCGCCATCGACTTGCTGACACGAACGTATTGCCCGCGCAGGTAAGCCCGCAGTGTGGGAGGGTCCGGCATTGCGGCGCGGCGCTCGACCACCACGAAGCCGTCCTGGCAGAGATCGCGCTCGAAGAGCAAGAGCGAGGGATTGATCGCCGGAGACAGCTTCTCATCGACGACCATCGTGATCAGCGAACCGGTGGTGCCGCAGATGTCACGCGTCGTTGGAGCCGCCACGACTGTAAGCGTCGCCGTCGTCGTTGCTGAGCCGGCCCGCACCGTGATGTGGGCCACTCCCGCCGCAATTCCTGTCAGGATACCATCGGCGACGGTGGCGATCGTGAGATCTTCGGAGCGCCAGGAAACTGGCGTTCCGCTCGCAAACGTTCCCCGAACCGTTGCGCCTATTGTCTGGACGGAGCCCGTTTCGATCGTCGCCGGAACAACGTCGAGGGAAACCGAAATGTCATCGGTCGCGGGTTTGGTCGCATCGCCGCACGCGGACGCAGCGAGCGTGGCCAATAGCAAGGCAACGCATGCAACCTTGCGACCGACGAGGTACGGATGCGCCACTGAGCTCATGGGCTGTTAGGCAACGAGCAAAGAACCACGGCTCTCCGCAAAGTGGCTCAGCACCACGATCGTGCAGACACCGTTCACGACGTGATGTGTACAGGTACGCAGTGCTGCAGAAGGCGCTTCGACAATAGCTCCTCTGATCGCGACGGGCCATGCGGTGGGCGAGCGATGTGACAGGACGCGCATTTTTGAGGATGGGAAACCTCAAGCTGACTAGCGGAACGCAAGCCACTCGATGGCATACTGGTACCAGCCGTTGCGCTGGTCCGGGGGACCACCAGTCCGGTCGTACGCCGATCTCGTAGGCTACATCGCGAGCATCATGGCGCAGCGCAACCCGCAACGAGCGCTGACTGGCGACGGCGCCAGTGGCGAGCCGTTTCGCTGGCTGCGTTGTCTAACGGGCACGTTGCTAACGCGCTGCCACCCTCCACCGCAGAACATCCATTCTCGAAGCACTCACGTCTGCCCTCGGCGACGCATATACGATTGAGAGCGAGCTCGGTGGCGGAGGAATGTCGCGCGTCTTCCTTGCGCACGAGCGCACGCTCGACCGGGACGTCGTCGTCAAGATCCTCACCCCGGAACTCGCGGCAGGGCTCAACGCTGACCGTTTCGCGCGAGAGATCCTGATCACGGCGCGGCTTCAACATCCGCACATCGTCCAGATCCTGTCGGCAGGCGCTGCGGCCGGCATGCCCTATTATCTGATGCCGTTCGTGCGCGGACGATCGCTTCGCGATCGCATCGCGACAGGGCCGGTGCCCTTTTCCGAAGCGATTTCCATTCTTCGCGACATCGCGCGCGCTGGACTACGCGCACGCTGAAGGCGTCGTGCACCGGGACATCAAGCCCGAGAACGTGCTGCTCGCCGGTTCGTCCGCCGTGGTCACCGATTTCGGAATCGCCAAGGCCATCGCGGTCGCCAGCGGTCGCAGCGCGAATGAGTCGGCCACGCTCACCCAGCTCGGCACGTCGCTCGGTACCCCGGGCTACATCGCCCCGGAGCAGGCCGTGGGCGGCGACGCGGACAACCGCGCCGACATCTACTCGTGGGGCGTGATTGCGTACGAGCTGCTGTCCGGGCGCCACGTCTTCGCCGACCGCAGCGGCGCGCAGCAGATCGTTGCTGCGCACATCGCCGAGAAGCCGAGGTTGCTTTCGGACGTTGCACCGCGCGTTCTGCCCATCGTGTCGGATCTCGTGATGCGCACGCTGGCAAAAGCGCCGCACGACCGTCCACAGTCGGCCGGCGAACTGCTCGCCGTCATCGCGGCATTCGATGGCGCGACGAGCGGCGAAGTCCACCGTTCCGGCTCCACGGCCTCGTGGACCATGGGTCGGGGACGCGCCCTGATCGCTGGTACCGTGGCGGCGGTGGTCGCGCTCGCACTCG
>JBBQHJ010000286.1:0-6485 GCA_038323865.1 Gemmatimonadales bacterium
GGCCGGGTCCGCATCGTCATCCGTATGACGAAATCCAGTTCATTCGAAGTGGCCGGGGACAGTACACCGTGAATGGTGAGAGCTTCGAAGCGACCACGGGAGACATCTTCGTCATCAAGGCGGGTGAGATTCACAGTTTCAAGGTGATCGGCGAGGAGCCGCTCGAGCAGCTCGACATTCATTTGAGTCCGCGGTTCATCCAGGAGAACTTGTGATGTCACTTCGTCGTGTACTGCTCGTTTTGCTCGTGCTGCCGTTCAGCGTTCGTGCTCAATCGAGCTACCTGTTTGCCTGGAGTGGTGACGGCGACCGCAAGGTGAGCGACTACCTCGCGGTGATCGATGCCGACCCCGCGTCGAAGACGTACGGGAAGCTCGTGACGGCGCTGCCGGTTGGTGCGGTTGGCACGCAGCCACACCACACCGAATACGACTTTCCTGCCGATGGCATTTTGCTCGCGAATGGATGGGCATCGAGCACGACTTTTGTGTTCGACTTGCGTGCGCCCGCGTCGCCGAAGTTGATGAACACGTTTACGAACGTTGGTGCGTATTCCTTTCCGCACTCGTTTGCTCGCCTTCCGAACGGGCACGTGCTCGCGACCTTTCAGGGTGCTGGCCGTTCTTACGCTCCGCCCGGTGGGCTCGTGGAGCTGGATGAGCATGGCGCGTTCATCCGGAGTGCGAGTGCGGCGGGCGCAGGCCTCGCCGACTCGGCGGCATGGCCGTATTCACTAGCGGTTGATGCCAGGCACAATCGCGTGATCACCACGAACACCACCATGCCCATTCCTTCTTGGCTCAAGGCGCCGGCGGGTTCATGGAAGAAGGATCGCGTGGATAGCATCGTGACGACGCAGATTCAGCTGTGGGACATGACGACGCTGAAGTTGCTGTCGACTGTCTCGCTACCCCGTCCGGTCGATGCGAAAGGCAAATACGCGGCGAACGATTTTCCGGCGGAGCCGAGGCTGTTGCCGGACGGTTCGATCTATGTGAACACGTTCATGTGTGGGCTGTATCATATCACCGATGTGGACAAGCCGATTCCGCGCGTGCGTCAGGTGTATGAGTTCCCGCGCGGTCAGGACATGTCCTGTGCCGTACCCGCTGTGGTCGGGCACTACTGGATTCAACCGGTGGCAGGCATGGGTGGGTTGATTGCACTGGATATTTCGAACCCGGCAAAGCCGGTAGCAGTGTCGCGCCTCTCGCTCGGCAAGGAATTCCCGATGGCACATTGGCTTGCTGCCGATGCGAAGCGGAGCAGAGTAGTGGTGACGGGTGACAACAACGGGTACATCGTGATCGTCCAGTTAGATCCAGCGTCCGGTCGGTTGTCGATCGATCAACGATTCCGGGATGAGCGGACGGGACGCGTTGGGGTACGTCTCGATGGGCGTACACTTCCGCAGGGGTTCGTTCGGAAGTCGATCGTCCATGGGACGCTGTTTGGACCGCGCTAAGAGCAGAGCTACGCAGGAACTGATCGTGACGGATCGCACGGAAACTGCCTGATCTTGAAAGCTTTGTTTCCTGGTTGTTCTGTTGTTGTGTGCGTCCAACGTTAGGAGCAAATGACTTCTGCGCTCTTGGATCAATCTGCGCCGCGATCTGGCTTGTTCAGCTGGTGGCGCGAAGGTACCGATGCCGGCCGCAAGGCACTCATTGCCGCTTCGATGGGATGGGCGCTCGATGCGTTCGACGTCATGCTCTTCTCACTGACGCTTGCATCCGTCATCAAGGATCTCGGCCTCACCAAGACCCAAGCCGGCGCGCTCGGCTCCGTCACCCTGCTTGGCGGTGCGGCGGGCGGGCTGATCTTTGGCTATGTCGCGGACCGATTCGGCCGTACGCGCGCGCTCATGGCGAGTGTGCTCATCTACTCGGTGTTCACCGCTGCGTGTGGTCTTTCACAAAATCTCTGGCAATTCGCCGTGATGCGCGCGCTGCTTGGGCTTGGCATGGGTGGTGAGTGGGCGAGTGGCGCAGCGCTTGTGTCGGAGACGTGGTCGTCGAAGCTGCGTGGCCGAGCGTTGGCGTTCATGCAGAGTTCGTGGGCGATTGGCTTCGCCGCGGCGGCGATGGTCGTTGGTTTTGTGTTGCCGAGGTATGGGTGGAGAGCGGTGTTTTTTGTCGGCGTGCTGCCGGCGCTGTTCACATTCTGGGTGCAGCGGAATGTTGAGGAGCCCGAGGTGTGGTTGGAGAGGAAGAGAAATGCAGATTCCGGTGCCATTCCGAGCGGAGCGCAAAGCGCGGAGTCGAGGAATCTGCACGTACGTTTCACCGACATCTTCAAAGGCAAGATGCTCCCGCTCACCGCGGCGGTGACGTTGATGAATGCGTGCACCCTGTTCGGCTGGTGGGGATTGAACGGGTGGATTCCCGCGTATCTCTCACTCAAGCCGGACCAGGGCGGAATTGGGCTGAGCACGAGTACCATGTCGTGGCTCGTCGTCGCCATGCAGGTCGGCATGTGGCTCGGCTACATCTCGTTCGGATATATCACCGATGTGATGAGCAGGAAGCGTGTTTACATCACGTATCTCGTGATGGCGAGCATGCTGCTCCCGCTTTACGGCTCCATGAAGAATCCGCTCATCCTGTTGCTGCTCGGGCCGTTCGTCGCGTTCTTCGGTACGGGATTCTTCAGCGGATTCGGCGCAGTGACGGCCGAGATATATCCCACGGCCATTCGCGCCACGGCGCAGGGGTTTACGTACAACATTGGACGCATCGCGAGCGCCGCGGCTCCGTTCACCGTTGGGTCGGTGGCGACGTCGCGCGGGTTTGGCTTCGCATTTCTGATTGCAGGTGCGGCGTATTTGCTTGCTGCCATCACGTGGAGCGTCATTCCGAATACGCAGGGACGCGAGCTTACTTGACCTTCTTGAAGAGGAAGCGAATCTCCGGCGGCGTCATCCCGTCGGGAAATTTGAAGTTGACGCCGCCAAATCGCATTTTCCCTGAGACCACGCCGTTCTTGAACGTGCCGTCGTGGATCAGCATGCCGCGCGGGCGCATGCCGTTCATGTAGCCATACGAAAATCCCTGTGGCGTGATCGTGAGATACGTCCACGGCCTTACCATGTGGTCTCCCGGCGCCGGCTCGGATGTGCTCTCGCCATGAACCTTCCCGTCGGCGACCCAGATACGCAGCGTCTCGGGTGGTTTGTTGCCCAGTTCATCTACGTTCATGTAGATGTTGCCGGTGTATTCACCGATGATTGACGCGGCGACGGCGGGCGTTGGGAATGCCGTTGCGAGGAGTCCTTCCACGGTCTCCGTGGGTGCCGGTTCCTTCTCGACACGCGCAATTTGCTGGGCGAGATCGGCGGCGTTGGCCGGCTTTCCGTACGCGGCGACCTCCATGTCATACGCTTCGCGCGCCGCGGCACCTCGGCCTTCCATCAACAGGTCGTCGACGACATCGACGAGCAGTTTCTTGGGCGGTACGACCGGTGCGCCAAGTGACGCGTTGAGCTTCGCGTAGTACGGAAGGATCTGCGTGGTGGGTGATGTCGGCGCCGCGATCATCGAGTAGTCACTGAAATTGTTTCGCAACCCGAGATACATGCCGAGCATCGGCATGGATTCATGGTTTTCCATGCTCAGTTTTTCGCGATGAAGCATCCATGAGCTCGGTGCGGCTTCGCTGAGTGTCTTCCAGGTTGCGTCCGTCCAGCCGAAGCGCGACTCGTAGGACGAATAACGCAACGGTTGCTTTGCGGTCTTCGCGTACTCCACCAGTTTGGTCACAAGCCAGTTCTGGCCGAGATGCGTTGGCGTGTCGAGCGCGATGATGCTGCGGTATACGGGTCGCGTCGCCGCGGCGTAGGTGACGAGAATGCCGCCGGATGAATGGCCGATGAACGTGTATGGTGCACCGGCATGAAAGAGCCGGTCGAGCTCGGGCATCAACTCCTGTTCAATGAAGTCGAGGAAGCGATCGCCACCTTCGTGAATGCTGCTACCGCTTACGGAAAGTCCTGGTGGTGTGAGATCGCGAAGCCGATCGGTATTCTCGATGGCGACGATCACGGCTTCCGGAATCTGTCCGTTGCGAGTGAGTGCCTCCGACGCGGCGGCGGCATCGGGCAGCGACGCTTCGCCGTCGAGCACGATCGTCACGGGAAAATGGCGTCCCGCTCCGCTCGGATTGTACGATGCCGGAAACGCGACATTGATGCGTCGCTTTTCCTTGAGGATGCGCGAGTCGATGGTAAATGCGCGCCCACCACCGCCGCGTGAATCGCGAACGGTGCGCCCCGCGTCCGCAACAAGCTTTGGTTGATTTTGCGCAACACACGGCTCTGCGCTGACAAGAATGAGTGCTGCAAGAACGGCAATTCGCATGAGATGTCTGCTCGAGAGTGTTGCACGCAACCTCTTCATCGCGGCAACGCCCGGCAACGCTCGAGGGACGAACGAACAGAACGCTGGGACCAGAGCCGCATTCAGGCGTTGCTTAGCGCCCTGCGCCTTCGCACCATTGAGTCGTGAACACTGCTCGCTCCAATCGCATACTCGCACTCTGGTGGGCGAGTGCCGTCGTTGCCGGAATCGCACTCGGCGCGTTGGCACGTTCGCCCTTCCAGCCGGTGGGGGGCAGCAAGGTTTTTCCGCGCCTTCCCGGACCGCCACCGGATGTGCCGACGCTGCTTTACTTGATCGGCGTCGGCTCAGTAGCATGGTACGTATCACTCGTTGCATTCCCTGCCCTGCTTCTTGGTGCGCGGCTTGTTCAGGTAGAGGATGGCTCTCGGTGGCGCGTGGTGGCGCTCGCGGTTGCGTCCGTCGTCGGGCTGTTCGCTTTCTCTGCCGGTGTTGACTACGCCCTCACCTACCAGGGCGCGCCGTCTTCACCCCGGCTCGATGCCTATCTCCCACTCGCGGTTCGGCAGCAGCTACTGCCGTTCATTGCGCTGGTCGGTGTCGTGGTTGCGATTGAGGGTCGTCGCCGCGCGAGAGCGCATGAACTCGAGCGCGAGCGACTGCGAGCGATCGTCGCCGAGCAGCGACTCGTGGCGTTGACGACGCAACTTCAGCCGCACTTCCTGTTCAATACGCTCCAGAGCATTTCGACACTCTTGCATCGCGACGTCGAGGCAGCAGACGAGATGCTTGCCAAGCTGAGCGATCTTTTGCGGGAGCTGTTGCGTCATCGAGATCGCGCGATTGTCTCGCTCGATGAGGAAATCGGCTTCATCACAATCTTCCTCGAGATCGCACAGGTGCGTTTTGCGGATCGGCTGCGGTTCTCGATCGACGTGCCCGCCGAGCTTCGCACTGGTGCGGTGCCGCTGTTCGTGTTGCAGCCGCTCGTCGAGAACGCGCTTGCGCACGGCATTGGCCGCCAGGCCGCCGGTGGCAGTATTCGCATCTCGGCATCTCGCATTGCCGACCGTTTGCAGATCGACGTCACGGACGACGGCGCGGGAGTCGCCGAGTCCGCGGCCGATGGTATTGGATTGAGCAATACACGCGAACGGCTTCAGGCTGCCTTCGGCGATGCGCAGTCGTTCTCGCTTGTAAATCGTGCCGGTGGTGGTGCTGTAGCCAGCGTGTCCGTTCCGTGGCGGGTTGCGCGATGACGTCGGCCATTCGTGCCGTGATTGCTGACGACGAGGCACTCACGCGCGAACGCGTGCGAGCGCTGGCAACGGCATGTGGCCTCGAGGTCGTCGGCGAAGCACGCAATGGCCTCGAAGCACTCGACCTGATCGCATCCACCGCTCCTGATCTCATCTTCATCGACGTCGAGATGCCGGAGCTCAACGGCCTCGGCGTGGTCGCGGCGCTCGAGCCGGATGTCGTGCCCGTCGTCGTCTTCATCACCGCCTTCGAGCAGTACGCCTTGAAGGCATTCGACGTCGGCGCGATCGACTACCTGCACAAGCCGGTTACGCGTTCCCGGTTCGAGGCATCGGTTGCGCGCGCACGCGAGCGCATCACGCAACGGACTGCGGCCGAGCGAGAGTCTCTCGTTGAAGGCGCGGCTGCGATGGAGCGCGAGCGTGGCTTTCGGTCGCGCTTCGTGGTGCGCCGTGGGAATAGCCATCACTTCGTCAGCGCCAACGAAATCGATTGGATCGACGCGGCCGACAACTATCTCCAACTACACAGCGCGAAGCGCGTTCATCTCTGGCGCGGCACCATGAAACAAGCTGAAGACGAACTCGACCCTGCGCAGTTCATGCGTGTCCACCGGTCGGCGATCGTGGCGGTTGACCGTATTCAGTCAGTTGCCACGGCGGATGGTGCGCTTGTGCTCACGCTGCGAGACGAATCGACAGTACGCGTCTCGCGCCAGTACACCGAGCGCATCAAGGCATTGCTTGCGTCACGGAGCTGAGCCGACAATGTTGTTCCCCGCACCTCGTCCCTCGCACCTCGTCCCTCGCACCTCGTCCCTCGCACCTGCAGCCATGCTCAAACGCGAATTCCTCCGCACACTCGGCGGCGCCTCGCTCGGCCTCATCCTCG
>JBBQHJ010000287.1:0-6464 GCA_038323865.1 Gemmatimonadales bacterium
ATCGCACTGTCGCCCGGGCGAATGCGGAGCGCAGTGGCAAAGTCGGCGCGCGCCGTGCGGAAATTGCCGAGTGCCAGTGCTGCGTCGCCGAGCCCGGCGTAGGAATCAGCGTCGCGTGCGTCGTCGCGAAGTAGTTCACGAAGAATGGCGGCGCCGCGCTCGGGAGCACCGGCCTCCACGAACAACCGGCCCAGCATGCGGCGCAGCGAATCGCTCGCACCGCTCATCACCTCGATGGGAAGCAACTCGGCGAGCATGGCTTCGCGCTGATTACGCGCGTGCAGCAGCGACACGAGTTCAAGCCGCGACTCGAGACGCCGCGCCAGCGAATCGGCGCCCCAGTCGCCGAAGATTGCACGGTGATAGAAGGAAATCGCGGTCGAGACACGGCCGCGGTCGCGCTGGATGCGTGCGAGGGCAAGGTTGGCGGCGCCATTGGTTTCCGTGCGATCGAGGAGAATGCGCAGGACGTGCTCGGCCTCGTCGGAACGGTTGTTGGAGACGAGCGCCTGCGCGAGTCCCAGCGCATAGCGATCGTTCAGCCGGTCAATGGCAACGGCGGACTCCAGGCGATCGCTTGCTTCGTCGGGGCGGTGCTGCGCGAGCAGGGCAGTGCCTTCGTCATAGAGCTGTTCTGCAAACGCACGGGACTCCCGCTTATCGAGCTTCGCGAGGAGTGTGTCCACGACGAGCATGATGGCAATGGCAACGAGCGCCATCCCGATCGTGCTGGCAAATGTGCCGACGCTGGCCGCGGGGAGCGGCGTGCTTCGGCTATGACGCGTGCTCACGGTCGTACTCGAGTAGCGCCGGTTTGTCGTCACCTTCGGCCACTCCAAATGCCCGCAAGACATCGGGCAGCGTAACGATGCCGAGCAGGAGTCGCACGTTCGCGCGCGAAACGACGGGGAGCACAGTGTTGCCGCTCGTACCCATTCGCGAAAGTGCCTGACCGAGCGGTTGGTCGCCGTGCACGTGTGCAAACGATGGCCCCCCCACCGCAACGTGACCAAGCTCTTCGAGGATTTCACGCACCGAGCGGTCCGGACCCGCGCGTATTGCGCGCTTCACTTCGTCGCGACGCAGCATGCCGAGAAAGCCTGCACTGTCTTCAACGGGTAGCGCGTCGAGCGTGGATCCCTCGAACCGATCAGCGGCATGACGGACGGCAAGATCTCCGTCAATTGCCTCGGGCGCTTCGCGAATCGCCGCATGTACGCGCAGGCGGAGCGCATGCTCACGGAAGGCGCCGGTCGGTAGGTGCATACCGTCCTGACGCGCGAGCGCCTCGTAGATCGGTTCGTGTTGCAATCGCTCCGACACGTAAAACGCGATCAGGTTCGAGATCATCAGTGGAACGATGATCGTGTAATCGCGCGTCACCTCGAAGATCATGATGACGGACGTAAGTGGCGTGCGGATGATGCCGGCGAATGCCGTGCCCATTCCAACGAGCGCGTACGCACCCGGACCTGCCGTGTGCCCCGGCAGCACGATTTGCGCGAGCGCTCCGACTGCTGCGCCAATCATGGCCCCGATGAACATGCTGGGTCCGAAGATGCCACCCGCGTTGCCGGATGCGTAGCAGATGGCCGTGGCGAATATCTTGAGCGCCGCGAGCATGACGACGAAGCGCAGGACAACGGTGCCATCGAGCACTCGGTCGACCTGGTCGTACCCGACGCCAAGCACCTGCGGTACGGCGAAACCAATGATGCCAACGGCCAAGCCGCCAATCATGGGCTGCCACCACAGGGTGGAGCGCGGGAGTGACTGAAAGCGCCGGCGGAGCGTGAGGACGAGCTTTACGAACGCGACGGAACACAGGCCGCCAACAACACCGAGCACGGCGTACACCATCAATTCCCACGCGCTCACCAGTTGGTAGCCGGCCACGTGAAACAGCGGTGCGTCGCCGAGTACGAGGTGAAGCACCATCCATGAAGTCACGGAGCTCAGCACGACCGATCCGAGAATCGGCGCGTGCAGGTCACCCATGATTTCCTCGAGCGAGAACAGCACGGCGGCAATTGGCGTGTTGAACGCCGCGGCGAGCGCTGCAGATGCACCGACGGGCACGAGCCAGCGGACTTGATTGGTGCTCAGGCCGAGCCGTCGTGCGATGACGGAGGCGATGCCGGCACCGATGTGAACCGACGGGCCTTCCCGACCGAGCGCGATGCCGCTCGCCAGGGCGGTGGCGCAGAGCCCGAACTTTCCGAGCACGGTGCGCAAGCTGATGTGCCCGTCGTGAATGAAGATCGCCGCTCGTGTCTGCGGAATGCCGCTGCCGCGTGCCTCGGGAAACCAGCGCACGAGCATTGCGCCGGTGACCAACGCGCCGAGTGTAGGCAGAAGAATCCGCCGCAACCCGCCGCCGCCCGCTGGATAGAAATGGGCGGCCAGGCGGCCCGTCAACAGGATGAACGCGACGATGACCAGGCCGACGAGGGCCCCGATCACGACGGCAAGCAGCAAGGCGAGGCGGTCCTCGTTGCGGCGAATGTCCTCCACGCCCGCGAGGATGCGCGTGAGCACTGATCGGCGGCGGGGCAGGGGCGCGAGATCCGCGCTGGGAGAATCCATGGAGACTGTACGCACCATCGTAACCTATCGATGCGGGGCATCCCCCGCATTACGCCACGGTTCGCGTCAAGGGCGAACTCGTGGTGGGCAACCCCGCGCCCTTGGTCTTACATTAGGAAAACCAGGACGAGAAAACCATGGACGTTACGTTTGTCGTTCTTTTTGCCATAGCATCAGTCGTGGCCATCGCGGCTCGCCATGCGCGCGTGCCGTACACCATCGCGCTCGTGATCGTGGGCCTGGCCGTGGGCGCCATGCACAAGGTGGACACACCTCGGCTCACCAAGGAGCTGCTGTTCGCCGTCTTCCTGCCCGGCCTGATCTTCGAGGCGGCGTACAACATTCATGCGAGTGAGCTGAAGAAAAGCTGGCGACTCATCGGGACGTTAGCCGGGCCTGGTGTGGTAGCGGCAATCCTCCTCACGGCTGTGCTCGTGACCGGTCTTCTCGGGCTCGTCGGGATGAACGGCCTGTTGCCGTTCAAGTACGCGCTGGTTTTTGCGGCGCTGGTTGCCGCGACGGACCCGATCGCCGTCGTGAGCCTGTTCCGGCAGATGGGAATGTCGCCGAGACTCACCACGCTGGTCGAAGCGGAAAGCTTGTTCAACGATGGAACGTCCATCGTGGTGCTGTCACTGGTGCTGGCGTATGTCGAAGGCACGAGCACGGGGCCGCTCGGCTTGGCGTTGCAGTTCGTGCTGGTCGTTGGCGGTGGCGCCGTCGTGGGTACGGCGCTTGGCTATATCCTGGCGCGCGCGAGCAAACGGCTCGATGATGCGATGGTCGAAATCACGCTGACCGTGATTGCTGCCTACGGCTCATTCGTGTTCGCCGAGCGGATGCATCTCTCCGGCGTGATCGCCACCGTTTGCGCCGGCCTCGTGCTCGGCACGTATGGACGCGAGCAAGCCATGTCCGAGCGGACACGCATCAGCGTCGATTCGTTCTGGGAGTATGTCGCGTTCGCGATGAATTCCGTTGTGTTCCTGCTCATTGGTTTCGATGTCCATCCGCTGGAACTTGTGAACTCTGCGGGTGCGATTGTTCTCGCGTTCGCAGCGGTGGTATTCGCGCGGCTACTTGTCGTCACCGCGGCGTCGCTTGCTGTGGCACGGTCGAGCGAGCGGATTCCGCGCGCCTGGATCGGAGTGGTTACGTGGGGCGGGTTGCGCGGAGCGTTGTCCATGGTACTGGCCTTGTCGCTCGCGCTCGACTTCCCGAATCGACAACTTCTGGTGGACATGACCTTCGGCGTTGTGCTGCTGTCGCTTTTGGCGCAGGGACTTTCCATGCAGCGCGTGACACGAATGCTCTCCGCACGCCTGGGTGACAAGTGACTCGTCTCGCGTCGTTCGTGGCACGGACGCAGCACCAGTTCGCCACGGCGTTGGGGGTAGACGAAGGCCAGCGTTCCGCGACTGTCATCAGCATGCTGGAGAACAATCGCCGGCGCGCGCCCGGGTATTGGATCCAGTTGTTCCTCTCAATGGGCATCGCGACGCTCGGCCTCGTGCTCAACAGTACGGCCGTTGTCATTGGTGCGATGCTGGTGTCACCGCTCATGGGTCCCATCCTGGAAATGGGAATGGGCTTCGCCATTGGCTCTCCGTTTCTGGTTTTGCGGGCGAGCTTGCGAGTGGGGCTGAGCGTGATTGTTGTGGTTGCGAGTGCTGCAGTGCTCACGCTGGCGCTTCCGTTTCACGAAGTGACGGCGGAAGTGGCTGCACGAGCGGCACCAACGGCGCTGGACCTTTTGGTCGCGGTGTTCTGTGCGCTTACCGCGGCGTACACCACGGTTCGCAGCACGTCCGATACGACGACTGCCGCTGCTGGAACCGCCATAGGCATTGCACTCGTTCCGCCACTCTGCGCGTGCGGTTTTGGAGTGGGCGTCGGAAACTGGACGGTCGCTGGCGGCGCGGCGCTGCTATTCACGGCGAATCTCTCAGCGATCCTGCTCTTCGCGGTCGCGAGCTTTTTCGTGCTTGGCTACAATCAGGTCGATGCTGGATTGCTCGATTCGTCGATGACGGATGGCGACGGCACGCGAACGGGCGAGCTCGCGTTCAAGGTTGAGGCGTGGTTGCATCTTGCGTTTGGATCGCGCTACGGTTGGGCCATGCGCATCCTGATTCCCGTGTTCTTCCTCGGCGCGGTTTTCCTGCCATTGCGCAGTGCGCTCACTGAGGTGACGTGGGAAGTGCGCACCCGGGATGGCATTCGGTCAGTCCTAGCGGCCGAGGCACCGCAGGCGGTGCAAACCGTGCTGACTCTCGACCACCGCGCCATTACGCTGCATCTCGTGGTGGTGGGATCCGTGGAACGCGCGACCGCCCTCGAGAAAGCACTTCAAGCTCACATCGAGGAGCGGACAGGCGTGCGGCCGGTGGTAACGGTGATTGCGGTGCCCGCCACACGCAGCTTGGCGGCGGCGAAGAGTCGAGCCGATGCCGCCACGACGTCGTCCGCCCCCCTGGAGGTGTCGGATTTGCGCCAGCGCATCAACACCGCGCTCGATCGGTCGTGGCCATCAGCGGTTGCCGGGCCGTTGCTGGAGTGGGAGGTTGCAGTGGCGATGTCCGGTGCCCCGACCATCACCACGCGTCACATCGGCGATGCCCTCGGTAAGCCGGGTGAAGCAATCCTCGCGCGCGCGCTGACACAGGAGCTGGGAGCGGAGATGGAGATTGACGATGCGGCGTTGGCGCGTGGAGGCGCGGCGCGAGCGCTAGGCGAGGAGCGGGCATGGTCCGGCGAGGCAGCACCGATTCTCGCATGGATCGCTCGTTCGCGCTCCGTCATTGGTTGTGTGCGTGCCCCGGTATCGCCGACACGTCATCCCGGAGCGGCACAACGCGCACTGCTTGCCATGCTCGACACGTATGGGAGGCGTGTGGTCGTAACCGATTCGTCCGGGTGGAGTATTCGTGTTGCCCGCGCCGGCCCCTGTGACGCGGCGGCCAAGAGTCCGTCGGAGTGATTAGCGCTCTGCGCGATTCTTGTTGATGATGCCGAACGCGATGAGAAGAAACGCAAGCAGCCGAAGGACGCGAGCATCATGAATGTCGCTCATCGGTCGGACGCCCAGATCAAGCCATAGAGGAGCAGCGCGACCCCAATCAGCGAGGGCAGCTGTCGAACGAGCGAGAGATTGTGTTCGGGGGATTGGAGGTCGAGGACGAACAGCACATTGGCGATCGTGAAGCAGAAGAAGCAGAGCGAGCTCCAGAGCAGGAGTCGTGCACCGCTCTGGCGATATCCGCGAAGGAGGAGAGCGGCGCACACGATACTCGTCACAGCGCACGAGCGCGTGGCGTGCCAGATCGTGCAGTACGCGCCGAACGGTCGTGTCATCAAGCCGAGTGGCGCTGGCGATCGCCGATGTTGCGAGGGCGTCCGGCGACTGGCGCAGAAAGAGAAGGATCGCGACGTGGTCCATGGTCGGGACGCACTCAGCGAGGAGCGCTGCGAGCGCGGGCGGAATGTCGGCATGCATGGAGCGCAGAGCGGGAGCAAAATTCGCACCGGACGCGAAGAGGGACCCGAACAATTGCGGGGTATCCCCCGCAATTGTATTGTTGGCAATACGCGCCGATGTCGGAAACGCCTGAAGGCGGGTTCCGCACGGTGCACGCTCCCCTACGCGCCGTGTCAGACGACCTTCTCTCCTCCGCTCACAGGACGACTAGCGAGCACCGAGCGATCAGAGTCGGATAGCGCACGCCAGTTGCCGGGCGCAAGGTCAGCCAACGTGAGATGAGCGATCGCGCTCCGGTGCAGGGCAGTCACGTGATTGCCGAGCGCCGCGAACATGCGCCGCACCTGATGGTACCGCCCCTCACTCAGCGTCACGCGTACGGATCGCGGCGCAACAACCT
>JBBQHJ010000288.1:0-6444 GCA_038323865.1 Gemmatimonadales bacterium
CGCATAGTTGGCCTGGCCCGTGTTGCCGATGATTCCCACGATGCTGCTCACGTTCACGATCCGTCCCCAACGCCGCTTCATCATGCCCTTGATGGCCGCCCGCGTGGTGTAGAAGGCGCCGGTGAGATTGGCCGCAAGCACGGCGTCCCAGTCCGCCGAGGTGAGCCGCAGCAGGATATTGTCTCTGGTGACGCCGGCGTTATTGACCAGAATATCGATCGGGCCCAGGGCCGTTGCCGCCGCGGTGACGGCGGCCATCACCTGCGCCTCGCTCGACACGTCGCATCCGAAGCCGTGCGCGCGGCCGCCGAACCCGCCCGCGACGGCCTCTGCGCGCGCGACGTCTCGTCCCACGATAGCGACGCTGGCGCCGGCCTCGTGGAGCGCGCGCGCGATGGCGAGACCGATTCCGCGGGTACTGCCGGTGACGAACGCGGTGCGGCCGCTCAGGTCGATGCCGGTCATCCGCCCCGCTCGAGGAATTTCTCGACCTCATCCGCCGTGCCGAGTGTGATCGAGGTGGCGCCGGGCACGATCCGCTTGAGCAGGCCCGAGAGCACATTGCCCGGGCCCATTTCGACAAAGGTGGCGCTGGGCGCGATGGCGGCGGCCATACGCACGCACTCCACCCACCGCACGGGTGCCGTCAGCTGATCCAGCAGGAGTCGCTTGGCATCCACCCCGGTGCGCACCGCCTCGGCGCTTGCGTTGGCGACAACCGGAAAGGCCGGATCGGCAAAGGTCGCCTCGCCGAGGGCATCGTGCAGTCCGTCTACCGCCGGCGCCATGAGTGGCGAGTGAAAGGCGCCACTCACCTTGAGCGGCATGGCCCGCTTTGCGCCGGCTTCCTTGGCCAGCACCATGGCGCGCTCCACGCCACTCGCTTCGCCGCTGATCACGATTTGCCCGGGGCAATTAAAGTTGGCTGGTACAGCGATGCCGGCGTCGCTCGCTTCCGCGCAAATCTCCTCGATCGGCCTGTTCAGCTCGCCGAGAATGGCCGCCATGGCACCTGGCTTCTTCTCGCCCGCCTGGAACATCAGCTCACCACGACGCCGCACCAGCTGCACGGCGTCTGGCAGCGAAAGGGCATCGGCCGCGTGATATGCGGTGAACTCGCCGAGCGAATGCCCCGCGGCGGCCACGACGTAGGGAGACAGCGCATCACGCATGACGGCCCACACTGCCGCGCCATGCGCGAGCAATGCGGGCTGCGCGTTGTGCGTCTTGGTGAGTTCCTCGGCGGGTCCGTTAAAGCACAGCTGGGAGAGGTCGGCACCGACAGCTGCATCAGCGGCGGCAAAAATCTCTCGCGCCAGCGGGAAACGGTCGGCGAGGTCCTTCCCCATGCCTGGCACCTGCGATCCCTGACCGGGAAACAGCAACACGACGTTCGGCATGGTCAGAAGCGAACGACCATGGAACCCCACGTGAACCCCGCGCCAAAGGCAACCATCAAGGCTGTGGTTCCCTCACGGACCACGCCCTTCTCGATCGCCTCGTCGAGCGCAATCGGAATGGAGGCCGACGATGTGTTGCCGAACCGATCGACGTTTACGTACACCTTGTCCATCGAGATGCCGGCATACTTCGCCGTCGCCTCGATGATGCGCACGTTGGCCTGGTGCGGAATCAGGACGTCGATATCATCGCCGCGGAGCTTCGCACCATCGAGTGCGCGGTCGCAGGCGTCGCTCATGGAGCGAACGGCATGCTTGAACGTTTCACGTCCGGCCATTCGCACGTAGCTGGAGCGGTCGTTCAGCACCGCCTCGCTGAATGGAATCTTCGCACCGCCGCTCGGACGCCACAGCAGCTCGGCGAGCGTGCCGTCACTGCGCATGTATGCGCTGAGCATTCCCTTCTGTGGCTGTCCCTTGTTGCGCTTGAGTACCACTGCGCCCGCGCCATCGCCGAACAACACGCAGGTGCTGCGATCCTTCCAGTCGACGATGGAGCTCATCTTTTCGGCGCCGACGACCAGGATGGTTTCGGCAACGCCGCTCTGGATGAGCCCCTCGGCGACGGTCATGCCGTAGATCCATCCGGTGCACGCCGCAGACAGGTCGAAGGCAGCTGCGCGGGTGGCGCCGAGCTCCGCCTGGAGATCCACGGCGGTTGACGGCAGCAGGCGATCCGCGGTCGCCGTGCTCAACACGATCGCATCGATCTCACCCGGCGCAACACCCGCGCGCGCCATCGCCTGTCGCGACGCGGTCGCGGCCATCATGCACGTGGTCTCGTCGTCGGCCGCAATATGGCGCTCCACGATGCCTGTGCGCTCAACGATCCAATCGTGATCCGTCTCGAGACCGAGCGCCGCGAAATCGTGATTGGTCATCACGCGAGCAGGAATACCACGGCCTGTGCCGGCGATGTACGCGATGGGGCGCCTCATGCCGCGTTATCCTTGTCGTCGCCGAGGCGCTGGCCGATCAAGTCGTTCATGCCGCTGCTAACGGCCTGCGCTGCCACCTTGATGGCGTTCTTGATCGCGCGCGGGGACGACTTCCCGTGTGCGATGATGCTGACGCCCTTCACTCCGAGGAGCGGTGCGCCGCCGTACTGCGAGTAGTCGAGATGCTTGAGGCCGTCTTCCAACTTGTCACTATCCACACCCGCCGCGCGCAGTGTGTCGATCATGAACGGCGCGATGCCCTCGTAGAACTTGAGCAGCACATTGCCAACGAATCCGTCGCACACCACGACGTCGATGTGGTGATCGTCGGTACCGCCCTTGGGCAGGTCGCGACCCTCCACATTGCCGATGAAGTTGAGGCCCGACCGCTTGAGCAGCAGATGCGCTTCCTTCGTCACGGCGTTTCCCTTTTCCGGTTCCTCGCCGATGCTGAGCAAGCCGACCGCCGGATTCGTGCGGCCGAGCACGCACTGCGCGTACACCGAGCCAACGCGGGCGAATTGGACCAACTCTTCCGGTGAGCAGTCCACATTGGCACCGGAGTCGAGCACAGCTACCGCTTCGCGCGCCGAGGGAAAGAGGGTGACGATGGCGGGACGCTTGAGCCCGGCGTGCAGGCGCAGGATGACCATCGACGCAGCCATTTGCGCTCCCGTGCTGCCGGCGGAGACGAATGCGTCGGAGACGCCTTCCGTCTGGAGGCGCAATCCGATTGCCATGGAGCTGTTCGGCTTGCCGCGGACAGCCGCGCTGGGCTTATCCGTCATCTCGATGACGTCAGGCGCCTCGACAATGGACAGGCGGCTGCGATGAATAGCGTGCGAGGACAATTCGCCGTCGAGGAGTGCGCGCAATTGCGCCTCCACGACGGCGGTTTGACCAACCAGCTGAATAGTGTGAACCGGATCGAGCTCTGCGAGCGCGTGAAGTGCGCCGGCTACGGTCGCCTTGGGAGCATGATCGCCCCCCATGGCGTCCAACGCGATCCGCGCCAAGGTCAGGCTTCCTTGGCCGCTACTCGCTGCTCACCTGCATAGTATCCGCACTCGGCACACACGTGATGCGGACGCTTCATTGCCTGGCATCGCGGGCACTTCTGGATGGCGATAGCGGGCGCGGTCTTGTGCGTGTTGCGAGCGCGCTTCTTTCGCTTACTGGTTCTGCGCTTGGGGACGGCCATTGCTCTGGTCGGAAAATAGGAGGAAAACCGGGAATCAGTTTTGTTCGCGCTACAACTTTCGCAGCGAGTCCCAGCGGGCATCCGCCGAGGAGGATTTGCACGAACAGGGCGCGAGGTTCAACTCGGCACCGCAGGTCGGACAGAGCCCCTTACAGTCTTCCCGGCACAACGCGTAGGCTGGGACGTTCAACAACCACTGCTCCCTGAGCGCTGGCCGAAGGTCGAGCTGATCGGATCGCTCATCGAGCAAGTGCACATCGGGATCGTCCTCGACTTCCTCATTCCCCGCGTCAGCGAAGATGATGTGAGTCTCGTCCGTGACGTGCGCGGATGCGTTGCCCAAACAGCGGCTGCACTCCATCGCAACGTCTCCCTCCATCGTGCCGTGCCAGTGGAACAACCCTGGCCCGGCGACAGACAACCGACCCCGAATCTGAATGGGAGAGGTCGGCCGCGAGTCGTCGTCCAGCCACACCTCATCGTCGGGCGACAAGGCGTCGTTGACGGTGGCGGCGTGCTCGGTCAGCGACCGAATGTCAAAGGACAGCATAGCCAACTAAATTACTGCTTCGAGGTGCTGTTTACAAGTCTAGTCTGGCAATGGAGTTAGGGCTGCTGCGCTGACCGCGGCGTTACCGGACCCACTCACATTGCGCAAAGAAAAACCGTCCCTCGTGCGCCGCGTTCTCGTCTGAATCTGAGGCGTGAATGGCGTTCCGGCCCTTGGACTCAGCATAGAGCTTCCGAACGGTGCCTTCTGCCGCTTCCGCTGGGTCGGTCGCGCCGATTGCGTCGCGGAGGGCCAGCACGGCATTGTCCTTCTGGAGGATCATGGGCATACACGGGCCGGACGTCATGAATTCGACGAGTTCGCCGTAGAACGGGCGGGCAGCGTGGACTTCGTAGAAGGCGCCGGCCTGCTCCTTGGTCATCTGCATGGCTCGCGCAGCCTTGATGCTGAAGCCCTTCGCCTCGAGCAACGCGATGATGTTGCCCGCCTTGCCTGCGCCGAACGCGTCCGGCTTGATGATGGTCAGCGTGTAATTCCCGGCCATTGTCGTGTGTGCTCCGTTAAGTGGTTCATGGGGCGTTGCCCCAATCACGATCCGATGAGTTTTCGAACGATGTCCCCGCGTGTCAGGAAGCCGACCAGGCGGCCTTCGCGGACCACTGGGACGCGGTCGACGTCCTTGTTGCTCATGAGGGAAGCTACTTCAGCGAGCGGCTGTTCCGAAGCCACACAGAGCACTTGGCGCGTCATGGCGTCGCGCACCGTCTTGACGCCTGTACCCGGTGCCGAGGCGGCCCGTGCATCAACACCCGTGAAGGCCTGGGTGCTGATGAGATGACGAATGACTTCCCGTTCGCTCAGCATGCCGAGCACGCGCTCATCATCATCCACAACCGGAAGCGCTCCCAGTCCCGTGCGCACCATCGTGCGCGCGGCCTCCTTGAGCGGGGTGTCCGCGCGAACCGTGCGTGGCTGATAGGTCATCACATCGCGTACCGTGAGTTGCTCGGGCAGGTGTTGTCCCATGACGCCCTCGGCGTCGAGCAATGCGACGGGCGTTGCGGCGGCAAGAATACTCTCGAGCGCTTCCGGCTTGCGCAGCAGTCGTGCGAACGCTGCGACAACCTGGAGGTAGCGCGCCGCAAGTCGGGGTGGCGTGACGATCATGAGGACGACGCGCGCGCAGCGCTCTTCGTCTTCCGCAGTGCGCTGACAAATGGGCGCGCGTGCGACGCCCACGGCAACGAGCAACTGACCCACTGCGTCGGTGCGGTAGTGCAGCAGAAATGCGCGGTCGCGCAGCGCGACCACATCTTCCATCCGATGCTCGGCGACACGACGCTTCAGCTTGTCGGCGTCGAGCACACCACGGGCATCAACAAGACGCTCCAGGAGCGCGGTGGCCGCGCCCTGAAGCGTAGTGGCGCCGAGCGGAACGAGTGTCCGCTCGGGCGCGAGGACATCGCGTAGTCTCACGTCACTAGCATCACATGCGGGCGCGAAGCAGTTCGACGAAATCGATTGGCCGCTTGGCGACACCCATGCCGGCCTTTTCGAACGACTCGATCTTTTCTGCTGCGGTGCCGGCGGAACCGGAAATGATCGCACCCGCGTGTCCCATGCGACGTCCCGGCGGAGCGGTTTGACCAGCAATGAAACCGACTACCGGCTTCGTCATGTGATTCTTCACGAAGTCCGCGGCCTCCTGTTCGTCCGTTCCGCCAATTTCACCCATCATGGCCACGGCCTTGGTGTTCGGATCCTTCTCGAATGCCGCGAGGCAATCGA
This sequence comes from Gemmatimonadales bacterium, assembly GCA_038323865.1. Taxonomy (GTDB): domain Bacteria; phylum Gemmatimonadota; class Gemmatimonadetes; order Gemmatimonadales; family Gemmatimonadaceae; genus AG11. The sequence goes on from JBBQHJ010000288.1 coordinate 5,899, forward strand.
TGAAGCTGGTGCCGTTAATGGGATCGCCGCCGATACCGACGCAGGTGCTCTGCCCCATGCCGGCGCGTGTGAGCTGATACACGATTTCGTAGGTGAGCGTGCCGGAGCGACTGACAACACCGATGTTGCCCGGCGTGCAGATGCGTCCTGGAATAATGCCGACCTTGCTCGCACCGGGCGTGATTAGGCCGGGGCAATTTGGCCCGAGCAGTCGCGCACCCTTCTCCTTTACGAACGGATAGACGCGCGTCATGTCGAGCACGGGCACGCCTTCGGTGATGCAGACGATGAACTTCACGCCGGCGTCGGCCGCTTCCATCATCGCATCGGCCGCGTACATGGGCGGGACGTAAATGACGGAGGTATTTGCGCCCGTGGCCTGCACTGCTTCAGCGACGGTGTTGAAGACGGGGACCGTGTCCTCGAACTTCTGGCCGCCTTTGCCCGGCGTGACGCCACCAACGACGTTGGTGCCGTACTCGATCATCTGCTTGGTGTGGAACCCGCCGTCACGACCGGTGATGCCCTGGACGATCAGCGTCGTGG
>JBBQHJ010000289.1:0-6435 GCA_038323865.1 Gemmatimonadales bacterium
TGATGTAGATGACCTGCTCCACGCCGCCGAGTCGCTCGAGGTCTTCGAGGATGTAATCCATCACCGGCTTGCCGGCGATCTTCAACATCGGCTTTGGTACGAGGTGCGTGTGCGGACGAAGCCGCGTGCCCTTTCCTGCCAGCGGAATGATGACTTTCATGGTGCGCTCGTTCCCTCGCGTCCGTAGGCGTCCTTGAGACGGATGACGTCGTCGAGATGCGGCGTGCTCGCCTCGAGCACATCACAGTCGCTGACCGCCTCCATGTAGTGAATCGTGCCGGGAGTGATTCGAAATGCGTCGCCAACCTTCAGCGCCTGGTCGACCGGCGCCGAGTCCCCGTCCATCTGAACGCAATACTTGAGCGCGCCCGAGAGCAGGTAGACGGTCTCGTCCTTTTTTTCGTGATACTGGACGGAGAGTCTGTGGCCCGCAGTGATGTGGAGGATCTTGCCGACGTAGAGGTCATTGGCGGCCCAGATGATCTCGTATCCCCACGGCTTGGTCACGTGTTTGACGGTAGTACGGCCACTCATGCGCAAATTGGGGTGAGGGACAAACCCAATATACCACGTGTCATTCCGAGCGCAGTCCAAGTGCCATTCCGAGCGCAGTCCAAGTGTCATTCCGAGCGCAGTCCAAGTGTCATTCCTAGCGCAGTCCAAGTGTCATTCCTAGCGCAGTCCGAGTGTCATTCCGAGCGAAGTCGAGGAATCTGCATTTCGCGTGGCAGACGGCGCCGGTTCACAGCCCAAGTAGCCTCAACTCTTTCGCCCGTTCTCGGCTGACCGGCACTTCCCTCCCATCCACCATCGCAGCCACGAGTTTCCCCTCTCGGCGCCTGAACGACGCCACGTGATCGAGATTCACGATGTGCGTCCGATGTACCCTCACGAATTTCGAGACATCCAGCCGACTCTCGAGCCGAGCGAGCGGTAGGTGCAGCATGTATCGCGTCTTGCCGGCATGTGCGACCACGTAGTCGCCCGACGACTCGAACCACAGCACCTCACTGAGCCCCACCGGCACGATTCCGCCCGCGGCACGCACGAACAGCCGCGTCATCGGCCCCTTCGCCAGTGCCTCCGACAAACGGTTCAACGCCGACGGCGACGTCGGCTCTCCCATTGCCGCACGAACGCGTTCGAGGCAGCGCGCCAGTCGCTCCGGACCAAACGGCTTGAGTAGATAGTCCAGCGCGCCGAGCTCGAACCCCGCCACAGCGTGCTCCGCGAATGCCGTCGTGAACACCACGAACGGCTGATGCTCAACATGACTCAGCACTTCCGTCCCGAGCATACCCGGCATCTCGATGTCCAGAAACACGAGCTCGGGCCTGAGCGTGTTGATCGCCTCCACTGTCGCCGGCCCACTCCCCGCCTCACCGATCACCGAAATCCATTCGACGTCGGCGAGCATTGCCCGCAATCCCTCGCGCGCGATGGGCTCATCGTCCGCAATCAGTGCGCGAACTTTCACGACTCGGCGTCGCGAACAGGAACGCTCAGCGTCGCGCTGTATCCCGCGTCAGCAAGCGGGCCTGCGATCAGCGATGCATCACCGCCGTAGAGCGCAGCGAGTCGCTCCCGCAGACGTCGCAGCCCTGTTCCCTTCGCATCGGCATCCGATGTTCCAGCACCGTTGTCCGTGACGATCATCTCCAGCCGATCGCCCACGAGTCGTCCGCGAATCACGATGTCTGTTGGCTCGACACGCGGCGCCGCGCCATGACGAACCGCGTTCTCCACGAGCGTCTGAAGCGCGAACACCGGAATCGTGTTCTCCTGTGCCGACTCCTCAACCTGCATCGACACACTCAGGCGATCGCCAAAACGCATCTGCTCGATCGCCACGTAGCGCTCAACGAACGCACACTCTTCAGCGACCGTCACGAGATCGCGATCCTCCTCGATCGTCGTCCGCAACAACCCCGCAAGTTGCTCGGCAGCATCAGCCGCACGTTTTGGCTCTCGCGGAATCAGCTGCACCACCGTGTGCAATGCGTTGAAGAGGAAATGCGGATGTAGTTGCGCGCGCAGCGCCGCGAGCTGCGCCTTTGCGGCCTCGGCCTCCGCCTGCGCGGCGCGCTCGGTCGAAATCGAGGTGTACGCCACGCCGGCAATCATCACGTACAGCCAGACGCCCGTGAAAAACGTCAACGGCAGACTCGGACCTACGGTCAGCACGAGCTGACCGTGCATGGCCGACTCGATCGCGCTGTTCACGAGAAGCAGCACCGTCGAGTAGGCGAACGCATATCCGGCATGCGCCAACACGAACTTCACGCGGACGGGTCGCGGAAACGGGTAGTTCTCGACGAGCCGCTGCACGAGAATGCCGAGTACTGCCGCGCTGACGATCATGCGCACCGCGAGGATCGCCCCCGCCGAGAGATCGATGCCGTGCGCGGACGCAATCAGCACCGTGAACAGCACGGTGAGGGGAAACCAGCCGATCAGCAGTTGCAGCCAGATGACGCGTCGCGACATACCCAAGGCTATCAGCGCGTCGCCGTAGCAGCTACACGTTTGGCGTCGATTTCCAGCACGCCACTCTCCCACGTCTTGCCTTCGTCGTACGAACGCTCCTGCCGGAACTTGAACGACGTCGGCGTGATGTCCGAATACTTGCCTCGGATGACGTAGACCTTTCCTTCCGCATCCGTGCCGTGCGCGATCATCACAACGCCGTCGTTCTTCCACTCACCAGACGACGAATTCGCGGTGCCCCGATAGACGTCGATGTTCTGAGAGATCCAACGCTTCTGGCTTGCGTCGTAAAAGCGCACCGCATGCGCGAGCAATCGGGGATTCCCCGATTCATCCGTGACGCGCAATTCGTCCACCACCCCAAACCCATCCATGGCGCGCCAGCCCTTCCATGTGCCGACCAGCTTTGGCACGCCGTGAATCTTGGCCGCGAGTCCGACCGCGGCAGGCCGCACCACGAGATCGAACTGCCCAACGAGAAATGCGAACTGCTTCGCCTCCGCCGGTACCGCGTGCGTCGTTGTTTGCGAATCGCCGTGTTGAGCGAGCGCCTGCGTTGCTCCAACACACATCACTACCAAGAGCCGTCTGAGCATTCGAAATCTCCGTGTTTTGTCGCGCTGAGCGGAGCCCGTTGTCGCCCTGAGCGAAGTGAGGGGCCTGCTTTTCACGAATCCTACGAGGGAATTCACGCCGGAATGAGCGCAATTCGACCAACGGTCGAATCACTACGACGAACGGTCGCCTCCCCCATCGCGCGCGCCCGCCTGCCCTGCCTATCCTGCGTCGCATGCAGACACTGATCTCCGTCAACAACGTTACGCGCACCTGGTCCACCCCCGCCGGACCCTTCAACGCGCTCTCCGACGTCTCGCTCAGCATCAACCAGAAAGAATTCGTCGTCGTCGTCGGACAATCAGGCAGCGGCAAGTCCACGCTGCTCGCACTCCTCGCGGGAATCGATCGCCCGTCCTCCGGTGAGATTCACGTCGGCACCACCGCTGTTCACGCGCTCCGTGAACGCGACATGTCCGTCTGGCGCGGAACCGCCGTCGGCATCGTGTTCCAGTTCTTCCAATTGCTCCCGACGCTCACCGTCGCCGAAAACGTGATGTTGCCCATGGACTTCACGCGACGCTGGCCCATGCGTGAGCGACGTCAACGCGCCATGGCACACCTCGAGCGACTCGGCGTCGCCGACCAGGCGGACAAACTCCCCTCGCGCTTGAGTGGAGGACAGCAGCAACGTGTCGCGGTCGCACGCGCGCTCGCGAATGACCCCGCCGTCCTTCTTGCCGACGAGCCAACCGGCAACCTCGACTCGCGCACCGCCGACGACATGTTCGCCCTCCTCGCGAGCCTCATCGACGACGGCCGCACCATCGTCATGGTGACGCACGACGCCAACGCGCGACGCTTTGCATCGCGCACCATTACGCTCGCCGACGGACGCGTGGTTGCCAACGATGCTTGAATCGCGCTGGCGCAAAGTTGGTCGCGACCTCTGGCTTCACAAATCGCGCACGGGCCTCGCAACGGCCGCCATCTGCGTCGGCATCATCGGCGCCGGTGCGGTGCTCGACACATGGTCGCTCGTCCGACGCGCCACTCGGCTCGAATATGACGCCAGTCGCCCCGCGAGCGCCGTCCTTCGCGTCGACTCCATCGATGCTGCTACGCTTGCCGTCGTCCGCGCCATTCCGGCGATCGAGGCGGCACAATCACGACGTGAGGTCACCGCCACCATCATCACGAGCAGCGGCTCGAAGACCGCGGTCCTCACTGCACGCGACGACTACCAGCGCAACGATATCGGCGTCATCAAGCCCGATCGCGGCGCATGGCCACCGGCGCAAGATCAAGTCGTCATCGAACACTCGTCGCTCGCTTTCGCCGAGCTGTCCCTCGGTGATTCGGTGCAGCTGCGCATCGCCGACGGGCCACTCGTGCGAACCGGCATTACCGGCGTTGTGCGCGACGTCGGCGTTGCACCCGGCTGGATGGAGCACGTCGTCTATTTGTTCGTCACTCCGGCAATGCTCGCGCAGCTCGGTCACACGTCATCGATGAACGAGCTCCAGATTCTTGCGCGCGATCGCGGCCTCAGCCGCTCGGCTGTCCGCCTCCTCGCCGACGACGTTGGACGCACACTCGAGCAGCGCGGCCTCCACGTGAGTGACATCACGGTCCCGGTGCCCGGCCGGCACATCCATGCAGGACAGATCGATTCGCTCCTCCTCACGCAGGGCGCCTTCGCGTTACTCACACTTCTTCTGAGTGGCGTGCTCGTGATCAATCTCGTGTCGGCCATGTTAACGGGTCAGCTCCGCGAGATTGGCATCATGAAGACCCTCGGCGCGCGCGCATCGCAGATCGCCGCCATGTATCTCACCTTCGCCCTCGCACTCGGCGCCGTCGCGTGCGTGATCTCAATTCCAATTGCTGCAGTGTTCGGTCGCTTCTACGCGAGCTTCACTGCGGACCTCATGAACTTTGACGTCTCGGCGTACTCGATTCCGTGGTGGGCCTTCGCCACGCAGGTCGCTGTGGGACTTCTGCTTCCCGTGATCGCAGCGGCCATTCCTGTTTCGCATGGGTGTCGCATTCCCGTCGGTGAAGCCCTTCGCGATCTTGGCATAGCGCCTGCCGCCGAGCAAAGATCCTGGCGCATGCTCGATCACGCCGGCGACATCTCGCGACCTGTGTTGCTCTCACTCCGCAACACGTTTCGCAAAAGACAGCGCCTTGTTCTTACGCTCTCCACCATTTCGCTCGGTGGCGCGGTCTTTCTCGGTGCCATCGATCTCCGCGCGTCAATCGTCCGCTCGGTCGACGTCTTCTTCAACGTTCAGAAGTTCGATCTCGCGTTTCGCTTTGCTCGCCCTGCGCCGGTGGACTCCTTGCTCGCCATCGCGCGCAGCATCAACGGCGTAATTGGCGCCGAAGCGTGGCGAGGCGCGCGCGCCGTGGTCAGCAACGATGGCGGACCACTGGGTGCCTCCTTCGCCATCACCGCCCCGCCATCGGACACGCGCATGCTTGCGGCGCCGATCACGCAGGGACGTTGGGCACATGCCGGCGCAAATGAGCTCGTCGTCAACAGGCGCACGATTGAAGACGTCCCGGAGCTTACACTTGGCAGATCCACTCAACTCGTCATTGGCGGCAAGAAGGCCGCATGGACCGTCGTTGGTATCGCCGAGTCGGGGCCGACGCCGAATGCGTACACGTCGCGCGAGGCCATCGAGCAGATCACTGGCGAGCCAGGTGCGAGCACGGTTGTCGTGGCGACGAGTGTCCCTGCCGGCTCGCAGCGTCTCGAGCTCATTCGTACGTTGCGCGAGGGATTCGCCGAGCGCGGGTTCGGCGTTGCGTCCAGCTCATCGCTCGCACAGCAGCGCAACGTCATCGAAGATCACCTGCTGATGGTCGCAGGCTTCCTGGGCAACATGTCGCTGCTGATGATCATCGTTGGCGGCTTGGCCCTCGCGTCGACTATGAGCCTCGCCGTGCTCGAGCGCACTCGCGAGATCGGCGTGCTGCGCGCCATCGGCGCGAGTCACTGGTCAATCCTCTCGATGATTCAGATCGAGGGCCTCGTGATCGCGGTGTTGAGCTGGCTCATCGCGATTCCGCTCTCGTTGCCCATGAGCGTAGTACTGGGCAAGGTGTTCAGCGCGGTCATGCTGCCCGTGCCGATCACCCTGGTGCCCGAGCCATCAGGCGTCATTAAGTGGCTCGCGCTCGTTGTCGTGGTCTCAATAGCAGCGTGCGCGTGGCCCGCCATGCGGGCCACGCGCATCACAACCGCCGCTGCCTTGTCTTACGAATAGGGTGTCATTCCGAGCGAAGTCGAGGAATCACATGAGTGTCATTCCGAGCGAAGTCGAGGAATCACATGAGTGTCATTCCGAGCGAAGTCGAGGAATCACATGAGTGTCATTCCGA
>JBBQHJ010000290.1:0-6397 GCA_038323865.1 Gemmatimonadales bacterium
TCGCCGAGTGCGACTGAAGACTTCGGTCGTCGCACGGCCATTTCTACGAGGGTTCGATCCGTGAACACCACATAAGCGGGCACCTTCTCCTCGCGAGCGATACCCATGCGTAACGCACGCAGCTGCTCGAGAAGTTTCCCATCGGAAGCACTCAGCGTGACATCGACGTCGTCGTCTGCGGAGCGAACCACCCGTGCCGGCTGTCGATCCTTGCGTTTGGTAAACGGCGATGCCTGCTTGGGCTGCGCCTTGTGAAGACCAAGGCAGTTGTCGCACCCGCCGCAGTCCTTGCCAGCCGCTGGATCTCCAAAATATCGAAGGGTGTAGCCGCGCCGACAACCGGTGGCATACGCGTAGCCTTGCATGGATTCGAGCTTCGCGAGCTCCGACCTGCGGCGGCGATCGAGCCCAGCCCAGTCAATCTTATACGCGGCGAGCGGACGCTTTGGATCGGCAACGCGGTCGCCGCCGCCGAGCCGCTGCCAGTCGACGAACTGGTCGGCCTCGAGGGAGTCGAGCAATGCCATCATCGCGAAGCTGGGGCCGTGAGATGAGGGTAGTGCATCGAGATCGACACTCGCACCATCGTGGAGCGATTCGCCCGCAACCCGCCATAGCGCACGCAGCAGCGCCAATTCTGATGCACGATCGGCAGATAGCTCGCGCCTGATTCGCTCCGGTGTCGCGAGCAGGCGAATTCGCACACGGCCACCGGTTTGCGGATCGCTGCGCAGTGCGCCGCCCTTCACGAGCACGCGAATCGCAGCTTCTACTTCGCGGTCGCTTACCTTGCCTGGCAACTGCCCTGCGATGTGCGCGGCATCGAATTGGACGAAACCCGTCTTGTCGGCGCCCGCACGTAGCATTTCAAACGTGCGCTCCACGACCGTGCGCTCCGGGTGCGAGCCCTTGATGAAGAACTCGTGCGTGAAGCGATCGGGGAAAGCGTGGAGCAGATACACTTCCGACGGCTTGCCATCTCGACCCGCGCGACCGGCCTCCTGATAGTAGGCCTCGAGCGTGCCCGGCATTGCATGATGAATGACGGTGCGCACGTTCGGCTTGTCGATACCCATGCCGAACGCGTTCGTCGCGACGATAGCGCGGACACGTTCGTTCATGAAGTCATCTTGCACCTGATGGCGGTGCGCGTCATCGAGGCCGGCGTGATAGGCAGACACCTTGATGCGCGCGCCTTCGAGCGTGAGTGCGACCTTTTCGACGTTGCGTCGCGTTGACGCATAGACAATCGCGACGCCCGGCTTCTCGCGAAGAATGCGAATCATCGCGTCGTCCTTGTCGGAATCCGTGCGGACCGGAACGACGTGATACTGAAGGTTGGTGCGATCGAACCCCGTGATGATGGTTTCGGGATTGTCGAGCTTGAGCTGGCGCGCAATGTCTTCACGCACCTGCGGCGTGGCGGTGGCGGTCAGCGCCACCACGGGCGGCCAGCCCAGCTTCTCGCGGACCTGGGCGATGCGCAGATAGCTGGGACGGAAATCATGTCCCCACTCGCTGATGCAATGCGCTTCGTCGACCGCGAGCAACGACACGCCCGTGTCGCGCAACCGCTCAGCCGCGCTGCCGGCGTCAAAGCGCTCGGGCGCGACGTAGAGGAGCTTGATCTCTCCGCGAGCAACGCGCGACATACGCTCCGCGGCTTCGGATGACGACAGTGTGCTGTTGACGAACGTGGCGGGAATGTTGCGAGCCGTCAGCGCGTCGACCTGGTCCTTCATGAGCGAAATGAGCGGACTCACCACCACAGTGAGCTTGGGAAGCACCAGCGCGGGAACCTGGAAGCAGAGCGACTTGCCGCCACCAGTCGGGAGGACGACGAGCGTGTCCCTCCCCGCGAGCACCGAGGCGACAGCGCGCTCCTGGCCGGCGCGAAACGCCGGGAATCCGAAATTCGACTTGAGCGCGGCGCGAGCTTCGTCGAGACCTGGCTGAGGAATCGTCATCCGTAAACGATGCGCGCTCGATGGCCGCCGAGCGTCATCGGTAGAACGCGGATAGAATCGTCAGACTGCACGCGCGAAGTGTCCGCGCGTGAACGCGCCACGAAGATTCGGGCGAACGGTGTTGGTTGCCGTTGCGCTTCCACCAACCATCTGGTCCAGCATGGCGCGGTATCCGGCGACAACCTGATGGATTGGATCTCCAACCACGTTGAACACGAGTTGGTAGTTGCGAATGCCGCTCCGCCACAGGCGTGGGAGAAACTCACCGCCCTCGATCGGACGCGAATGCAGCAGGCGATTGCGGCACGCAGAGTCCGTGGCAACGGCGAAGCTGTATCCTGCGGGATCGGTGAGCTCCACGTTCGTGTGCTTCTGCACGCACAGATCGCGGCACGTGGTCGGCACGCGGTCGAACGCGGCCGACAGCACGCAATGCTCGATGGTCATGCCTTCCGGACGACCGTACAGCATGACGTCGAATCCTGCACCGCCCCAACCGCCGGTGAGCTCGATGAGTTCGTCGGTGGTGAGCTCGACGGACGCGGTGATGCGCTTTGCACCAAGGGAAAACAGCTCGGCGGCGGTGTGCTGATTAAAGCAGTTCACCGCGTAGTCAGCGATCACATCGCGCCCGTGCTCGGCGAGTTCGGCAACGAGGCCGAGGTGTCCGCTCATCATCGGGAGACCGACGTCGAGCCACTTCTGGATGGAGCGACGCTCGTCGGGGCGTACGATGGTCGGCGTCCGAAGCCTGAGCGTGATGCCTTTCGCATTCAACTCTTCCGACAGCGCCTTAACACGAGTTACCGGCGGCATCGGGTGACGCAGGAATGGATCGAGGACGATGGTCGTGGCGCCGGCGTCTGCGGCCGTACGCGCGTCATCGAGAGTGAAGACGGAAGCGAGGAGGTCAAAGGCGTGAAGTGCAGGTTCCTCGACTTCGCTCGGAATGACACCATCCTGTCGTCCTGAGCGCAGCGAAGGATCTGCCTTTATCGCACTCTCAACTTTCTCCCGGCGCTCAGCAAGCGTCGCCTCACGCGCCCAATCGCGACGCTGGAGCAACTCATCTGTCGCCTGCTGGCGGAGATGATTCAGTGCGCTGATGGGAAGAAAGAGGCCCTGCTGCAAACCACCCGCATCGAGATCGGCGAGCACAAATGGCGTTTCGCCAAGGCGGCCGAGTTGCTCGCGAAGCGTCGCGACGTCGAGTGCACGACGAGCGGCCGGCGCGAGACTGATTTCGCTGCGCACCGTAAAGGTCTCGCCACCGGCGATGAACACGGCCTTCAGGGGCGCTCCGGCAGTACCGAACACGCGGACGTCGAGTCCCGACTTTCGCGCGCGGATGTCCGACGGCAGCGCGGCGTACGACGCGCGCGCACTCTCGAGCAGCGATGCGTGTGCGCTGCGCACCACCGTTGAGCCATCCAGCACCGATACGCGGCTCGGGACCGCAACAGCCTGGCGAATCAACGCACCCTTCGAGATGGTGCGAACTGCCTCAACTGTGAAACCGACCGAAGCACCACCGTGCGACTCAGGCGCTTCGAACCCAATTCCGTCGCCGACTTCGAGTGGCGAACAAACCTCGACGATGATCTCGCGCCCTTCGTGTGCGATGACGTTCCCTAACTCGCGCCCGCGATTATCGGGGTGCTCTCGCGTGATGTAGTCACGACCTGCGCGCCCACCATACATGCCGCCCGTGTTCCCACGGCTGTAGATCTGAACGAGCGGTTCCATGTCCGCGTCTGGGGGCGCTGCGCGGTCGCCTTCGGCAAGACGGTCGAGGAACGTGCGATATCCCTTGGTGACGGTCGCGACGTATTCGGGTTTCTTCTTGCGCCCTTCAACCTTCAGGCAGCCAATGCCTGCATCGGCGATGTCTGCGAGATGCTCTGCTGCGGCGAGGTCCTTGGCCGAGATGAGAAATCCACGATCGAGTTCCTGATTGTGCTCGACGTCAGTCAGCACGTAGTCCTTGCGACACGACTGCGCGCACGAGCCACGATTCGCGCTGCGCTCGGAGATCATGCCGGACATGAAGCACTGACCGCTGTACGAGATGCACAACGCGCCGTGAATGAACGTCTCGAGCCCGAGGTCGGGCACGGCCGAGTGAATGGCGCGAATGTCGTCGAGGGTGTTTTCGCGGGCGAGTACGACGCGCTCGATTCCGAGGCCCTTCATGACGCGCGCGCCGCTGGTGTCATGCACGGTCATCTGCGTGGAGCCGTGGATCTCGAATCCGGGATACACGCGCTGGATCAGGCGAATGAGCCCGATGTCCTGTACAATGGCCGCATCGACGCCGCGGTCGATGGCGTCACCGAGGAACATGAGGGCGTCAGACAATTCTGCGGGCTTGAGCAGGATGTTGAGCGTCAGGTAGATCCGGCGGCCACGCTCGTGTGCCAGGCGACACGCCTCCTCAACCTCATCGAGCGTGAGCTGTGCGCCTTCGTCTCGCGCATTGAAGCGTTCGGCGCCCAGATAGACCGCGTCGGCTCCATTGGCGAGCGCGGCGCGGACGGCGTCGAGCGAGCCAGCGGGAGCGAGCAGTTCAGGGACAGCGAGGCGCGTCATAAGTGTTGGAATATAACACTTTAGACTAAAAGCAGATCCTTCGCTTCGCGCAGGATGACAGCCGGTGCAGATTCCTCGGCAACGCTCGGAACGACACCTACGGTTCCTGTTGTCGACGCAGCATGACGACGATCACTGGACCTTCTGCGCGCTGGCCGAAGCGCGTTGCCGCCTGCGCGGTGGTGAGATACCGGATCTCCTGGACGGTTGAGGCCGGCGTGGACTGGAGAATCGCCGTGGCCACCGGTTGTCCGCCATTCACTGAAACAGAGATCGGCTGCGTGGAGCGCCGAATCGCCGTGCGGTCGATAAGAAAAGACGGACGCAAGCGCTGAATGACGTCAAAGGCTGTTGCGCCTAGCAATCCGGTGTTCACGATTTCGTCGACAGTAATTGGCGTCGTCGTGCCTACGGGCCGATCACCAAGCTCGCTCTCACCTGGTGGCGGATGCACGCAGGCAACCGCTGCGAGCAACAGACCACTCACTAGACGAGTTCCGCGTCCGGTCATTTCTCGTTGCCGTCGTCCATCCAGCGTGAGGGCACGAAGCGAAGGATCAATGCAATTGCCAGAATGGCCATGGCCGCAATGCGAAGCCGCGGCTGGTCACTATTGATCCCGTAGCCGAGCACGGCAATCGCGACGAATGCCAGCGCGATGCGAGCGTACAGGATCTTGGTCATTCCTGCTGCTTCCGTTGCACAAAGCGTCGAACACCGAGCTTGAAATCGTCCGTCGCGCGCGACTCCACGTTCGTCACGACGCCGGCCGCGATGCCGTCCTCGAATGAAAGGGAATCGAGTTTGTGAAACAGCCACTTGGTCAGAGCGAGCGCCGTCGGCGCGGCCTGACTGATCTGCTCAAGCGTCGCGTTGATCTCGTCATCGAACGTGGCCGCAAGCACAACGCGGCTCACCAATCCGATTCGCTCGGCTTCTTCGGCGCTGATGATCCGGCCGGTGAGGACGAGATCCGCCGCGTGCTTTTCACCAACAGCGCGGCGCAGCGTGGCCATCACCATTGCCGGGACGAATCCGTATCGTACCTCTGGATAACCGAACTCCGCATTCTCGTGTGCGAGAACCAGGTCGCACGCGGAGGCCAACCCTGCGCCACCTGCAAGCGCGCGTCCGCGCACCGTACAGACGACTGGCTTCATCAGCGCGCGAATCGCAAGGAAGACACGACCGAGTGCCTCAGCGTCGGCGCGATGGGCGTCGCTACCAGCGTCGACCATGCGATCGAGTGCTTCGAGATCGGCACCAGCGCAAAAGTCGTCGCCCTCCGCGCCAAGATGGATGACGCGGCAGGTTGGATCTGATTCGAACTGTGCGAGTGCAGCGAACAAGTCATCAGCGGCCTGGCGATCGAGCGCATTACGCTTTTCTGGCCGAGCGAGGATGATGCGACCGATGGCACCGTCGCGGAGCAACTTGACGCGGGTCATGACGCGGCGTTTGGGAGCTTGAGTGCAGCGGCGTCGCTGTCTGGGACGTCGAGCACCATGCGGAGCATGGCGGTCGAAAAGACTTTGCCCTGCGCATCCGTCTTGAGCGACAACGTGCCACCACCATCGAGTGCGCCGTGGAGGAGAAAATTCAATGCGTTGAGGTTCGGCAGTTCGAACCGTTCGACGTCGCCGGTGATGATGCCCTCGAAGTGCTTCTTCACGCGGGCGAGTGTGAGCTGCGACGCGATGAGCGGATACCATTCGGGCTTGAGCGCAATGACGCCGACGTTGGCGGTGTCACCCTTGTCGCCCGAGCGGGCGTGTGCGATGTCAACGAGACGCACTTTCATGACATCACCTCGACCTTGGTTTCCACGACGGACTTGTCCA
>JBBQHJ010000291.1:0-6395 GCA_038323865.1 Gemmatimonadales bacterium
GGCATGGGCCGCCTTCCGGCACCACTCGGCGGACATGAATACGCTCGTCGCCGTCGGCACGGGCGCGGCCTTCCTGTATTCGGTTGTGGCGACGGTGGCCCCGCAGCTCTTCTTCAGTCGGGGTCTCGCGCCGGACGTCTACTACGAGGCGGTGATCATCATCATCGCGCTCATTCTCACCGGCAACGCCTTCGAGGCGCGCGCGAAAACGCAGACAGCGAACGCGCTGCGTGCGCTGGTCCATCTCCAGCCGAAGAGTGCCCGCGTAGTGCGGAGCGGAGCCAACGGAGAAGTCGAGGTGGATGCGCCCATTGAAACGGTGGAGGCGGGCGAGACGGTGATCGTTCGACCTGGAGAGCGCGTTCCCGTGGACGGCGAGATCCTCGCCGGTGAAAGTGCGGTCGACGAGAGCATGCTCACGGGTGAGTCCCTGCCGGTCGCCAAGAAGCCGGGCGATAACGTCATCGGCGGAACCATCAATCGCACCGGTGCATTCCGCTACCGCGCAACGACGCTCGGTGCAGACTCCGTGCTCGCGCGAATCGTGAAGCTGATGCGCGACGCACAAGGTAGCCGAGCGCCTATCCAGCGCCTCGCGGACCGGATCAGCGGCATCTTCGTGCCCGTCGTATTGTCGCTCGCGATTGCCACCTTTGTGGTGTGGTACGTTGCTGCCGATCAGGCGCCGCTGGTGCGCGCATTTTCCGCAGCGGTGGCAGTGCTCATCATTGCCTGCCCCTGCGCCATGGGTCTCGCCGTGCCGACCGCGGTGATGGTTGCGACCGGCAAGGGTGCGGAGCTTGGCGTGTTGATCAAGGGAGGCCAGGCGCTACAGCGCGCGGGTGACGTGACCACCATCGTGCTCGACAAGACTGGCACTGTCACTGAAGGACGTCCGACCGTTACGGACGTGGTGTCCGCGCCGGCCTCGACGACGCACGCGCAAGAGATCGTCCGACTCGTTGCGTCGCTGGAGACGATGAGTGAACACCCACTCGCTGATGCCATTGTGCGCCACGCGCGCGATCGAAGCCTGGCGCTCGCCACGCCCGAGGGCTTCCAATCCTTCACCGGACGCGGCGCCACCGGAACTGTTGACGGCGTGGCGCTCCTCGTCGGCAACGCCGCGTTGATGGCGGAGTGGGCCGTCGACACCGCGCCTCTTGCGGGCGAGGTCGAGCGCCTCGCGGCCGACGGAAAGACAGCCATGTACGTGTCGCTCGATGGCGTGCTCGCCGCGGTGGTGGCGGTCGCGGATCCAATCAAGGAGACATCGCGTGAAGCGATCCGTCGCTTCCATGCGCTAGGCCTGACGGTGGTGATGCTTACCGGCGACAATCGCCGGACCGCGGAAGCAATCGCGCGTCAGGCCGGGATTGATCGCGTGGTCGCTGAGGTTCTCCCCGAGGGGAAAGTCGCTGAGATCGAGCGGTTACAGCGCGAGGGGAAGGTCGTTGCGATGGTCGGCGACGGGATCAACGACGCGCCGGCGCTGGCGATGGCGGACGTGGGCATGGCGATCGGCACCGGAACGGACGTGGCGGTGGAAGCCGGCGACGTCGTGCTGATGCGCGGCGATCTACGAGCCGCGGCGCACGCAATTGTACTGTCGCGCCGCACGATGCGGACGATGAAGCAGAACCTCTTCTGGGCGTTCATCTACAACGTGATCGGCATCCCGGTCGCCGCCGGCGTGCTCTATCCGGCGTTCGGACTGCTGCTCAGCCCCATCCTCGCGAGCGCGGCGATGGCGTTCAGCTCTGTAAGCGTGGTGACGAACAGCCTGCGACTGCGCGCGGCGCGCATCGCCTGAACTCTGTGACTCCGAGGAAGTGGGATATGGCGTCGAAGACGAAGCGCGCAGCGCTGCCACTCGCCGATGGCGCGAACTGCGGCTGCGGGACACATGGCGACAGCGGCGAACGAAAGGCCATCGCCGTCGATCCGGACATCAAGGATCGAAACGTGAAGCGACTGCGGCGCATCGAGGGCCAGGTTCGCGGGCTCCAGAAGATGGTCGAGGAGGATCGCTACTGCGCCGACATCATGACGCAGATCTCGTCAGTGCACGAGGCGCTGCGATCGGTTGGGCGGGAGCTCATGCGCAATCACCTGAAGCATTGCGCGGCGAGCGCAATCAAGTCGAGCGACTCGGATGCGGAGTCGATGTACGATGAGCTGGTGGACATGATGTTCAAGCACAGTCGCTGACTGCGGTTGTCCTGTACCATTTCGGGTACCATTGGGCAGCGCCTGTCATCAAGCCCGTTCCGCCGTTCTGAGCGCCGCTACCGCTGTGGAAGCACAACCGTTACGACGGTGCCGCCGCCCGGGCGTGCGGAGATCGCTGCGTGTCCTCCGGCGTGAACGGCGCGCTCGCGAATGCCGGTCAATCCGAAGTGCCCGTTGCGGCGCGCATCTTCACTCTGCTCAGGCGAGAAGCCGCAGCCGTCGTCGCATACTTCGAGGGTGAAGTCGCGCTCCGCGAATGTCATCTCGATTTCGATGCTTCGGGCCTCCGCGTGCTTGATCACGTTCACGATGGCTTCGTGTCCAATTCTCAGCGCGACATCCTGGAGTTCACGGGCGAGACGTCGCCGCTGTCCGACGACGCGCATCGTAAACACAATGCCGCTGCCGGTCGTGCGGTCTCTCACGATGGTCTCGAGCGCGGCTGGCAGGTCAGCAACGAGCGACGTGTCGTGCATCTCCCACACGCGCTCCCGCGCTTCACGCAGCGACTCGCGCGCGAGCTGTCCCACTCGCCCAAGGGTTTCTGCGGCAAGGCCCGGCTGCGTTGGAAGCGCGCGCTCCGCGGTCAGCTTGTTCGACGCGTCGCGCGCCGTCACGGAATACCGCGAATATCCCGATCGCACGCACTGGACTATTGCGCAGGATGGCTGGGAGCAACTCGCGGACGACTCACTGGAGTGGGCGCTGCGGAATGCCGTGACGCCCGCGGTTGCTCAATAACGTGAGCGAGGCAGATCGCGCTTTCAAATGAAATGGTCGCGGAGCACTGTCACCATTCGGGTTTCGCGTGTGCGGATCACGACGCGACCGCGTGCCCGCCACTCGAGCGATTCCTGACAAGACGACGAAGCCCGCTACGTCCATGGCATAGCGGGCTTTGCCTATTCACCCATTTCGAGATAGCAAGGGGGACTCGAACCCCCGACCCCGGCTTTCTGAGTGCCGTGCTCTCACCTGCCAGCTTGCGCGCATTCTGCACGTCCCGACGCGGATCCGCCGTCAGTAACAACAGGTCGGCGCGTTGGCCACTCTCGATTGTTCCAAAGCGCTCGTGAGTGTGCACGTACTTGCGGATATACTCACCCGGCGCCCGGGTGTGCGCGACGAGGGCGCTGTAGGGCGACAGGCCTGCACGCTCGAGCGCTTCGAGCCCTCGACAGCCGATTTCCCCGGATAGCCGAATATCTCCTGGCCTTCCGCTCAAGACGGCCCCGCTGCTTCGGGCGCGTGTCGACCGTTCCGGCGAGGATGAAGTCGAGCGGACTCACAGCTTTGAGCTGGCCGGTGTCTTTCAGGTGAGGTTCGCCAACTCCTACCTGGAAGCTCCCGAATGTTCATTCCCCTGCTGTCGCTCACGTCGGTGTTCCTGTCCTCCGCCGGGGTAGCGAGTACGTCCTCGCCTGCGGCTAGGCATGCCCTGACCTGCCCGGCCGACCTCGGAGATCGCCTTCGCAACTCGCTGGGCCCCTGGCTCAACGAGCAGACCGCCAGCGGAGCCTTTTCGGGTGTCGTCCTCGTGGCCTGCGAAGGAAGCACCGTCTTCTCGGGGGCGTACGGATTGGCGAATCGCGAGAAGGGCATCCGCAACACGATGGACACGAAGTTCAACGTCGGCTCGATGGGAAAGTCGTGGACGGCAATCGCGATCGCGCAGCTCGTCGCGCAGGGAAAGCTTGACCTCGACGCACCCCTCGGTCGATACCTGCCGGACCTGCCCTCGCAGGCGCTCCGCGAGCATGTGCACGTGCGTCATCTGCTCAACCACACGTCAGGGCTCGACACCTATTTCAAGCGCGGATTCCTGCGTGACCGCGTCGCCGTCGAACGGATGACCGACTATTTGCGCTTCTTCGCCGAAGACTCGCTCAGCTTTGCGCCGGGCACGCGCATGGAATATAGCAACGCCGGTTATGCCATTCTCGGCATGTTGATCGAGAAGGTGTCCGGACAGCGCTACTACGATTACATGCAGGCCAACGTGCTGAATCGCGCCGGGATGTCCGGCGTGTTGTTCGCCGATACCAGGGCAATGCCTGCGAGTGCGGCGATCGGCTACGCGCAGCCCCCGGGCGCTGCGACAGCGGTCGACAACACGCAGATGCTCGAAGTGCGAGCCGGACCGGCAGGTGGCGCGCATGCCACGGCGAGCGACATCGTCGCGTTCAGCCGCGCACTCTGGAGCGGTCGTCTCGTCGATGCCGCAATGGTGAAGACTTTCACGACGGGGTCGGTCGACATGGGTCCGGGCGCGCGGTACGCCTTCGGGTTCGGAACCGGCGTCTCCAACGGGGTTACCTGGGTTGGCCACAATGGCGGCGCCCCCGGGGTCGGCACGGAATTCATGTCGCTTCCGGAACTGGGTGTCGACGTGGTCGTGCTCACCAACATCGAGCTCCCCGCCGCAACGAACGCGTTACTGCGCGCCGTCTCCGTTGTCACCGGGGCCGACCCGAATCGAGCGACGCGAATCACGCGCCCTCCGGCAACGGCCGCCGCCGCTCGTCCGCTGCCTCCCGGCATGCCGGACACACCCGTGGGCAGGAGGACCGCGGGATTCATCACGGCGTTCTCCGATGGCCTCGACTCCCTCGCAACATTCATCAGTAGCGAGATGACTCCCACCGCTGACGCACCCCTTGATCGCGCCCGGGCATCGCAGCGCATGCGCGACATGCTGGGCAAAGTCACCTTCTCACGCGTCCTCCGCGCCGAGGGGAACGAGCTCGAGATCCTACTCGTGAGTGAAAAGGCAGGACAAGTCACGTTGCTCACGCAAGCAGAGCCTGCTGCACCCAACCGCCTGCTTCCACGCCCGGACTTTCATCCGTACCGGCCATGAACACCGGTATTCCCCTCACGCTGACCAACAGGTCGAATCGATTCATGCCGCTGTCTCGAGCCATTGCCCTATCCGCAGTTGTACTCGCCGGAGAGCGAGCCATCGCGCAGGCGCCAGTCGCTCGCGAACCGCTGATTTCCGAGATGGAGCTCATTGCACGTGTGGCCGCCCGCGCAGATTCACTCACTCGCGACGACAGTTTCGCCGGGACGGTCCTCATTGCCCGCGGCGGCAAGCCGATCTTCGAGCGCGCCTTCGGAATGGCGCGGCGCGAACAGGCGCTGCCAGCTGCACTCGATACGAGGATGAATATCAGCTCACTCGGCAAGCTCTTCACGCAGGCGGCTGTTGCACAACTGGTCGCGGCGGGTAAGCTCGACTTGTCCGCCCCCATCGGTCGCTACTGGCCTGACTATCCCAATGAGGAAGCGCGCCGGCTCGTGACGATACAGCAGTTGCTCGATCACCGCGCCGGGATCGGCGGCGACATCTTCCAAAGGCCGACTACGCTGCGAAAGAACAGCGATTACGTGCCGCTCTTCGCCACGCTGCCACTCGAGTTCCCGCCGGGATCAGCAAACCGCTACTCCAATGCTGGCTACGTCGTACTGGGCGAGATCGTGGCGCGCGTCTCAGGCTCGAGCTACTACGATTTCGTGAAGACCCACGTATTTGACGTTGCGGGCATGACACTGACAGGCTTTCCTGCGCTCGACTCCTTGCCAGCCAATGCGGCGTACGGATATACCCGGGAAGACCTCCCGCCTGGCTCCCCGCTCGAGCGCAACGATCCCCGCCAGCCTCGCCGCGGCAGCTCCGCTGGCGGGAGCTACTCCACCGCGGGCGATCTGCTCCGGTTCGTTACTGCACGGCGTGCGGGCAAGCTCGGCCCGAACGTGACGACACAACTCGCTCTTGTTGCCGGCGGAAGTCCGGGGTCCAACGCGATGATCGGCGAGAACCTCCCGGGGGGCTATGACATCATCGCGCTGACCAATCTCGACGCACCCGCCGCAGGACTCGTGGTGTCCACAGCCTCGGGTTGGCTTGGCGCAAACGTCGCGCGCCGAGTGCCGATGGCACCGCTCAAACCGGGCGCCGCCGCCACGCCGGCAATTCCTGAAACGCCCGTCGGGCGGACGCTTCAGGCCTACATCGCCGCCTTCAACACCGGCGACACGTCCGTGGTGCGAAAATTCTTCGAGAGTTCGGCGGTGCCCAATCCCGACCGCACCGTGAATCAGCGCGTGGAATTCTATCGCACGATGTTCGCCGAGCGTGGTGAATTGCGAGTCGCGTCGAT
>JBBQHJ010000292.1:0-6375 GCA_038323865.1 Gemmatimonadales bacterium
TTGCTGACCGAATGCTCGTGATTCTGTCGACGAAGGATCGGTTGGTGCTCGATGCTCGGCCCTACGTTGCCGAGTTACGTGCACGGTTGCCGAAATTGCAGGTGCACGAGTCGGTCGGGGCTGGACATGCGGTCAACGAGGAGCGGCCAGAGGAGCTGGTTCCCCTCGTCCGTTCCTTTCTTGGCAACACAGAATGACGACGAAGCGGAAGAAGCCGGCTGCAGCGATAGTTCCCCCAGTGGACGATGCGGTTCCATCGTTTGCTGACCTCGGGTTGCACCCACTCGTGCTCTCGGCCGTGACGGAAGCTGGATACACGACACCGACGCCGATTCAGCGTGATGCGATTCCTGTAGCGCGTCGCGGGCGCGACCTGATGGGTCTTGCACAGACGGGCACGGGAAAGACAGCAGCATTCACACTGCCGATTGTCGATCGGCTCATTGAAGGTCCGCGGCGGACGCGCGCGCTCGTACTCACGCCGACGCGTGAGTTGTGTATCCAGGTGGAAGAGAGCATGCAGAAGTACGCCAAGCACGCGGAGTTGTCCTGCGTCGCTGTGTTTGGTGGTGTGCCGCTCGAGCCGCAGGAGCGCGCGCTGCGTGCGGGAGTCGACGTCGTCGTCGCAACACCGGGCCGCCTGATCGATCACCTCGAACGCCAGAACGTTGTGTTCGATGATCTCGAGGTGTTGGTACTCGACGAGGCGGATCGCATGCTCGATATGGGATTCGCTCCGCAGATCAATCGTATCATTTCGCAGCTGCCGACGTACCGTCAGACGATGTTGTTCAGCGCTACCATGGCGCCGGAAGTCGAGGCACTGGCGCGCAAATATCTGCGAAAGCCACTGGTCGTGCAGGTGGGCGCGCGCTCCGCGGCGGCGAGTACCGTGACGCACGCGGTCTATCCGGTTCCGCGGCAGAAGAAGAACGCACTGCTGGTGGAATTGCTCACGCGCGCCGGTCACGAATCCGTGCTGATCTTCTCGCGCACCAAGCGCGATGCCGACCGGATTGTGCGAGATCTCGAGCAAGCGGGCGTCTCGGCAATGGCGATGCATGCGGACAAGAGCCAGTCGCAGCGCATGAAGGCATTGAGTGATTTCAAGGAAGGCAAGACGAGCGTTCTCGTCGCAACCGACATTGCGCAGCGCGGGCTGGACATCTCGGGCATTACGCATGTGATCAACTACGATGTGCCACAGCAGGCGGAGGACTACGTACATCGCATTGGACGCACCGGTCGCGCCGCGAAGGAAGGCGACGCCTACACCTTCATGGCGCCCGACGAGATCGGCATGGTTCGCAGCATCGAGCGCATCATCGGGCAGCCGATTCCGCGCATTTCCGTACCGGGTTTCGATTTCGGGACTGAGTTTGCGGTGACCGTCGTCAATAGCGCACCCGCCCCAGTCGAGACACCACCAGCGTCTCGGCCGCCGCGCCGCGGCGCGCGACGAGCGTGAGATTCGCCGGGCCAAAGCCAAGGCCGCGGACGTCGTAGGTGATGGAGTCGCGCGTGGTGGTGAGCGTCACCGCGTGCATTTCGCCGAGCGGCACGCGCGTGATGCGGCCGTACCGCGAGAGAAGATCCATTGCGGCAGACACGGTATCGATGCGAACACTCACGGCGGTCTGCTGCGCCATGGCCTCATCACGTGCGCGCCCAAGCAGTGCGCCGGCGGCACGGATTGCGCTGCGCGCCTCCATGCGGTCGAGCGTACTATGCAGCTGGCGCATCATGGCGAATGACGTGAGCCCCACGATCATGAGCACGAGCGTGATCTCGATGAGCGAAAAACCGCGGCGGCGTCTCATGACGAGGAGAGTAGCGCTCATAGCGGGAATCACTGGCACCAATCCATTGCCGCTCGTGGCCACTCGTTGCATCATGCTCGCGACATCCACATCACTCCGATGAAAAATCACATTCGAAGCATTGTTGCGCTTGGCGCTGCGGCGCTGATCGTTTCCTCGTGTCGCAATCCTGCGGCCGATGCACAGATTGCCGAAGGGATGAAGCAGCTTGGTGATGAGCTCAACAACCTGCGGCAGGACGCATCGGATCTGCATAGCCAGGTTGATTCGCTGCGGAGCGTGGTGGTGAAGCAAGACACGCTGATGCGACAGCTCGCGGGCATGGCCGGCGTTCCGGTACCGACGCACTAGCTCGTCATGTAGCTTCCGTCATGCGAATTTCCATCGAATACTGCACGCTCTGAAGTTACGAACCACGGGCCACCAGTCTGGCGGCCGAGCTGAGGTCGAAATTTCCCGACGTCGAGATCGATCTGCTCCCGAGTTCGAAGGGGCGGTTCGAGGTGCTGAAGGATGGCCAGCCCATCTTCGAGAAATCGAAGACGGGGCGGCACGCGGTGCCCGGCGAGATCATCTCGCGAATCGTAGCGTCGGAATAATCACTGCAAGCGAGTCCTCCTGATGCGTATCGCGATTTCAACCGGCGGTGGCGATGCTCCCGGTCTCAACGCCGTCATTCGTGCGGCTGTGCTCACTGCCGTGAATCGCGGATGGGAGGTCGTCGGCATCCGCCGAGGCTTTGCCGGCCTGCTGGGTGAAGACGAAGTCATTCCGCTTACGAAGGACTCTGTCCGCGGCATTGCACATCAGGGCGGCACGATCCTCCGCTCCACCAATCGCGGCAATCCGTTCTCGTATCCGCGCAAGCAGCCGGACGGAACGTTCGTGGCCGAGGATCGTTCCGACGAGTTGATGGAGAACGCGCGGAAGCTCGGCATCGACGCGATGATTTCCATTGGAGGAGATGGCTCGCTCGAGATCGCGCTGAATCTCGTGAGGAAGGGCATGCGCGTGATCGGTGTGCCCAAGACAATCGACAACGATGTCAACCTCACGGTGACGACGTTCGGATTCGATACCGCGGTGAACACTGCGATCGAAGCGATTGACAAGCTGCACACCACGGCGGAGAGTCACGATCGCGTGCTGGTGATGGAAGTCATGGGCCGCGACGCTGGCTTCATCGCGCTGCATTCGGGTGTCGCCGGAACGGCCGACGTGATTCTCATTCCCGAAATTCCCTACGACATCGGCAAGGTGTGCGAAAAGATCATGGCGCGCGATCGCGCGGGCCGTCATTTCTCCATTGTGGTTGTCGCCGAGGGTGCGTATCCGCGCGGCGGCGAGGCGCATGTGATGGGCGCATCAATGCCCGGTCAGGCCAAGCGTGTTGGCGGCTGCGCGGAAATCGTGGCGAATGAGATTCAGGCGCTGACGGGTAAAGAAACGCGCTCACTGGTCCTGGGACATCTGCAGCGCGGCGGCATGCCGACGGGTTATGATCGGTTACTGGCCACTCGCTTTGGTGGCGCCGCAGTTCGCGCCATTGCTGACGAAAAATGGGGACACATGGTGGCGCTCCAGACGCCACACATCGTCACCGTGCCCATTGAAGAGGTGCTCAAGGAGAAGAAGCGCGTGGAGATCACGCACGACCTCGTGCAGACGGCGCGTGAAACGGGCGTCTCATTCGGGGACTGAGGAGTGTCTTTGCCGCTGGACACTCGTCAATTTGTACACAATGGCGAGAGCGGTCTCAGGTGGGCCAAGTGACGCGCGGAACTATACTTAGCGCACGGGTAGAAATGCTGGGCCAGATGGCACCGGGCCTGCCTTCATACAGGGACACGCGAGTCCCGCGTGTCACCAGGATACCCGAGATGATCATTCGTAGCACATTTCTTTCCCTCGCATGTGTGGCCGGTTTGGCCGGTGTCGCGCACGCCCAGAAAAAGGGCGGGGACGACATCCCCAAGGAATCGCGGCCACCGGCGGGAATGTGCCGGATCTGGTTGGACAAGGTTCCGGCGAAGCAGCAGCCGGCGCCAACGGATTGTCCCACCGCAATCAAGAACAAGCCGACCAACGGCAGGGTGATCTTTGGTGACGACTACGTCGAGAAGGGCAAGAAGCCCGAGGAGAAGGAACTTCCTTTCCTCAAGAAGTTCACCGACGAGAAGAGGAAGCCGGACGCGTAACGGTGGAGCACCATGCGCGAGGTAAGAGACCAATACCTTCCGCCTGACCAGGACGCGTACCTCAAGTCCGAGCCGTCATCGGGACGCGTCATCGTCATTGCGCCCACGCGCGCGGCCTGCGAGACCATCGAGCTCGCGGTCGGTCTTCACATCGAGACGTACCTCGAAAAGAACTACGGCGAGCGAGTGCGCGAACTGGCGCGCTCGCGTCGCGGCTTTGGCATTGTGGCGGGCACTGGCAGCGGAAAGACACTCGCCATTCGCCCCATAGCCGAAGAGTTGCTCGGCACCACGGATCTGCGCGTTGGCGTGATCAATCGCGAGCGCGAGGCCACACCGGAAACACCGAGCTGGAATGTCATCATCGTCACCACCGGCATTGCGCGCCGCTGGTTCCAGGATGGCGACATTCTCAAGAGCGACACGCTCATCATCGACGAGATCCATCAGACGTCGGCCGAACTCGAGCTGTGTCTCGCGCTCGGCAAGCGCGTTGGCTGCCGATACATCTGGCTGTCCGCTACGGTGGATCCCACGTTCTACCGGGAGTACCTGAATTCAGCGGATGTGCTCGAGGTCTATGCTTTTGATCCGCAGAAGGCGGCAATCGTGGAAGTCGTTGACAAGGAACCGACTGAGTTCCTGAACGACAAATTTCTCCAGAAGACGTTCAAGGAGCGCCGCGGTGTCGCGCTGTTCGTCCCAACGCGAAAGGGAGTAGAGCAGGCGGCGGAGGACGTACGCACACGCGCACCGCGCATCAACACGGCACATTATCACGGTGGCGAGCCGATTCGCATCCTGCGTCCGTTCCTCGAGGGCGGAGAAGCGAAGCCATACTTTCTCGCCATGACCGCAGCGGGTCAGAGCGCGTTGAACGTGCAGGGACTCGATACGGTGATCATCGATGATACGCGCTTTACGTCGATCGTCGAAAAGGGAAAGAACGTGCTCACCAAGCTGCATCTCGGAGCGAACGAGATTCTGCAGATGGCGGGACGTGTGCACGGTCGAGTCGCTGGCGGCCGAGTGTTCATTCTCAGCGATCGCGACATCGACTTTTTCTCGCTGAAGCCAACCGCTCCCGAGTTCCAGCTGGCCGGCGATTCCGAGCGCGTAGCGATCACCTGTGCGGACCTCGGCGTTGCTGCAGACGATCTCGATCTGCCCGTTCCACTCGATCGAGTCGCCTATCGACGCGCGATACAGTTTCTCGAGAGCCGCGGCATCATCGACAATGGAAAGCTCACGCGCTAT
This sequence comes from Gemmatimonadales bacterium, assembly GCA_038323865.1. Classification (GTDB taxonomy): domain Bacteria; phylum Gemmatimonadota; class Gemmatimonadetes; order Gemmatimonadales; family Gemmatimonadaceae; genus AG11. The sequence continues at coordinate 5,276 of JBBQHJ010000292.1, forward strand.
GGCAAGGCCGTCGAAGCCATGCCCGTTGAGCGTGAGTGGGCAGAACTACTCGTGAATGCGAATGACGAGCTGGTGCCGTACCTCGCCGTGATGAGTGGCGTGGAGTCATTGCATCGCATGACGCGCGAAGATCGCAATCTCGACCGTCTCATTGTGCCGGGCAGCGATCACCTTACGGCGTACAACGTGTACGCCGAGGCGTACCGCGTGGCGGGCTATGTGGGTGAGGTGTTTGGACTGCCACGACATCTCTTCAATGAAGAAGAGATTGGCGAGTGGGCAGAGGAACGCGGCGTGCTTGTGAAGTCCATCGAGGACGCGGCGCTCGGAATGGCGAGTGTGTATCGCGGTCTCGGAATGCCGCTTCCGAGTGAGCTGAAGATGGCGCATGAAGGCACGCGTCGAATGTTCTCTGAGTTGCTCGCGGAGTACATGCCGTTCGACGTCGTGATCGATGAGCAGACCGCGTGGGGCGAAGAGGCGCGCGTCGGCAAGACGAGTGTGTGCGGCAGCTGGGGCGCGATTGCGGGTGAGCTGCGCTACTTCGCTGACAAGTTCGGCCGACCGCGTGCGTCCATCGAAGGCACGCAGATGCCGATGGATCTCGTGCGCCGGTTCGCGACGGGAGGGGAGGCGGCGTTTGTCTATGATGGCGAGCGCCGCAAGGCGCCGCTCGTGTTGCAGCGCAAGGTGGAGTACTACGGCTTCGAGCTCGAGCGAGAGATCGAGGTGGTGGAGGAGTTTCCGAGTGATCGCGCGGACGAAGCGCGACAGGTGCTCGCCATGGCGCTCGCACGTGGAGAAGCGCGTCACTTTTCGGTGCGCAAGAATCTCGAAGCGATTGACGCTGTGCGAGAGGGATGGCGTCGCTCGGCTGGCGTGCTTCCGTCGCTGACGCAGCATGAGTTGGCCGCACAATATCTCGAGCGATTGGCAGGTGTGAACTCCATGACGGAGTTCAAGCAGGCAGATCTCGATCTTCAGCACGCGCTCGATGCGCGAAGCCCGCGCGCGGCGCGTGCGAAATACGATTCACTGCCGTCGAAAGTCGATATTCGCGAGCGGCCGGTGGAAATCGACTACGACGTCGAGGAAGGCAT
>JBBQHJ010000293.1:0-6308 GCA_038323865.1 Gemmatimonadales bacterium
AATCGGCACTCGTGCAGACGCGCCGGAGTCGCACCGAATGACGTCATCATCGGGTCGGCGTGCAGGCCTCTTCATCGACGACGCACGTCTTGCATTGGCGGAACAGGAGGAGGCGCGCCCGGTTCGAATCACCGAGCACACTCGTTCCGAGTCGGGCTCACTGGCCGACGACCTGCGCGGTCTGCTCGCAGAGGCCGGCAACTTCGACGAGCTGATTGTCGCAATCGGTCGCCCGCTCGCGCACGTTCGCACGGTCGAGCTGCCGCAGCTTCCGCGAGAGACCGCCGAGCGCGTGATCGCGCGCGATGCGGATCGCTACGTGATTGGTACGGAGTCCTCGGTGGTTGCTGCACGCATGATCGACGCACGCCACTGGTCAGCCGCATTCGTGCCGTCGGATCTCCTCGCGCAAATCGCCAGTGTGGCATCGTCGGCTTCAGTTGTGTTTACGACCGCAGACGATGTGCTTGCGACATCGACTTCTACGAAAGGATCGGGCGACCGGTTCATCGTCGTGTGCGCGACCAATGCTCCCGCGAGCATCACCCACGCTCGAAATCAGGTTGCCCTCGGCGGCCGACGCTTTCTCGGCAATGCAACCGCTGACGACGTCGTACGCTACGCAGCTGAGCGCGGTGCGGCGCGTGGCGATGTCGTCATCATTGGCGATGCAAAACAGGTCAACGCCATCGCGGCTTCATGTGGTGACGCTGGCATGCGTGCCACCACGCAGGCGAACGCAGACGGAATCAGCGCGCCGGCCACAATCGCCTCGCTCGCACTAACCGCTGTTCCGACTCTTCCACTCCGTGCACCGGCGGATCGTACACGCATTCGCCAACGCGATAATGTCGCGACTCGCTGGCTGTTCGCTGGCCTTGCCGCAGCGTTGCTCATTGGTGCTGCGCTCGAACAGGCCATTGTTTCCTCGCGGCTGCGAGCTGTATCCGAACAACGAGCAGTCATCGCCGCGCAGGTCACGCGAGCAATGGCATCGCGCGACTCGCTGTTGACGCAAACCGATCTCGCGAACGCCATTGCCGAGCGCGAGGCGCATGCGTCCCGCACCGGTGGTGCGTTGGCAGCGATTGCGCTCGCGCTGCCCGCAGGGGCGACTCTGTCATCGCTACAAGTTGCCGGCGACAGCGTACGCGTTGAAGGACAGGGCCGTGACGGCGCCGCGGTATACGACGCGCTGAAGAAAGTGGGCGAGATCGATCACGTCACGCTCGCTGCGCCGCTTCGCAGTGATCGCACCGTTCCAGACGCGGTGAACGCTGTTGGGCATTTCGCATTTTCTGCGCGTCTGCGCTCGGCGGCTCGATGAGCACATCGATTCGTCCCGGTCAAGCAATCAGTCCGGAAGATCGCCGCGCACTGATCAGTGGCGCGTTGGTCCTTACCGTACTTCTGTCATACGCCTGGATCGCGCGCCCGTGGTCTGCGCGCCTCGAAGCATCGCGTGCGGAACTGGTCCAACAGCGCGGGCTTCTTGCGCGTGAACGCTCGCTACTCGAGACGGGATCGCAGCTACCGCGTCTCCAGCGTCAGGCAAATGCGACACTCGCAACCGCACGAACGCGCCTGCTCCCGGGCGATTCGGTGACCGCAACTGCGGCACTCGCTTCGCGCGTGGACGATATCGCCATGGCAACCGGCGTACGCGTGCTCTCGATCGAGGGTCGTGCTCCAGCGTCATCGCCCGGCCTGACCACGGTCAGTGTTGAGTTACGCGGTGAAGCACGCTGGTCGCAGGTCCTCTCGTTTGTTCGCACGCTGGAGAGTACGGGTTCGCTGATCGACGTCGCTGCCGTTCGTCTTGAGCGCGGGCCGGCCGGTGGCGTGGCAGTATCGGCAACGCTCACTGGAATGGTGGCTCGATGAACCGCGACTGGAGCGATTGGTCGGTCTCTCGACGAATTGTCACCATCGTATTCATCGCTGCGATTGCGTGGGATGTGGCAGCGCTCGTTCGCTTGTTCGGTCGCGACGACGAAGTACGCGTGATGCCACTCGTCATGCCGCAACTGCAATCGGCCGCGCGCGCTCCGCTCGACGACCCCACAATATTCATGCAAGCGTCGGCGCGAAGCCCGTTTGGCGACGGCGCGCCCGCCGCTACAGCACTGAGCAATCCAATCGCCGTACTTCCCATCGATCAGCCACGCCTCACGGGAACGGTCGTGCAGGCAAACAGTAGCTTCGTGGTAATGGAGCTCACCGACGGCTCCATTCGCCTGGTGAGACTGGGCGAGCACGCGGCCGGCCTGACGCTGCGCAGCGTCGCCCCAAACACTGGCACATTCACGGACTCCACCGGACGTCGCATCGTGCTTCATTCGGCACCAACGGAAACGGCAACGAGACCATGACCACATACTCGACTGCTCGCCTCGTACTCGTGGCGTCGCTGGCCATTGCCGCACCGCGACAACCTGCCACGGCTCAGGACACCACGCGCGCAACGGCCGCAGCCGCGACACGCTTCGACTTTCAGGACGCCGACCTGCGCACCGTCATTACGGCGATTGCCGAGGCGGGCGGACTGAATGTCACCTATGGCGATCTCCCGAGCCGGCGCGTGACGCTCCACTCGCCGCAGGCGGTTCCGCGCGGCGATATGCTGAACGTGCTGCGCTCCGTGGCGACATCGAACGGCCTTCGCCTTACGCTCGACGGCAATCTCATTCGCGTGGAAGCGGCAGATGCCGCGCCCACGGCGATGCAGGGCGGCAGCAGGCGTGAGTCGGCGCAGCTATTCGTCTATCGGCTCAAGCACGCGCGTGCACCGCGACTTGCGTCGACACTGCAGGCGCTCTACGGCAATCGCTCCGGCGACGCAAATGGCACCGTTGGCCTGAGTGATCGTCAACTCACAGAGCAACTTCGCGGCACCCGTGTGCCTGTGTTCAACCTCGACACCCTTGGCCGCGGCGCCGCGACGTCATCGTCACTTGCTGCGGTCCTTGGCAACGTCGTCGGTGAAGTGCAGATCGTTCCCGACGAGACCACGAACTCTCTGCTCATTCGCGCACAAGCGAACGACTATGCAACGATTCGCCAGGCGATCGACGCACTCGACATTCGTCCCCTCCAGGTCTTCATCGAAGTACTCATCGCCGAAGTTCGCCGCACCACATCACTCGATCTCGGCGTTTCGGCCAACATTCAGAAGGATAAAGACGGCAATCTCACCAGCGGCTCACTCACGTCAGGCACGCCGAACGACTTCCTCGTCCGCTTCACGCGCGGCGGAAGCGTGCAAATCGACGTCGCACTCTCGGCGCTGTCACAGCGGGGAAACGTGCGCATCCTCTCGCGGCCGCTCATTATCGCCGAGAATAATCTCGAGGCGCGCATCCTCGTTGGTAGTCAGCGCCCGTTTGTGCAGGTCTTCCGCTCGCTACCCACAGGCGATGCGGTGCGCGATCAGGTTGTGCAGTATCGCGATGTCGGCACGGTGCTCAGCCTGTTGCCGACCATCAACAGCGACGGCTACGTCAACATGCAGGTACGTCAGGAAGTGAGTTCCGCCACGAGCGAACAACAATTCGGCGCGCCGGTCATCAGCACGCGCGAGGCGTCGACGCACCTCTTCGTCCGCGACGGTCAGACGGTCGTCATCGGTGGACTCGCCGATCGGCAGGTCGAGCGCACAAAGTCCGGAATTCCCGGGCTCAACTCGCTGCCGATCATCGGTGGACTGTTCGGCTCGACCCACGACTCCGATATACAGGGCGAGCTCTATCTCTTCCTGACGCCACATATCGTTGCAACCGACGCGGACGCCGACCTCCTGCGACGCGGCGTCGAAGGCAGGGTCGACTCGGCAGGTGCCAAGCGCGACGAGAATCCACCCGTTGCACCTCCGAAAACAAATCCGCCGACTTCGTCGCCGTGAAACGCTCGCTCGACGGCATTCGCGCCCTCTCGCCGAGACTCACTCCCGGATTTCTCGAGGAGCAGCGCTTGCTTCCGCTCTCAATCGAGAATGGAGTGGTGCACGTCGGCACGTGGGGCGACGTGGTCGATCGCGACGGCGTCCATCAGCTCGAGAGCCTGTTCGGGCGTCATGTCGTTCTCGAAGCGCTCGACGAAAACGACGCTCGGCGCGCCATCACTCGGATATATGGCGCAGCGAGTGCGCGCGCTTTCGTCGAATCCATGCCGGACGACGCGGAGCCGGCGCCAAGCGAACAGCCGGCTATCGACGACCTGCGCGCACTCGCCAATGAGGCGCCCGTCATACGGTTCGTCAGCCTCCTGCTGAGTGAAGCACTCGACGCGCGCGCATCGGACGTACACCTCGAAGCGTATGCTGACGGCCTTCGCATTCGCACGCGCATCGATGGCGTGTTGCAGGACACGGCATCACCGCCGCGCGGACTGGCTCCCGCTATTGTAAGTCGCCTCAAGGTCATGGCGAATCTCGATATCGCCGAACGTCGCGTACCGCAGGACGGACGCATTCGTCTCGAGCTGCAGAACCGCCACGTCGACGTTCGCGTGTCCACCGTGCCAACACTGCACGGCGAAAGTGTCGTGCTTCGTTTGCTCGATCGCGATGCGGCGCCGCTCGATTTGTCGTCGCTCGGAATGTCCGACGAATCGCGCGCAACGTTCGAAGCCATTCTCGCTCGCCCGCATGGCATCGTGCTCGCCACCGGTCCGACCGGATCCGGCAAGACGACGACGCTTTACGCCGCACTCTCCCGCATACGCACCGGTCGCGAGAAGATCGTGACTGTCGAAGATCCCGTTGAGTATCAGCTGGCCGGAATTCCACAGGTGCAGGTGAATGAGCGCGTTGGCGTGACGTTCGCAACGGCGTTGCGTGCGCTTCTTCGCCAGGATCCGGATGTCATGCTGGTTGGCGAAATTCGCGATGGGGAGACCGCTGAGATTGCCACGCAGGCCGCGCTCACGGGACATCTCGTGCTCTCCACACTCCACACCAACGACGCAATCGGAGCGCTCACGCGGCTCGTCGATCTTGGTGTCGCGCCGTTCCTCGTTTCTGCAACCGTCGAGGCGATTCTCGCGCAACGACTCGTACGGACGACTTGCACCGTCTGCGCCGTTGCAGTGGCGACGACCGTTAGTGAGCGCGCGGCATTGAAGTCACCTGATCTGACAACTGTGCAGCGAGGCACCGGCTGCGCGTCGTGCCGCAGCACCGGCTACCTCGGGCGCACCGGTGTGTACGAGTTGCTGGTCATCACCGACTCCATGCGCGCCGCAATCTCTGCGAACGCCGGATCCGACATCGTACGCCGTCTCGCGAACGAGCAGGGAATGCGCTCCCTCCGCGACGATGGCCTTCGCCTGATCCGCGACGGCCGCACCACGCCAGAGGAAGTGCTGCGCCTCACGCCGTCATCCTGAGCGGAGCGAGGGATCTGCTCTTTCAAGACCTCTCCCTCAACACCGCCCGCACAAACGCCCGGCGCGAATACTCACGGAAACTCGCGTACCCCGTAAACTCCTCGCGCCCAAGAACCGTCCTCTGTATCTCGCCTTCCGTTAGCCCGTGCGCAGCGAGCTCCTCGATGTCACCAATCGTGTCATCCAGCCAATCGATCTTCGCCTGAAGCACCGCCATCGGCTCGCGAAGCACGCCGCGATGCGCATCCAGCAACAGCCTCGGCCGTAGCGCCAGCACCGTGCGCAGCGATCGAACAAGCGCTCGCGGCTCCTCCTCGAAATGCGCGATCCGCACCCTCACGCCGAGAAAGAGATCGCCACTTGCCACGATCCCGCGCTCCTCATCCCACACCACGAGGTGATCGCGCGTGTGACCCGGCGTCTCGATCGTCCGTAGCGGCGCAATGTCGAACGGCACCAGCGCATGCGCGAGCCGATCCGGACGACCCCACACCACACGCCGGTAGTGGCCTATGCGCGGTCGCGCGCGCAACGTCTGCTCACACAGCGCATGCATACGCAGCGGAACGTTATGCGACGCCAGCAGTGCAGCGTTGCCCGCATGATCCTCGTGCCAATGCGTCACGATTGCGCCGCGCGGCCTGAGCTCACGAACCGCTCCGAGCGGCTCGTTGCCCGCGTGTGGAAACCCGGTGTCGATCAGTACGCCCCGCAGGAAATAGGCTCGCACGTCGTATCCGGCGACGCGCCCAATCATGCCGCTCATCGTAAGGCTCGTCACGCCGCGCTCGATCTCCTCGCGCGAGATGCTCACTTCGCTCCGTGCCGATTTGCGACAACCATGCAGAGTCGATATGATGAAGAGGGAGACGCGGCGCCCGATTCATAGTCGGGCGTCAACTTTTTTGTGGGACCGAAATCAG
>JBBQHJ010000294.1:0-6250 GCA_038323865.1 Gemmatimonadales bacterium
TGAATCCATGGTGAATACTGCATCGCACGCGCGCATTACCTCGGCGAGCGCGAGCCAGTCCAGCGTTCCCGCCGCAACATGACACGGCACCTGCACACGCTCGGCAATCCACCTCAACGTTGCTTCGTCATTCGCACCTCCCATGAGCAGAAGGGTTAGCTGCCGCTCGCCTGCGACTTCCGATAAGACGTCGCTGAAGAACGATGCTGGCCATTGCCCGATTCGCTGTCGCGTCGTGGCAAAGCATGCGAGCACGGGGCGTTGTGGGTCCAACGCGAGGCGTTTGAGAAAGGCAGACGCACGGTCACGCGCGGCGGCATCGGGATACACATGAGGGTCGAGCGGCCACGACGCTCGATCGTCCGTCGCCGCAGCCATGATTGCCCGAGGATAGGCGGCGAGCGCGTCGGGGAACTGCACGTGCACTGGCTGCGTGAGCAGTCCGGAAAACCCCTTGTTGCCGACACCAATGCGATTGGGAGCGCGCAACGCGAGCGACAGGCCAAAGTCGCGAACGTGCCGAATCACGTTGGTGCATAGCACGACATCGTACCGACGCGACGCGAGCTCGGCGAACGCGCCAGGGACGAGTCGCGACGAATCGTCATTCACCGCAAACGGAAGGACACTTCGAATGGCAGGATTGTTTTCCAGAAGCAACGCCGCCGCCGCGGATGTCAGGTAGTCCCACTCACAGTCAGGCAGTGCCGCACGGAGATATGGAAGTGAGCAGGTCCGGTACAGCAGATCGCCGGCGTGACTGTGAGCGATGATCAACCCTCGGCGCCACGTGGCGCTGGGAGTCGAACCACCGCGAGACACAAGACGTCCAAATAGGCGCAACACGGGTGCGGCCAATTCGGAGCCGACGGCAAGCCAGTAGTTGCGTACGTGCCGAAATCCGCCACGCGAAGCCTTCACGGGCAGGGCGGGCCGTTTAGGGGAACGAGCTCTTCAAGCGCCGCAGTTACACGACCAACGTCTATGTGCTGCATGCAGCGGCCTGCGGATGTCGAAAATGCACACGTCGCACTCGCGCAGGTGCACGTAAGTGGCGACCGAACCACGCGTGCATTCTCGCTCCATGGCCGGAACCGCGCTGGATCACTCGGACCGAACAATCCAACCACGGGGCAACCCGTCGCGACGGCCAGGTGCATCGGTCCAGAGTCCACACAAATGGCTGCTCGTGCGCGCGACAACACGGTCATGGATTCGTCCAGCGAGACTCGTCCAGCGAGATTCACGGACATCGAGGGCGCAGTTGCAACAATGGCGTCACCGAAGGCGCGGTCCGCGTCGCCACCGACGACAACGCTCGCGATCCCATGCGTCGTCGCCAACCACCGCACCACCTCAATCGCGCGCTCCGCTGGCCACGATCGCCGTGTCGCCGAGCCGCGGAGTGCGAGCACCACGTAGCCGTTGGGAAATACCGCACGCGACAACTCCGACTCGAGCGCAGATGAGAGAACGCGTAGCGGCTCGCATTCCAACTGCGGCGCCGTATGGGCGCCGAGCTGCGCCGCCACGGCGGCATTCTTCTCCACCTCGTGGAGAGAATCGTCGTAATGCCAAACGTGGGTGAGGAGGCGACGTCCGCCGGTTCGATCCGAACTGACGCGGACTTTCATGCCTCCAAGCGCGAGGAAAAATGTGATTTGTCGCAGGTCGCCGCGTAGATCGATGCCGATGTCGTACTGAGCGGACCGCAGCTGTCTCACCTGCGTCGGCAATTTTGCCCACGCGCTCGCCTGTTCCGCCACGCCTGCACCGCGCGCAGCGAGCCACCACGGCGTTGCATACTCGATCACACGAGTGACAAGTGGATGTCGTCGGAACACGGGCGCGCCCCATGGCGACGCAAGCACATCCAGCGACGAAGGTCGCAACGCATCGTGCAGTGAGCGAAGGACAGAAGTTGCCATCGCTGCATCGCCGATGTGGTCACATCGCACCACGAGCACCTTCGGCGACGATCGCGGCATGCTTCCCTGCGTACGAACAAACAGCGGTGCAAGAACGCCAAGTGTGGTGTCGATGACGCGTGCCGCCATGCGCTTCTGCGCACTCCGCATCTCGATCATGTCGCGTCAGGCATCCGTGCGCACGCCGCTACCACACCGGCGATCATCCAACTGAATCCGAATGAAAACCCAGTCGTCGCAAGAAACGCGATGCACATGCTGACAAACGCCGCGCCAAGTGCCGAAGACGCACCAAGCAGGGGCGAGTGACTCGCGCTCTGATGCCGTCGGCGAAACGATTTCCTGACGACCGTCCACAGCGCGGCAACCAGGAGTGACAGCCCGATCACGCCAGTATCGTGTAGCGCGAGCAGCAGGTAGTTGCCGATCCAGAGATTGCGCCAATTCTCGTATCGCTGAAAATCCGCGCCTTCAGCGGCGAGTGGTGCAAACGTGTAGGTGCCTCGCCCAAGCAACCAGTGGTGATCGGTTTGGTCGAGTGCGACTGCCCAGGAAAAGAGACGCACACGTCCCGTCTGGGAGGCAGGGTTGACGAGGTTGGCAAGCTTGTAGCGAAACAAGGTGCCTGCTTCTGTCGGCATGACGTAGAGCGCTGCGATGCCCGCGAGCGCAATCACGAGGACGATCACCACCGCACGCCATGGGACGCGTACGCGTACCGATCGCCGCGAAAACGCAGTGAAAAAAACGCCGCCCACGATTGCGCTCAGCCACGCCGCGCGCGTAAAGCTCAGCACGAGCCCGATGAATGCTGCGATCGCAACCGCCGCCAGGAGCAGCGGCCGCCACGGAAGGCGTTCGCGCGGTACGGCGAGCAGGACACCCGCGGCAATCAAGAGGTGCGCCGCAGCATAGCTGCCGAAAATGTTCGGCTCAACCATAGTGCCATACGCGCCGTACGCCTGCGTTAGATTCTCTGCAGCACTCGTACCGACTTCCGCGCCGCCCACGTCTATCCCGGCAACGCTCAATGCAAATGCCGCAATGCCGATCAGACATGCGAAGAGAGCCGCCCACAAGACGTTCGCGAAGAACGCAATGAGAAGCGCCCGGTCGACGAGCGTGTTGATCAAGACGAGATATACCAGCCACGCCGTCATGAGGTTGCCGCACTGCTGCAGGCTGTACATCGGAAGCGGGGAATTCACCGCACTCGAGAGCACGTTGACGGCCAGTAGCGCAGCAAGCAGCCACGCCGTGAGGTCAACGTGAGGCCGCTCACGGCGCGTGATCCATGACATCAGCATCGGAATCGTCAGCGCGCAGGCCAGCAGTTGGTCGAGCCGCACCGATGCGGTTCCCATGTGCAGTGGGAGCCCATTGAGCGCGGCGAGAAACGGAAGCTGCAGCAGAAGCGCCCGTCGAAAGCGGATCGCGCTGATGCTTCCGATGGTGACGACGACGAACAGTGCAATGACGACAGAGGCGGACATGACGTGGCGCAGAAACTAGCATCCGACACAGACCGCGGCACGGGAACGTTGCGCCGCGACATTGGGCGCTACGGCGCAGCGATCGCCAGTGCGACCGTATTCAGCGCGGTCCAGGTCTTTGTCATTCCTCGCCGCCTGGATGTCGAGACGTACGGCCAATACCGCCTCTTCCTGCTCTTCGTCAACTATTTCGGATTGATCCAGTTTGGGCTGAGCGAAGGAGGCTTTCTTCGGTGGGCTGGTCGACCGCGAGGACAGATCGCGTGGGAATGGCAACAGGTCACGCGGTGGATCTTCCTGATACATGCACCGGTCATCATCCTCGCCGTCATTGGCGCGGTCGCGTTCCCAGGCGTTCGCGTCTTCCTGATCGCCATCTGCATCTGTGCGCTGTTTGTGAATCTTGCCGCTGTCTGCGGGTTCGCACTTCAGGCCGCCGGCGACTTCAAGCACGCGGGAAACGTGGCGATGCTCGCGCCTGGACTGTTCATCGCCGGATTTCTCCTCCTCCCGCAGCCCACGCTTACGGCGATCCTTGCTGTCTACACGGCTTCCTTCGCTGTGGCGTGGGGCTTTGGATGGATCGCACTCCGCCGAATAACACCTGATCCCGAGAGCGGCCCGGACGCGCTGTCGGTCAAGCTTGTCATGCGCTCCGGGCTCCCGGTTATGGGCGCGAGTATTGCCGCGGTGCTCTCACAATCCGTCGACCGATTCTTCGTAAGCGCTGCCGTGCCCCTTACGGCATTTGCGCTCTACGGCTTCGCCAGCACCGCCGCCGTTGCCGCCAACTCGGCCACACAGACGCTCCAGCGTGTGGCGCTCTCGCATGCCGCACACAAGACCGTTGACGACCGCTCTCGCTTCCTGGGCGGATTTCTCAACCTGATCGCCATCGGCTATGGCACGGCGCTCGTGTTCGAGCCGCTCTTCGAGCACGCTGTTGCGTCCGCACTCCCGCTGTATCGCGATGCGCTGCCGATCATCCGCGCATTCACCGTGGGATTGCCGGCTTGGGTCGGCATGCGCGTCGTGCTTCTGCCCACTCTGCAATCGCACGGAAAGGTCAATCGCCAGCTCGCATGCGAACTTGTCGGTGTCGCGCTCGTTGCTGCAATCGCCGCTGTCCTCGTGCTCGCACACCGCCCCATGTGGCAGGTCGCCGCAGGTGGGTCACTCGCGTCAGCAATCACGTTCGTTGTGTGTCACCGCCTTGTGGTACGCTCCGTTCCTACCGCTCTCGAGCAACCGGTCTATCGCTTTCTGCTGATCGTCCTGCTCCAGGGCGCGGCACTGCTCGCTGCGCTGTCGTTCGCCGCGAGTTGGCCATTCCAGGCAGCCACGTACGCCGTGCTGGCATTTCTCCCCACGGGCTACGCTGTCATGCGTATGCGCACTCAGCGCTGGTGAGTGGGTTTGGTGCGTAGCCGGAGAAAGAGCGACTCGTATTGTTCGACGATCCGCTCCCACGAGTAGTCCGTTCGCGCTCGCTCACGTGCGTCTTGGCGATGAGTTGCTACGGACGCGTGATCGGAATCGAGTTCCTCAACGAGGAGCGCCAGCTCATCCGCACTGCTGAAATAGCGGCCAGCGCTATCCAGTACCTCACGATTGAATTCCGTGTCGCGCGCTACCACACAACTCCCGTAACCCATCGCGCGGAGCAGCGCCGGGTTGGTGCCCCCAACGGTGTGTCCGTGCAGGTAGCAGTATGCATTGCACCACAACTCGCGGACCACAGCTTGATCCGTAATCTGGCCTGCCATGATGATTCGTTCGTCTGACGCCGCCAGTGCCCTCAGTCGTGTCTGGAACGCATCCTCATAATTCGCACCGCCTACCACCAGCAGCTTGCGCACGCTGCTCGACTGCGTGAATCCGCGCAACATCTCTTCCAGCGAGTTCTCCGGAATGAGCCGGCTCACGATCAGGTAATAGTCCCGCGGCGACACCCCGAACGCAGCAATCTTCGCCGAGTCGACGGAATCCTCGATGTGCGCGCCATAGGCGATCATTTCAGAAGCTCGGCCGAAATTCGCCTGATAGTACACCTGCATGGCGACGGCATCGGTGACCAACACCGAGCAGAAACGCACGGCCGATCGCGCCGCGGAGCGAAAGTATGCTCTCGCGAACGAGCCCCATTTGGCACGCGTCCAGTCGAGGCCATCGACATTCATGACCACGGGGCGTCCTGAGAGACGTGCCAGTGCGCAATGGTGACCCATGCCGACGTTCACGAAGAACCAGACGTCGAACCGCTGCGTGACGAGCGCATGCAGTACCGCAAGCATCGTGGAGATCAGCGCGGAAAAGTTCTTCCCCCCCGGCGATGGCATGTAGATCAACCGGATTCCGTTCAACTCACTCGGCCGATTGCTCGGTGAATGTGCGCCCGCCCGACAGTAGATCGTGATCATGTGGCCTCGCGCAGCCAATTTCGGCGCGATCTCCGCAAACGCGGTCTCGAATCCTGTAATTTCCCGGTCGGGCGTCAGGCCGCGAAGGCCGAACATGCCCAGCCGGAGCGGACGATCAGTACGCGCCACGCCGCTGAATCACGACAGGCAGCGTTTGTCCGATGATGCGGAGATCCATGGCCAGCGACCAATCCTCGATGTACTGCTGGTCGAGGCGCACAACTTCCTCGAAGTCCAGGATGTCGCTGCGCCCGCTCACCTGCCACAGGCCCGTAAGGCCCGGTCGCACGCGCAGTCGGCGCAAGTGGTGGGCTTCGTACATCGACAGGTCCTCGATAAAGAAAGGACGCGGGCCCACAAGAGACATGTCGCCACGCAGCACGTTGTAGAGCTGTGGCAGCTCATCGAG
>JBBQHJ010000295.1:0-6244 GCA_038323865.1 Gemmatimonadales bacterium
TGGGCTTCAAGAAGGGCGGCAAGGGCGTAGCGACGGCGGCGGGTGTGTTCTTCGCGCTTGCTCCCATTGCCATGGCCGTCACGTTCGCGGTGTTCGTCGCCGTTGTGCTCGCGACGGGCTATGTGTCACTGGGAAGCCTCATCTCCGCAGTGCTGCTTCCGACTCTCCTCGGCATCATGCTCGGTGTTGTATCTCCGCTGTTTCTGGTGAGCACCGTCATCGCCGCATTCGTGTTCTGGACTCACCGCGCGAACATCAGCCGTCTCCGTCGAGGCGAAGAGCACCGGTTCGGCAAGCGAGGGGCGGCATGACACGCTGCGCGGTGATTGGTGCCGGCGCATGGGGCACGGCGCTCGCGGATGTCCTCGCGCGCAACGGTCACGCCGTCACGCTCTGGGCCCTCGAGCCTGATGTGGTGGCAAGCGTCAATGAGACGCACATCAACCGCCGCTTCCTCGACGGGTATCAGCTGTCACCGTCGCTGCGCGCGTCTACGTCGATTGTTGACGCCGTCGCCGGCGTGGATCTCGTGTGTGTGGCCACTCCATCGCAGCATTTGCGCACGGTGATGCGTGGCGCGGAGGCGTTTGTTCCGGCGCGTGCGACAATTTCCGTGGCGTCAAAAGGCATTGAACGCGATTCGCTCGCGTTGATGAGCGACGTTGTCGCAGTCGAACTCCCGGGACGCCCGATCGTTGCGCTCTCCGGGCCGAGCTTCGCGGCCGAGGTCGTCGCACGCCAGCCGACGGCCATCGTTGCCGCCTCAGACGACATGGTTGCCGCGGAAGCAGTTCAGGAATGGTTCAGCAATTCGCATCTGCGCATCTACACGCACGATGACATCATCGGTGTGGAGCTTGGCGGGGCGCTCAAGAACGTCATGGCCGTTGCTACCGGAATTCTGGAGGGCGTGGGACTCGGCTCCAACTCGCGCGCGGCCCTAATCACTCGTGGACTTGCCGAGATGACCAGACTTGGTACCGCGCTCGGCGCGCAGCCGGCTACGTTCGCCGGCCTTGCCGGTATTGGTGATCTGGTGCTCACCTGCACCGGCTCTCTCAGTCGCAACCGCGCGGCGGGGTTGGCGGTGGGCGCGGGTGCGTCGCTCGCTGAGGCGTTGGCGGGGAAGGAGACTGTTGCAGAAGGCGTTCAGACAACTCAGAGCGCGCATGCGCTCGCCACTCGCGAAGGAGTCGAGATGCCGATCGTGGCCATGGTGCATCGCATCCTTTTCGACCACTATCCCGCGCGCGAAGCGGTGACGGAGCTGATGTCGCGCGAGCTCAGGTCGGAGCAGGACGCATGAGCGCATCGGAACCGGTCCAGGAATTCTTCAGCATCGGTGAGGTCTGCGAGCTCACGGATCTGAAGCCGCACGTGCTCCGTTATTGGGAAAGCCAGTTCCGCTTCCTCAATCCAGCGAAAAACAGGTCGGGCAACCGTGTCTACCAGCGTCGCGAGATCGAGCTGATCCTTCTCGTGAAGCACCTGCTCTATACGGAGAAGTACACCATCGAAGGCGCACGCCAGAAAGTGGATGAACACCGGAAGGGTGGCGAGCTGCGCAATGCATCGCGCGCCGCGCTGACCCTGCAAACACTGGAAGGGCTCGAGCACGAATTGAAGGAGCTCGAGCGATATCTCTCATCTGATACTTGAGGTGATGCGTAGCTGATGCGGTTCCTCATCACCAACGACGACGGCATTCTCGCGCACGGTATCCAGTGCCTCATTGAGGCGGCTGAGCCTCTCGGTGAGGTTTTCGTGGTGGCGCCCGATCGAGAGCAGAGCGCAACCAGTCACTCGCTCACGCTGCATCACCCTCTCCGCCCTGTGAAGCGCGCAGAGAATCGCTGGCAGATTGACGGTACGCCAACGGACTGCGTGATGATCGCGTGCGAAGCGTTGCTCGCTACCCGGCCCGACTTTGTCCTGAGCGGCATCAACCACGGACAGAACATGGGTGAAGATGTTCTGTACTCCGGCACCGTTGCCGCGGCGATGGAAGGACTCGCGCTCGGCATACCGTCAATCGCGTTTTCCTTTGCCGGAGGCGATCTTCGTGCGGACCTCACGCACCTCAAGGAACAGGTGAAGGTGCTCACGCCCCTCATCAAGCACCTTACCAGCCTTCCGTCCTTTCCCGCGCACACGTTGCTCAACGTCAATCTCCCGCCCGTTCCTGTAGACGGCGTGAAGGGCGTGAGGCTCACACGCCTTGGCAGCCGCGTTTACTCGGGTTCGCTGAAGCCGATGCGCGATCCGTGGGATCGCGACATCTTCTGGATTGGCGGTGGTTCGATCACGTGGACGGGCGAACCGGATTCGGATTTCCGCGCGATTCAGGACGGCTATATCTCCATTACCCCGCTTCATCTCGACCTCACGCACTACGGCATGCTGGAATCAGCGGAGAATTGGTGGCGGGATCTGTAGACGGCCAGATGACGGGCGCGCGTCGCCGGTTGGTTGAGACACTTCGCGAAAAGGGCATTCGCGACCTCGCGGTGTTGCGCGCCTTCGACCTGACCCCTCGTCATGCGTTCGTGCCCACCGGTGTCCGCCATCGTGCGTACGAGGACTCGTCGCTTCCAATTGGGAATGGGCAGACCATTTCCCAGCCGAGCGTTCATGCGCGCTCCCTGGAGTTGATGGAGCTCAAGGGGACAGAGCGCGTGCTCGAAGTTGGAACTGGATCCGGCTATCAAACCGTGCTGCTGTCCCACTTGGCTGCGCAGGTCTTTACCATCGAGCGGATCGCCGCGCTGTTCACCGGCGCGCGCGATGCGATCAATCGCGCCGGAGCAGCGAACGTCTCGATGCTGCTCGGCGACGGTACGGTCGGTTGGCGCGAATATGCTCCGTATCATGCAATAGTGGTTGGAGCAGGTGGTCCGTCGGTTCCGCCTGCCCTCGTCGAGCAGCTCGCCGAAGGTGGCCGCATGATTGTCCCCGTCGGCTCACTGGAGGAGCAGTCCTTGGTGCTGGTCACGAAGCGCAACGGCGAAGTCACCACGCGGAATGTCGCGCCCGTTCGCTTCGTACCGCTTCTCGGCACACAGGGATGGGACCAGTAGCAGGGGGAGGCCGTTTGCACGTTCGCATCGGTGGCCGAGTGCAGGGAGTCGGCTTTCGCTGGTTCGTGCGCGAGGAAGCTCGCCGGCTTGGGCTCAGCGGATGGGTCACGAATCGCGACTCCGGGGAAGTGGAAGTCGTCGCGGGTGGTGAGCAGTCATCACTCACGCGTCTTCGTGCAGCGCTGGCAGTTGGGCCGACCGGTGCGCAGGTAACCGCCGTGCTGGACGTGAGTGGCGAGCCAGACCCTCAGCTGCCGTACCCCTTCGCCATTCATCGATGACCCAAGATTCACCGGATCGAAGCGATGTCGTGACGCGCGTCGCAGCAAAATTGCGCGACATTCCAGACTTTCCGAAGCCTGGAGTAAATTTTAAGGATATCACGCCGGTTCTCGGCGACGCAGAACTGTTCCGCGATGTCATTGCAGCAATGGCGGCACCATGGATGCCCGAGGGAATCACGCACGTCGCAGGAATCGAGAGCCGGGGCTTCATCCTGGCAGCGCCGATCGGAGTCGCACTGAATGCCGGGTTCATTCCCATCAGAAAGCCGGGGAAGCTACCTTTTCAAACGCACGCGGCAGAGTACAAACTCGAGTATGGAACAGATCGTCTCGAAATACATGTCGATGCGTGTCCGGGCCCGTCGCGAGTGTTGCTGGTTGATGATGTTCTGGCCACCGGCGGTACGGCGCACGCGGCCGCACAACTGATCGAACGGGCCGGCGGTAGGGTGATCGGGTGCGCATTCATGATTGCAATCGGCCAACTCAATGGACAGGTGAAGCTTTCCGGTCGTCGTGTGGCCGCATTGACCAGGATCTGACGAAAATCATCGGTTTTGATTGCGGCTTCTCATCCGCTTTCCTATCGTTGCGCTAGCGCAGCACAAGTTTCGACGCTGAAGTGACCCGGTTACTCTCACAGCCAGGGACCCACCGCATGAAGAAGTATTTTGCCCTCGCCGCACTCCTCGGCGCCGCTGCGTGCAGCGATGCCATCGCGCCCACCATTCCTGCAGGCGGCGCTACGTTGGTGCCCCCGGTTGCACGGCGTAGTGAAAGTGCGGCCCCCATCGCCAACAAGTACATCGTTCGTTTTCGGGACAACGAGCCCAACCCGCTCACCGCTGCGCAGCTGATCGAGCGCACGCACGGCGCGGTGGTGGAGCACGTATACACGACCGCCATCAAGGGCGCGTCCATGACCATCGCGGATGACGCAGCAGAAGCGCTACGGAGTGATCCCAACATTCTGTCTGTGGAGCAGGACCAGACCGTATCTCTGTCCACCACGCAGAACGGTCCGACCTGGGGGCTTGATCGTATCGACCAGGCCAGCCGGCCCTATTCCGGAAGCTTCACGTATACGCAGACCGGTGCAGGCGTCACCGCGTACATCATCGATACTGGCCTCAACTACTCACACAATGAGTACAGCGGCCGCACGTTCTTCGGCATTGATGAAGTCACCAATGGCGGTACGGCCACGGACTGCAACGGGCATGGATCGCACGTTGCCGGCACCATCGGCGGCGCAACGTACGGCATTGCCAAGGCGGTGAAGCTCGTCGCGGTGCGCGTACTGGATTGCAGCGGCAACGGTACCTTCGGCGGTGTAATCGCCGGCATCGACTGGGTCACGCAGCACGCCGTGAAACCGGCCGTGGCCAACATGAGCCTCGGCGGTGGATTCTCCTCGACGCTCAATCAAGCGGTCATCAATTCAATCAACGCGGGCGTCACGTACGCACTTGCGGCCGGCAACAGCACCGGCAACGCGTGCAACGAATCGCCTTCGAGCACGCTGCAGGCAATCACGGTCGCGGCATCTGACAGCACCGATGTATTTGCCTGGTTCTCCAACTTCGGCAATTGCGTCGACATCATCGCGCCCGGCGTGAACGTGAAGTCGGCGTGGATCGGCAGTAATTCTGCGACGAACATCATCAGCGGAACCTCGATGGCGTCGCCCCATGTCGCTGGTGTGGTCGCGTTGTATCTCCAGGCAAATCCGAACGCGACGCCGGCGCAAGTTGCGACCGCGCTCACCACGGCCGCGACGTCAAATGTCATCACGGCGGTACCAAGTGCGACGCCGAACAAGCTGCTCTACATGGGATTCCTGAATACGGCTCCTCCGCCGAACCAGGCGCCGGTCGCGCACTTCACGGCGTCGTGCGGTGTGATTACGTCGAGAACGTGTAGTGTCGATGCGAGCGCGTCGACGGATGATCATGGCATCGTTACGTACGGGTGGGTGTGGGGCGGTGGCAAGACCAAGACAGTCACGACGCCGACCACGAGCAGCACGTATGCGGCCGACGGTGTGTACACGATTGTGTTGACGGTGACGGATGCGGGTGGTCTCACGGGTACCACGTCGCAGCAGGTCACTATCGGTACCCCGCCGCCGAATCAGCCGCCGACGGCAAGCATCTCTGCGCCGACGAACAGTGCGTCATTCGTGCAGGGGGCGGCGGTGTCGTTCAGTGGGACGGGTACGGATCCCGAGGACGGTGCGTTGAGCGGGGCATCGCTCATGTGGACGAGCAGCATCAATGGCCAGATCGGAACGGGCACTTCGTTCTCGAAGTCGAATCTCAGCGTCGGCTCGCACACGATCACGCTCACGTCGCACGACTCGCAGGGTTTGACCGGGACGGCGACGCGCACCATCACGATCACCGCGCCGGTGAATCAGGCGCCAACGGCGAGCATCTTGGCGCCGGCGAATAATGCGTCATTCGTGCAGGGCGCCTCGGTATCGTTCAGCGGCACGGGCACGGATCCAGAAGACGGGGCGTTGAGCGGGGCCTCGCTCGTGTGGACCAGCAGCATCAACGGGCCGATCGGCACGGGCACGTCGTTCTCGACGAGCAGCTTGAGCGTGGGCTCGCACACGATCACGCTCAAGGCGACGGACTCACAGGGCGCCAACAATTCGGCGTCCGTCACGGTGGTGATCACGCAGACGCCGCCGGTGAATCAGCCGCCGGTGGCCGCTTTCACGTTCACGTGCGTGGGCCAGCCGAATCCGCATCAGTGTTTCTTTGATGCCACGAGCTCCACAGATGATCACGGCATCGTCAGCTGGACGTGGGACTGGGGCAACGGCCGTATCGAGGCCAAGACGGCTCCAACCACACGCAACTACTGGGGCGCCAC
>JBBQHJ010000296.1:0-6204 GCA_038323865.1 Gemmatimonadales bacterium
GCACCGAGAAGCGTTACTTCGAACGTGGCCTCGGCATCCTCTCGTCGCGGCCTTGACCTGCCGACCTTCCATGCAAGATCACCGAAAGCGGTGCCTCTGAAATAAGTCGTTTGGTCGATTACACGACCGCCAACCGTGAAGCCGGCTTGGACTAGTCGAAGACCGCCAGTCGGATTGCCTATTTGGCGTTGAACGCTTGAGGCTGGGAGCGCAGCGATTCTCCATAAGAGTTTCCCTTTGGCTACTCCACTCACTCCGGCTACGGGCTTGGGAAGGGGGGCTGCCCCAGCCAGCTTTTTGGCAACGCTGCGCTTGAACGGTGACTTGATGGCGAAGCGCACGCCCTTAAATAATGCTTCCGCCTTCTGGCGCTCAGAGCTCAAAGCAGTATTGGCTTCGTCGACGTCGATCGTTTCTTTGCTCGACGACCCCCCACCTGGTGCTGGCTTCTCGACTCTCAATATCGGCGCGAATTCTGGCAGCGTCTTCGAGTTCACGCGACGTGCCCATCCTTTGCCACTCATGTAGCCTCCTGCCAGAACTGCTCGATTGTTGACAGAAGCTTATCGTAGACGAGACGATGATCGTCGGCTGCAAGGTCAAGTTCCAGCCTCACGCTCACCTCCACATTGTTGGCAAATCCGCCCTCGCTCCAGTTGGAAGAGCCGACAATAAGCAGAGCTTTGTCTGTTTCTTCATTTGCGAAGAGGTACACCTTGGGATGAAAGGTGCGTCCTTTTTCGTGATACAGGAAAAGTTTGAATTCTGGATAAGCCTCGAACTCTGCCAAGAGCATTTCGATTGCCGAATAGTCGGACGCCGCGTCGTCCGCTCCGAATACATCCGCACCGAACGTGACAGAAAGCGTCGCTCCACCTTCTAAGAAGAGCCGCATTGCTGCAATTAGGCTGTCGTAGTGACCCGACAGCTTGGCAAAGTGGACCGCCCCGGCGAATAAGGTCCACCGCGATGAAGAAAACTCTTCGATGAGGACATGCAACACGGTCGAGCCTTGATCCGTTCCATAGGGGTGGATCAACACTTCTGAAACCGTTTTCATCTTGAGATGTCTCGCAAGTTAGAGGCGTGGCGAGAACAATCTTATGCTAGGTGGCTCGCTGGTCAAACGGACGTCTTGATGGTCAGGAGGCGGTCGGCTGCGCGCCGCAGCGTCTCGTATTTCTTGCAGAAGGCAAAGCGCACGAGATTCTTGCCGAGTGAACGGTCGGAGTAGAAGCTCGAACCGGGGACCGATGCGACGCCGATCTCCTCGATCATCCATTTCGCGAACGTGACGTCGTCCTTGTCACTCAGCGCCGAGAAATCCGCGAGGATGTAGTACGCGCCTTCGGGCTGCGTGAAGGTGAAGCCCGCGTCGGTGAGTGCATCACACAGCATGGTGCGCCGAGCGCGGTAGTCGAGCGCCATGTGGTTGTAGTAGTCGGCATCGAAGTGCATGGCCATCGCGCCGGCGGCTTGCAATGGAGCAGGCGCACCGACAGTGAGAAAATCATGAATCTTTCTGATCGCGGCGGTCTGCTCGGGCGGCGCAATGGTGTAGCCGAGTCGCCAGCCCGTGCAGCTGAACGTCTTCGATAGACCGGAGATGGTGATCGTGCGATTCCGCATCTCGGGCCACATCGCCATCACATGATGCTCACCCGCATAGCGGATGTGCTCGTAGATCTCATCGGTGATCACCCACACGTCGTGCTTGAGGCACAACTCGGCAATCATGGTCATCTCGGCGCGGGTGAACACGCGGCCGGTTGGATTGTGCGGAGTATTGAGGATGATGGCCTTCGTCTTCTTCGTGAACGCCTTGGCGAGGCGATCGGGATCGAAGGTCCAGTGGGGCCGCTCAAGCGGGACAAAGACTGGCTTGGCATCAGCCAGGATCGCGTCGGGCCCGTAATTCTCGTAGAACGGTTCGGGGACGATCACTTCATCACCCGGATCTATCAGCGCGAGGAACACCGAGGCCATGGCTTCCGTTGCGCCGCAGGTGACTGTGACCTCGCGGTCATGATCCACCTGCATGCCGTACCATCGCCTGTACTTCTCGGCGATGGCAATGCGGAGTGCAGAACTACCCCACGTGGTGGCGTATTGGTTGATGTCGCCGTGGATGGCGGCGCATGCCGCATCCTTCATGGGCTCCGGCATGGGGAAGTCCGGGAAGCCCTGCGCGAGATTCACCGCCTCATGCTGGTTGGCGATGCGCGTCATCTCGCGAATGACGGACTCCGTGAACGACAGGGTGCGGCGGGCTGGGAGCATTTCATCCGGGGGAAGCTGTTCCGGATTTTCGCCCGCCGCGCGGAGATCGGCTAGTCCTCTGGAGCCTTCGGAAGGGTGACGGTGAGGGATTTCCTCGAAAGCTCCGGTCGCATGATCAGGATGATGGCCCGATCGCGGTCCAGGGCCTTGGTGCCGAGCACCACCGTCTGGCTCAGCGGAATTCGAACGTCGCGGCTGACCAGGAGGAACTGCTTGTCACCGGAGGGCTTGCCGTCGACTGGCCACGGAGAGCGAGCAAGTATGATGTCCATTCGACTGCTGGCATCTGAGGCCGTTCCCGGCGGCTCGGCGACGTCGAGCTCCAGCTTGTACTGATAGTCTGGATTCTCGATGACCGCTTCGATGTCTGACTTGATCCCCGAGCGCAGCATGCCGGACCCGATCAAGGAGTAGCCGGTGAACTTAAGAGAGTTCCGGAGCATGCTCTCGGTGACCACGTCGTCCAGTCGCTTCGTGGACTTGTCGGCGAGAATGACCTGATAATTGAACTCCAATAGTCGTGGCGCTCGATCGTATTCACGGAGGAGCGCAAGCATTCGACCGTACTGCGAAATCTTTTCGCGAATCGTGACTGCTTGCCCTCCCGGTACACTGAACACGCCACCAGCTGGCTGATTCGTGTAGGCGGGTGTCGTCGCGTAGGGCGTCAGAAGCTGAACGGCCTCGTCGCCGCTGAGATGTCTCAACGGCACCGTCATCACGATCATGGTGTCCACGCCGCGCGAGCTCTGCTGAGCACTTGTCTCATGCGCCGCTAGAAGCGCGAAGACGAAGATGATCCGCTTCATTCCGTATCTCCTTCGGATAGCCAGATGATCGTGACCTTCGGGTTCGATGACGGGATCTGTGTCGCCTTCTGCCCGGCGGACGGCTTAATCGAAACGCCATTTGCGGTCGTAAGTGTGCCGGGAGCCTGAGCGGAATTGGTTGGCGCGCCGCGAAGGCTAATAACGGCTACTCCAATCAGCGCGGCGGCAACCGGCACCGCAGCAATCGCTGCGATGCGTCCCCGCAACGAGCGAACGACCGCGTCCGAGGCACCCGTCGCACGCCGTGCGAGGAGCATCTCCGCCAGCATTTCGTTCTGGGCTTCAACGCTGAGCGCGAGCCTGCGACACGAAGCACACTCGCGAAGATGTTCGCCAATCGCTCCACTCAATTCGCCGCGCAGCTCGGCGCGACTAGCCGTCAGCAGTGCGGTCTTGAACTCGCTACACGTCATGAGAAGAACTCCCGTACCAGTTGCTCGTGATGTTCGAGCATGCGCGCCCTGATCGAGCGTCGCGCCTTGAAGAGATGTGCGCGGACCGTGGACGCCGGAACGCCCAGGTCGCGCGCGACGTCCGCCGCCGATTCGCCCTTGAGATCGATCCGTTCGAACACTGCACGCTGCTTTGGAGGCAACGCGTCGAAGTATTGCAGGGCGAGCGCAGCGACGGTCTGTTCGTCGAGATCCGCCTGCTGACTCGATGTTGGTCCAGTGACTGAGATGTCGCGAATCCGAGCACGTCGCGCGTCGGTGCGATTCCGATTGAGCGCTTCGTGTCGTGTGATGGCATACAGCCACGTCGAGAACCGGCTGTCGCCACGGTACTGCTGCACGCGGCGTTGAAGCCCGATCATCACGTCCTGCGTGATGTCGTCCGCTTCGTCGTGATCGGCGCTGAACCGCGTCGCCCAGTGACGCACGCGATCTCGCACACGCTCCACGAGCTGCGAAAACGCGCTGTCCGCACCGGTCCGCGCGTCGGCGACTATGCGTTCGAGATCTGCCTCGTCGGTCATCAATGTCATCGTGAGCACACCCCTGTGATGACACGACTGCAAAGACTGTTTACCGCACTACCGACCGCCGATCACCGCCAGCGCTGCACGAATGAGCTCCGGCGCAGACGCCGCCGCGGCACCATTGTCGAGCGCCTTCCGCACCGCCTTTTCGGCGTCATTGCTCGTGTAGCCGAGCGACACGAGCGCACGAATCGCATCATCAGTCGACGGCGAGCCCCCGCGTCCGACACCCGACTCCGCGCCCGATGTCTGCAACTGATCCAGCTTGTCCGCGACATCGAGAATCAGTTGCTCGGCTTTCTTTCGTCCGACGCGCGGCACCGACTGGAGCGTCGGGATGTCCTTCTCGCGAATGGCGCGCACGAGCCGGTCGGCCGTGAGCGACGACAACAGCCCCAGCGCGAGAGACGGCCCGACACCCTTCGCGCCCAGCACCTTCTGGAACACGCGGCGCTCATACGCCGACGTGAATCCAAAGAGCTGCCAGGAATCCTCCTTCACGACGAGATAAGTGTGCACCGTGCAGGGCTTCCCGACGCCGGGCAGCGCTTCGTAGGCGCTGAGCGGCACGGCCAACTCGTACGTCACGCCGGACTCGGTGGCGATCTCGATGCGATCGAGCTCCTTCGTGATCAGCGTGCCCGCTACTTGAACGATCATGCGCGAAAGATCGCGGGAGTCATCACAGTCGCAAGCGCTGCGGCGACACCATCCGCTGCGTCGGTCGGCTGCGGAACGGTCTTCAAGCGGAGCAAGCGAGTCACCATGAACTGCACTTGCTCCTTCGTTGCACCGCCTGTGCCTACCACGGCCTTCTTGATTTCTGCCGGCGTCAACTCGTTCACGACAATCCCCCGTTGCGCGGCAGCAAGCAGGATCACACCACGCGCATGGCCGAGTACCACGGTGGTGCGAACGTTCTTGGAGTAGAAGACGTCTTCGACAGTGATGGCGTCCGGGTTATGACGATCGATCAACTCTGCCACGCCTTCGTAGATCTCGCGCAGGCGAGAGGGCAGGGGATCGCGAGAGCGCGTGCGGATGACGCCGCACTCTACAAGCACTGGCGGCGACGAGCCTTCGCCGCGCACCACACCGTAGCCTGTGTTGGCCGTGCCCGGATCAATGCCGAGTACGAGCACGGCGCTAGCTAGAGATCGGGAATGTCCGCGTCGTCGATCTCGAAGTTGCCCCACACCTTCTGCACGTCGTCGAGCTCTTCGAGCGCTTCGATCAGCTTGAGCAGCGAGGAAATTTCGTCCTTGCCCTTCACTGGAATCGAGTTCTTCGGCACCATCGCGATTTCAGCTTCAGTGGCGACGATACCCTTCGCCTCGAGCGCAGCCTTCACCGCATACAACGAATTCGGCTCCGTGGTGACGAGATACGTCTCACCATCATTCCGGAAATCCTCGGCGCCTGCCTCGAGTGCCGCTTCGAGCGTGGCGTCTTCGTCGCTGTACTTCGCCGCGTCGAGCTCGATCTGACCTTTCTTGTCGAACATGAACGCCACGGAGCCAGGCGTGCCGAGATTGCCACCGGCGCGCGAGAACTTGTGGCGGACGTCGGCAACGGTGCGCGTGGGGTTGTCGGTCATCGTGTCGACAATCAGCGCGACGCCAGCGGGGCCGTAGCCCTCGTACGTCGCTTCCTGAATGTCGTTGCCCTTCAGCTCACCGGTGCCGTTCTTGATGGCGCGCTCGATGTTGTCTTTCGGGAGCGACTTGCCGCGCCCTGCATCGATCGCCAGCCGGAGCCGGGCGTTCGCAGCGGGATCGCCGCCGCCAAGCTTGGCGGCCATGGTGATCTCGCGAATGAGCTTCGTGAACAACACACCACGTTTGGCGTCAGTAGCCGCCTTGTAGTGCTTGATGTTCTTCCATTTGGAATGGCCAGCCATGTCAGCGTATGAGCTCGGGTCAGGAGGAGGAATATAGCCCGCTCGCTTCGCTCGCTGTCAGCCCGTTCGCTTCGCTCGCTGTCAGCCCGTTCGCGCTTTCAGCGCTCACGGACAGCCCGCATCGGCGCTCTGCGCCTCGCTGTCAGCCCGCCGAGCGCTTCGCGCCGGCTGTCAGCAACTGACAGCGAGCGGAGCGAGCGCGCCGACAGCGAGGC
>JBBQHJ010000297.1:0-6170 GCA_038323865.1 Gemmatimonadales bacterium
AAATCGCCAACTGCGCGCCGGCGTTCAACACGGTATCGCCTGGAACCGTAACGGCGGTGGGGCACATCAAGTTCGTCGACCCCCACGTGCCACGCTGATCGAAGATGATGACGTCGGCTGCTGCGCGAAGCCCATTGAAGAGGGGAAATCGCGCGCCCGTTGCGACGAGCTGCGCGGAACCGCCAGGGCCGCCCGCGAGATATACGATTGGAGAGCCCGGCACGCGCGCGGTGCTCCTTAGACGGATGAAGGTCAGTTCGATCATTCGGCTAGCGCGCCGAGTTCGATTCTCCGGCACGAAGAGATGGCCGCGCTCGGCGGGCACGGAATCCCCATGCTCAGAAACGAACGTGAAGGGCTCGAGTCGCAACTTGGAAGAATCCCGCGGCGACGTCGCAGGCCCGGCGGTGGTGGACAGCAGCGTCGTGAGGAAGAATGCAAACATCATTGTGACTGTCTCTGGCGAGTGGAAGGACGGGGCCGCGCAGCCGCAAAGCGGGAGGCGGTCAAGAGGACGATCCACACGCTGGCCGCCCAGAGCGCCGTGGGTATCGTGGTTGCCGAGGGATCGGAGAGCAGTGCAGCCGGCTGGAGTGACTGCCCGAGCATACCTCGCAGCAGCGTCACCTCGAATGCATAGGGCAGAAATGGTGAGATGCTCTCAACATGGAACGCGCCGGTCGAAAGCCGGATGAGCAATGGGAGTCCCACCACGACCGCCGCAAAAGCAGCGAGGATCCAGCGCAGCGGCCGTCGCGTAAGAAGCGCCGCCACGCAAGCGACCGCATACGCGGACAGGATGCTGAAGAACATTGCCGGCAGCACGGCCATGAGCGGCACAGAGGACATCCGCGATCCAGCAATGAACCGAGCGATCAATACAGCCGTCACTGTCGCGGACCAGGCGACGACGAGCACAATCGCGCCGGAAATGATTCGAGTCGCCAACACCGTCGTCGTTCGCACTGGCACAAAAGCGGAGAACGATTCGCGGAGCCCCCGAGGAACAAAGAGCCCCCACGTCACGGCGACCAGCACGCACACGAAGTGAAATTCGAGGAGTCGATAGTCCACGATCGATGGATCGCGTTGGCTGAACGCCATGAGCAGAATGGCGACGGCGACGCTGGCGCTCGCCGCACGAATGGCGAACGCTGCCCGCCACCAGAGATAGCGGAGCTCGACGAAGAGCCGCCGCGGGAGTGAAGCGACCGGCCGCCGCCACTTGGGATTCGTTATCGTGCAGTCAGTCACGAAACGCGCTCCAGCAAACGGTTGAGGAATCGCGCCAGGGTGACAGGACGCGTATCGATCACATCGGCGCCGGACATCAGGACCGCATGCGCGCTGACTGACTCGCCCCAGACGAGGAGCTCAACCAATTCACCGTGCTGCGACTGGATCTGTGAGCGCGTACGCAATTCGACTGGGACAACCCAATGCGCAGGAACCTGTAGCACGTACTCTCGCGCATCGGCCCGCAGCGCATCGAGCGGTTCGGTCAGGAGCAGTTGCCCGCCGCTCACGACAGCGGCGTGGGTGGCCAACGATTCGAACGGATGTGGGTCGTTTGCGATGATCAGCGTGGAGGTGGCACGCTCGGAGGAGTAGTCGAGAAAAATCCGCAGGAAGCGCTCACGGGCGGACGTGTCGAGATCCTCCAATGGCTCGATGAACACGAGCAACGCCGGCTCGGCGGCAAGCGCAATTGCCAGCTGAACCAGGCGGGCTTCCTCAAGCGTCAGTGCGCCAAGTTTTCGGGAGAGTGGCAGTTCCGCAGCCGCCAGTACACGCTCGGCCGCAGGGCGCGAGAACGCGGGATGGTTGCGCTCCCAATACCGGAATACCTGCTCGATACGGAGACGAGGTGCGTCAACGTCACACCCGGAATCCACGACACCGATTGCGGCGCGAACGGCGCCACTGCACGCCCATGGGTCGGCACCGAACACCTGCACTTTGCCCCGCGCGGGCCGGCCCCTGCCGAGAATGGCTTGGGCGAGCGCTTTCCGGTCGTCGCCAGATCGGCCTGTGAGGACCATGCAATCAGCCTGATGCAAGACGAGATCGAGACCAGGGCCCGCGCTCGTGGATGACATGGACACGCCATGCACGTGGATTACCGGGACCAGCTGTTCATCGTCGATCGTGATTTGAGTCGGCATCATGCGTCGCCTCGCTTTAAGGGGCCGGTGCGAAGCACACGCTGGAGAGTCTGCACGAGTTCTTCGCCCGACAGTCCGTTGCGTGACGCCTCAATGAGCGTGTGGCGGGCAAAGCGCTCAGCAAGTTTCTTGCGCTCGACCGCGGGCGAGGTGCGAGGACTCACGATGGTCCCGCGCCCTCGTTGGACTTCGAACACGCCGATACGCTCCAGCTCGCGGTACGCCTGAAATACCGTGAGATGGCTCACGCGCAGATGCGCGGCGAGGATACGAATGGAGGGAACCGGCGCTCCGGGAATCATCTTGCCCGTGGCAATGAGACGTTGCATCTCGTCCATGATCTGCACGTAGATGGGACGCGCGTCATCAGGCGCGATGCGGACGAGGAGTTCGAGTGCAGTCATAGTGTTATGTTATACCATAACACTATGCGGACGACTCCGCCAGTGGGCGTGGACTGCGCGATGGCGTTCGACACGCTCAAGTGGTGGATGCATGCCAAACCATGCTGTTCACGTCATAAGCGCGTGGCCGCGAGATTCGTCGGAGACATAGTGGAGGGTCAGGAGCGAGGTTGGAAAACCGAGCTCGCGTCAGCACTCCATCCACCACACTCAGTCTCTTGCATCCACGCTCGAAAACCGCGCGCCACCGTGCGTTGGCAGTGGTTCTCTGCCTCCGTGCGTCCGCGCTCCTGGCGCAGGACCCACACGCGCAACGCAATCCGTCGTCGCGAACCACGCACAATGTTCCCGTCCCGAGTGCCCGAGCAGCTCAACGCTCTGGACCGGTAAAGATCGACGGACACATAGATGAAGACGCGTGGGCGCGGGCGACGCCAATCACCGACTTCACACAGGCGGATCCGCAGGAGGGCAAGCCCGCCACGCAACGGACCGAGGTGCGCTTTCTGTATGACGACGCAGCGCTGTACGTATCGGCACGGATGTATGACTCGGAGGGCCCGGCCGGAATTGTCACGCGACTCGTGCGCCGCGACGCGCTGATGGAATCCGACTGGTTCCAGCTTGCGATCGATGGATATCACGATCATCTGGGCCGCGCGTTGTTCCAGGTGAATCCGTCGGGCGTCAAGTTCGATGCACTGGGCAGTGGCAGCTCCAATCCCGATCCGTCGTGGGATCCCGTCTGGGAGGTCGCCACGAGTGTGGACGCAGGAGGATGGACTGCCGAGATGCGCATTCCCTACTCCCAGCTGCGATTCTCACAGACCGAGGTCCAGACGTGGGGCCTGCAAGTCCGCCGCTTCATTCAACGCTCGCAGGAGCAGGATCAGTGGTCCTTCTGGACCAAGACGGAAATTGCCGGGCCGTCGCGCTTCGGTCACCTCGAGGGTCTTCGCATCGCCAGCGTTCCGCGCCACGTGGAGGTTGTCCCGTATGTCGTGGGACGCGCCCGGTATGTGCAGCCATCGCAGCCCGGCGATCCCTTCAACAACGGACAGCGAAAGGACACGCGCGTTGGTGGCGATGTAAAAGCGCTTCTCACCTCGAACCTCACACTCAACCTCACGCTCAATCCAGACTTCGGCCAAGTCGAGGTTGATCCCGCCTCGGTAAACCTCAGTGCGTTCGAGACATTTTTCGAAGAGAAGCGGCCCTTCTTCGTCGCGGACGCGGGCATTTTCGATTTTGGTACTGCCAATTGTTTCTTCTGCAGCACGCTCTCCTCCATGGAATCATTCTATTCACGGAGAATAGGTCGTTCGCCGCAGGGCGCGGATCTCGCCGCGAACGCAGGACAGTTCGCGGACATCCCGGAGAACTCGACGATCCTTGGCGCGGCGAAACGCACCGGCCGCACTGGCAGTGGAGTCACGGTCGGTCTGCTCGATGCTGTCACGCGAGAGGAACGGGCAAGGATTTCCAGCACAGACATTCCGCAATTCACGCGGAGTGTGGAACCGCTGACCAACTACTTCGTCGGTCGCACGACGCGCGACTTTCGGGGAGGCGACGTCGTCATCGGCGGAATTGCATCGTCAGTTGTTCGGAGCCTCAGGGACTCTGCGCTCGCGCAACGCCTCAACCAGCACTCGGAGGCCGTCGGGGCTGACCTCGTGGTCAACTGGGACAAGAAGACGTACACGTTCCTTGCGAGCACGGAACTGTCGAGCATTTCGGGCAGTCCGGCTGCGCTTCTTCGTGCGCAGCGGTCAAGCGCACGCTATTACCAAACTTCAACTGGGAGACGTCCCTCAATACGCGCACGCCCGGTTTCGAGGTCAACGACATCGCCTTCCTCAGCCGAGCCGACTACATCTGGCAGCAGGCCAACGTCGCATACAACTGGACGGTCCCCACGAGCTGGTTTCGCAATGCGTACGTGATATTCGGTGGTCAGCAGCAGTGGACGTTCGACGGCGATCTGAACGATCGACAGGTCCACGTCGCGTTCGGCGGCCAGTCGCTCGGATTCTGGCAAGCCAACAATTTCCTCATCTACTACCCTCGCGTGCTGGACGACCGGGCACTGCGCGGCGGGCCCGTTGCGGTTCGCCCGGGGCGATTCTTCGGAAGGGTGCAGGGGGCGTTGGACACACGTCGCGCCATCGTACTGAACGCGCAAACACAGTTGTCACGCAATGAGGAAGGTGGATTCGGCTCCAGCCTGCTGCTCGACGCGCGATTGAAGCCGTCGTCGAACGTGTCCGTTACCCTGGGACCATCGTACAGTCTCGCGACGTCCATTCAGCAGTATGTCACGGCGGTCAACGACGCCAACGCGACGGGCTTCTATGGCAGGCGATATGTCCTTTCTGTGCTCACGCAGAAGACGCTATCGCTCGACACGCGCCTCAACGTGACGTTCTCGCCCACTGCAACGCTCGAGCTCTATGCGCAACCGTTCATCGCGATACCCGTGGACATACGACGGCGTATTCCATTGATCCAGATGGAACGGGCCCGGCTGCTTCGTTCGCCATTGACAATCCGGATTTCAACTTCCGTTCGCTGCGGGGGAATGCAGTGTTTCGGTGGGAGTACAATCCCGGTTCAACGCTGTATTTCGTGTGGACTCAGGCGCGCGCCGATCAGGCGGGCGTTGGTGACTGCGACTTCACACGTGATCGCACGGCGCTGCTTGCCGCGCGGCCGGACAACATCTTCCTGGTGAAAGTCAGCTATTGGCTGGGCCGATAGCCGTTCGGATGCTGCTGCATTCACAGCGTCGAGCGGGCGTTCATCGCGCGGCAGATGCCATTCGCACCTGAACCATTCGCCTCGCGCAACACCCTCGGTAGCGTTGGTACTCCAACACTGAACATGAGGGTGTTCTCGCTATGACCGCATCACGCCTGACTCGCAGCCTTTTCGCATGCGTGCTTTCGATTGCAAGTGTCAGCCACGCACAGGGCCCGCGAGCTCCAGCTGTTGATCCCCGCGATACCATCGCGTCATTCGGGGTTGGCGGTTGGGGCTTTGCGCTCGGCGACCGTGATCTGTCGGTGCGTCCCGGAGATGATTTCGTCCAATACGCTGTTGGCCGCTGGATCACCGAGGCGACTCGAGCTGGTCTGGATCGAAACAATTCCTATTGGCGCGACCTCATGCGACTGTCGCCGCGACGAGTGGCACAGCTGCTTCGCGAGGTTGGCGAGAATCGCGCGCTCTCACCAAATACACCGGAAGGAAAAACGGGCGCATTCTACCGGTCGTTCATGGATTCGGCGGGTATTCAACGCAAGGGATTGGCCCCGCTCCAGCCGGCGCTGTCGGCGATTCGAAATGCCAGGACGCACACGGACCTTGCGCGTGTAATGGGCGCGGAAGCTGGTTCGTGGACGCCGCGTCCTGCGAGCGTGACCGTGCAAACGTTCCCACTCGCCCTCTTCAGCATTCGGATCGACCAGAATCCGCGGAACACCACGCGGCGTGCCGTCTTCGTCGGTGCCGCTGGTCAACTCCTTCCTGCGCCCACGGACTATTCGGATCCAAAGCAGGAGGACATCCGTCAGGCGTACATCCAGTACATGACTGGCTT
>JBBQHJ010000298.1:0-6155 GCA_038323865.1 Gemmatimonadales bacterium
CGTCGTGCGAGGTAAGGCGAGCAGGGGGACGGGAGGGCTTCTCATTGAAAACGCCGCAATCGACCGCGAGCGTCACTCGGCACTGTTGGTGGCGGTGCGAGCCGGAACGGGGCGACGCATCGATCGCATTTTCGGCGACGACGCTCCGATGGCGCGTGCGCTCGTCATCGGCGACATGAGCGACATTCCCGCGGAAGTGCGCGACCGTTACGCGAATGCCGGGCTGGTCCACATGCTCAGCGTGTCCGGGCTCCACGTTGGCATCATTGCGCTTGCACTCGAGCTGCTCGCGTCGGTGCTGCGCGCACCGCCAAAGCCGGCGAGAGTCGCGACGTTGTGCATCATCGGAGCATACGTGGTTGCGATTGGACTGCCTCCACCAGCCGTGCGCGCCGCCGTCATGCTCGGCGCCGTGCTGTCTACGCGACTCTTGCAGCGTCCAACGTCCAGGTGGGCCATTCTCGCGCTTGGCGGCGGAGCGCCACTGCTGGACCCGCACGTCGCCATTGATCTGGGGTGGCAGCTGAGCGTTGCCGGAACCGCGTCGCTGATCAGCGGGTCTGCGCTCGCGCGGCGCATCATACCTGAGAAGTGGAAGTCCAGTATGCGCACGCTCGCGACAGGCGCCGTGATCAGCATTGTCGCCACGGCGGCGACCGCGCCGCTCGTCGCGTGGACATTTGGCCGCGTAGCACTCCTCGGACCTCTAACCAACCTGCTCGCCGATCCCATCATGGGCCTCTTGCAACCAGTGCTGTTTGTCGCGGTGGTGATGCCCTTTCACGGAGTTGAGCACATGAGCGCCGATGCATCGCATGCCTTACTCACGCTCTTCGATCTCATTGCGCGCGGTGCGGTTCGTGTTCCACATGCGGCGCCGGTGGTGATGCCCACCGTGCTCGCCGCAATGGCTGCGGCGGTGGCGTCGGTGTCGCTACTCGTTGCATGCTGTTCTCGTCATCCCGTTCGCGCCGCCCTGATTGGATGTGCGAGCGCTGCGCTGCTGGTACTGGAGCCGCTCCTGCCGCAGGCGCCAGCGGTGCCCGAGTTGCACATGATTGACGTAGGGCAGGGAGATGCGTTTGCCATTCGCACCTCGAAAGGCCGGTGGATCGTGGTGGACGCAGGTCGTTCATGGCACGGTGGCGACGCGGGCCGCGCGACCGTTGCTCCCTATCTCGCACAGCGTGGTGGTGAGATCGCGTTGTTCGTACTCTCGCATCCCCATGCCGATCACGTCGGTGGAGCGGCGTCCCTGTTTGCGTTGCGACATCCGGCAGAATTCATCGATCCAGGATATGTCGGCACGTCGCCGCCGTACCTTGCTGCGCTCGCCGCAGCCATGAAGGAGGACATCCCGTGGCATCGGGCGCATCCCGGCGAAACGCTGCACATCGACGACGTCGATGTTACCACGCTGGCTCCAGATTCGTCGTGGGCGGCATCGCTGCACGACGCCAACCTCGCGAGCACCGTACTCCTCGTGCACCTGGGCAAATACACGGTGCTGTTCACGGGCGATGCCGAAACGCCGGAAGAACAGTGGCTCCTGGATCACGTCGCGGATTCGCTGCACGCCGACGTGCTCAAGGTTGGTCATCACGGCAGCAACACCAGCACATCGAAGGCATTTCTCAGCGCCGTGAACCCTCGCGTCGCGCTGGTCAGTGTCGGCGCGCACAACACCTATGGGCATCCCAACGCCGAAATCATGAATGCCCTTCAGGCCAACGGAGCATTTGTGGCACGTACGGACCGACTCGGCTCCGTGGTCCTCCGCTTCGGCCGTGACGGGATCGAGGTGCAGTCTCGCTCGCTCCAATGGCGCGTGCCCCGCGACGATACTCACTGACGAAGTTGCCCTAGCTCTTGCACGAACTCCGGCACGCTCTGCACTTTCAGTTCGACTCGCCCACATCGAGGTCTTCTGTGGTTCATCACACCGCGACATCCGTCGTCACAATCGAGCGTTTCATCATCGAGCAGGAGCGGCTCCACCCGGAAGCAACGGGCGAGCTCTCAGGTATTCTCTATGACATGGCGCTCGCGGCGAAAATGATCGCCAACAAGGTCCGCCGCGCCGGATTGGCCGACATTCTCGGGTCCACCGAGAATTCGAACGTCCAGGGCGAGATTCAGCAGAAGCTCGACGTGTTCGCGAACGACACGATCGTGAAGGCGATGGACCACGGCGGCCGGCTGTGTGCCATGGCGTCGGAAGAAGAGCCGGGCATCATTCCCATTCCCGAGCCGTTCAAGTGTGGCAAGTACTGCCTGCTGTTTGATCCGCTCGACGGCTCGTCCAACATTGACGTCAACGTTCCCGTGGGCACCATTTTCAGCGTGGTGCAGAAGATCACCCGCGGCCGTCAGGGCGAAATGGAGGACATGCTCCAGCCGGGTCGCCGTCAGGTGGCGGCGGGCTACGTGATCTACGGTTCGAGCACCATGCTCGTGTACACCACGGGCCAGGGCGTGCACGGCTTCACCCTCGATCCCTCAATCGGCGAGTTCCTGCTCTCGCATCCGAACATCCGCATTCCAGATGAGGGCCGCTATCTCTCCGTGAATGATTCGTACGAAGGCAACTGGGACGAGCCCACGAAGCTGTTGATGCGCCGCTATCGCGGACTCGAAGGTGGCCGCAAGCCGCTGAATGTGCGGTACGTGGGCTCACTCGTTGCCGACTTCCACCGCAACCTGCTTGGCGGCGGTGTATTCGCGTATCCGTCGAACAGGAAGACGCCGCAGGGCAAGCTCCGGCTTCTCTATGAGGCGAGTCCGTTGGCATTCATCTGCGAGCAGGCCGGCGGGGCGGCGTCCGATGGCGCCGTGCGCATTCAGGATATTCAGCCCACCGAACTGCACCAGCGCACGCCGTTGTTCATCGGTAGCAAGCGCGACGTCGATCTCGCAGTCTCGACGTATTCGGGTCAGTCGGAGCTGGTCGGCGCATAAGGGCGCCGACGGCTGCGGTCAGCGGTGAGCGGACAGCGTTAGTTTGAAGGTATGCCCGAAGAAATTCGTTCCCCGTCTGGAATACCGATCGATCCCGTGTATCGCCCGGCCGACGTCGACTACGACCTCGACCTCGGCGACCCGGGCAAGTTCCCATATACCCGCGGTGTGCAGCCGTCCATGTACCGCGGGAGGTTGTGGACCATGCGGCAGTACGCCGGCTTCGGCACGGCGTCGCAAACCAACGCGCGCTTTCGCATGCTGCTCGACAAGGGGCAGACCGGGCTCTCCGTCGCGTTCGACCTGCCCACCCAAATGGGCATCGATTCGGATTCGCCGCGTGCGCTTGGAGAGGTGGGTCGCGTTGGCGTAGCCATCGATACCGTCGAGGACATGCACTTCCTCCTCGATGGCATTCCGCTCGATTCCGTGTCCACGAGCATGACGATCAACGCCACGGCCGCAACGCTGCTGGCCATGTACATCGTCGTCGCCGAAGAGCGGGGAATTTCGCGCGACAAACTCAGCGGCACCATCCAGAACGACATCCTCAAGGAGTATATCGCGCGCGGCACTTACATCTACCCGCCGGCGCCGTCACTCGCGCTCATCGCCGAGATCTTTCGCTTCTGCGCCACCGAAGTGCCGAGCTGGAATCCAATTTCCATTTCCGGCTATCACATTCGCGAAGCGGGAGCAACGGCGGTGCAGGAGCTCGCGTTCACGTTTGCCAACGCGATGGCGTACGTGAGCGCGGCAGTCGCTGCCGGTCTCGCCGTCGACGTCTTTGCACCGCGGCTGTCGTTTTTCTTCGCGGCACACAACGACCTGTTCGAGGAAGTCGCGAAGTTCCGCGCTGCGCGCCGACTCTATGCGCACCTCATGCGCGACCGCTTCGGCGCCAATGACGCGAGCTGTCGCCTGCGCTTTCACACGCAGACTGGCGGCGTCACGCTCCAGGCGCAGCAACCGCTGAACAACGTCGTACGTGTCACAATTCAGGCATTGTCTGCCGTGCTTGGCGGCACGCAGTCACTGCACACGAACGGCTATGACGAAGCGCTGGCGCTGCCAACGGCCGAGGCGGCGACGTTGGCGCTCCGCACACAGCAGATCGTCGGCTACGAGAGTGGCGCCGCACTCACAGCGGATCCACTTGCTGGCAGTTACTACGTCGAACAACTCACCGACACACTCGAGTCAGAGGCGCGGGCGCTTCTCGAACGCGTCGACGCACTCGGCGGCTCTGCACCAGCCATTCAAGCTGGATTCTTTCAGGAAGAGATCGCGCGCTCCGCATACGAGTTTCAGCTCCGAGTCGAGCGCGGTGAGACGACCATCGTTGGCGTCAACCGATTTGCCGACGGCTCAGAGCCACCAGTGATTCCCACGCCGGATTTCTCGGCACTGGAGCGCGATCAGCTGTCGCGCCTTGTCACTGTGAAGCGCGCGCGTGATGCAGAGACGGTGACTCGCGCACTCGATGCGCTAAAGTCGGCGAGCGGCGGGACGCAGGCTCAAATGATGCCGCTCATCATCGACGCAGTCCGTGCGCGCGCGAGCGTCGGCGAGATCAGCGATGTCTTCTCGGCGGCGTGGGGTATTTATCGTCCGATTTGAAAGTGCGTGCGACCTTGTAGCACCACGTCGCGCTGGCTAGCTTATATGGCTGGACGCAATCGCCTAAGTCGCTGAGCTATGCCAACTTACGAGTTCCGCTGCCCGGACGGGCACGATTTCGAAAAGTTCTACCGCACCATCAGCGGCGCCGAGTCGCAATCCACGTGTCCCGTGTGCGGCAAGGCGTCCGAGCGCGTGATGTCGCGAGCCGGCTTCGCGTTCAAGGGTTCGGGTTTCTATCTCACGGACTACGGCAAGAACGCGCATCGCGGAACAGCGCCTGAGTCGAAGCCCTCCGAAGGTGGAAGTTCAGACAGCGCGCCGGCTGCATCGAGCGAGGCAAAAACGAGCGACTCAAAGTCGAGTGACGCCCCAGCACCAACGCCGAAGCCGACGGAGACCAAGCCCGCTGCGCCACCTAGCAAGCCGAGTTCGAGCGAGTGAGCGCAGGCACTGACGCGCTGCGGCGCGAGTTGGCGCGTGCGGCCGAATCACTCGGCGCACCCGCTGACGTGGAGGTCATGCTCGAACGTCCGCGTGATCCCGCATTCGGCGATTGGGCGTCTAACGTCGCCATGGTGCTGGCGAAAACGCTCGGACAGAAGCCGCGTGATTTCGCGAGCGCACTGATCGCGGCGGTCGACAAGAAGGCTGCATCAATCAGTTCTGCCCAAGTCGCGGGACCAGGCTTCATCAACTTTCGCATGGACGCGGATACGGTCTCGGGCGGGCTCGAGGCGTTGGTCAGCGCCGGCAGCGAATACGGCCACACGACCATCGGTGCGGGGAAGCCGGTGAACATCGAGTTCGTGAGTGCCAATCCCACTGGTCCTTTGCACGTCGGCCACGGACGCCAGGCTGCACTTGGCGATGCCATCGCCGCGCTGCTCGAGTGGACCGGCTGGAATGTCTCACGAGAGTTCTACTACAACGACGCCGGCACGCAGATCGAGCATCTCGCGAAGAGCATTCAGGCGCGCGTGCGAGAACTCAGCGGCGCCGCGCTCGAGATTCCCGAAGGCGGATATCACGGCGAGTACATCGCCGACATTGCGAAGCTGTACGTGCAGGAGCATCCCGATGATATCGCCGGGAATGATCTCGCCGAGCTGCAGCGCTTTGGCGTCCAGGAGCTTCGCAAGGAGCAGGATCGCGACCTCCAGGCATTCGGTGTCCGCTTCGACACGTACTATCTGGAATCATCGCTCTACTCGGACGGCCGCGTCGACGCCACGATCAACGCGCTGCAGGCCGGCGGTCACACGTATGACAAGGATGGCGCGCTCTGGTTGCGCACTACCGACTACGGTGACGACCAGGATCGCGTGATGCGCAAGAGTGCCGCGAAGGGCGGCACCTACACGTATTTCCTGCCCGATGTGGCGTACCACGTCACGAAGTGGGAACGCGGCTTCACCCGCGCGATCAACGTGCAGGGCGCCGATCATCACAGCACTACCACGCGCGTGCGCGCCGGCCTCCAGTCGCTCGACATGGGGATTCCCGCGTCGTACCCGGAGTACGTGCTGCACCAGATGGTGACGGTGCTCAAGAGCGGCGACGAGGTGACGATCTCC